>NZ_JAINFC010000203.1 GCF_020740835.1 Streptomyces sp. UNOC14_S4
GGTTCTGACCGGGGGTGGGGCACCCCGTGGCACGCCGTCCCCACCGGGGGCTGCGCCCCCGGACCCCCGCGCCTATGGGGGTGCCTCGTGCGGTCGGCGCGCGGCTACAAGCCGGTGGGGGCTTGGCGCGCAGTTCCCCGCGCCCCTGATGGGGCTGCGCCCCATAGGCGGGGCCGCAGGCCCCGTAAGGGGCGCGGGGAACTGCGCGGCCAGCCACAACGGACCCGCAGCCGCATGCCGACCGCAAGAGGCACCCCAGTAGGCGGGAGGCAAAAACAAACGCGCGGCCCCGTCGTTCACGTACGAACGAAACAGGAACCGCGCGTCGTCAGCCCGACCGGCGAGGTCAGTGGTGGGCGCCGCCCGCCGCCTCGAGGCGCTTGTAGGAGGCCTCGATCTCGGCCTCGGCCTCGGCGCGGCCGACCCAGTCCGCACCCTCGACCGACTTGCCCGGCTCCAGGTCCTTGTAGACCTCGAAGAAGTGCTGGATCTCCAGGCGGTCGAACTCCGACACGTGGTGGATGTCGCGCAGGTGCTCGACGCGCGGGTCGTTCGCCGGGACGCAGAGCAGCTTGTCGTCGCCGCCGGCCTCGTCCGTCATGCGGAACATGCCGATGGCGCGGCACTTGATGAGGCAGCCCGGGAAGGTCGGCTCGTCCAGGATGACGAGGGCGTCCAGCGGGTCGCCGTCCTCACCCAGGGTGTTCTCCACGAAGCCGTAGTCGGCCGGGTAGCTGGTCGAGGTGAAGAGTCGGCGGTCCAGGCGGATGCGACCGGTCTCGTGGTCCACCTCGTACTTGTTCCGCGAACCCTTCGGGATCTCGATGGTGACGTCGAACTCCACGGGTGGTTCCTCCATGATCAACACTTCGTCCGGTGAAGCTGCGTCCTCCCGGACGGGTGACACAGCGGGTGCCATGCTCGCGGCAAGGCGCAGTGATTAAGTGTCTCTCACGCGGGTGTGTGCTGGCGAAAGGGGCTGGTCCATGGTGGGTGAGCGGTGGCGGAGCGTCCCGCTGGAACGACGGCGTACCGTGCGGCTCGTCACGGTGTCCGCCGTGGCGGGTCTGGCCGTCGCCTCGGTCGCCGTGGGGGCCTCGGGTCCCTGGGAGGCGGGCCAGCGGAAGGCGGAGCGCGAACGCGCCGCCGCGCGCCCGGCGCGCGGCGGTGAACGGCACGCCCCTGCTGGTACCGCGCCCGCCCCGCCTGCCGCACCCCCCGTGCTCGCCGCGGCGGCCGACGGTGCCGGCGTGCGGCAGCCCACCGAGGACGGCCTCGCCGCCGTGCTCGACCCGCTGCTGAAGGACTCGGCGCTCGGCGACGACCGCTCGGCGGCCGTGTACGACGTGGCCACGGGCAAACAGCTGTACGGCTACGCGCAGGACACCGCGTACACCCCCGCCTCCACGATCAAGACGGCCACCGCCGCGGCCGCGCTCAGCGCGCTCGGGCCCGACCACCGCATCGAGACCACGGTGATGGCAGGGAACGACGGGATCGTCCTCGTGGGCGGCGGCGACCCCACCCTCACCGCCCACCCCGACAAGGCGGACGCCGCGCGGCAGCCCGCGAGCGCGAGCCTCCCGGCGCTCGCCGAGGCCACCGCGCGCAAGCTCAGGGAGCGCGGTACGGACCACGTCAAGCTCACCTACGACACCTCGCTCTACTCCGGCCCGGCCGCGCACCCGATCGGGCCGAACGACAACATCGCGCCCGTCACCGCTCTGATGGCCGACGAGGGCCGGCTCGACGACTCCGACCACGGGCCCGCGGCGCGCAGCACGGACCCGGCGGCGGACGCGGCCAGGAAGTTCGCCGAGTTGCTGGACGAGCAGGGCATCAAGGTCGAGGGCGACCCGTCCTCCGGCACCCTGGCCGACAAGGGGAAGGGCGGCGACAAGGCGGAGCGGCTCGCCGCCGTCTCCTCGCCGCCGCTCTCCGCGCTCGTCGAGCGCGCGCTGACCAACAGCGACAACGACATCGCCGAGGCACTCGCCCGGCAGACCGCCCTCGCCTCCCGGCAGCCCGCGAGCTTCGAGGGCGCCGCGAAGGCGGTCACCGCGCGGCTGGAGGCGCTCGGGCTCACCGGCGCCCGGATCGCGGACGGCAGCGGCCTCGACAGGGCGGACCAGGTCCCGGCGGCCCTCCTCGCCAGACTCCTCGTCCGCGCGGCCGACCCCGCCCACCCGGAGCTGCGGCCCGTCCTGACCGGCCTGCCCGTCGCCGGTTTCAGCGGCACGCTGAGCGGCCGCTACGGCCACGGCGACGACGACGGGGCGGCCGGCCGCGGGGTGGTCCGGGCGAAGACGGGGACGTTGACCGGGGTCAACACGCTGGCGGGGACGGCGGTGGACGCGGACGGCCGCTTGCTCGCGTTCGCGTTCATGGCGTCGGGGACGAAGGACGGGGACGCGGCGCAGCGCGTTCTCGACCGCCTTGCCACGTCCGTGGCGTCTTGCGGGTGCCGTCGCTGATCGGTGCGGTGCGCCTACTGGGGGCGCGTCTTGCGCTGGGCACGCGGCTGCGGGTCCGGTGGGGGTTGCTCGCGCAGTTCCCCGCGCCCCTAAAAGCCGCCTACGAGCTCGGTCACCCGTGTCCGTCCGGCGGCTGCGGACCGTGCGTGGTTGCTCGCGCAGTTCCCCGCGCCCCTGACGGGGCACGATCGGTCGCGCCCGCGCGGCGGAGCCGCGAAATGTCACGGCCCCGCGCCCCTGACGGGGCGCCGCAGCCGCACAGCGGGGTTCGGGGCGCAGCCCCGGCGGGGTCGAGGGGCGGAGCCCCCGTGGGGGTTCGGGGGCGGAGCCCCCGGAATACTCTCCGGTCTGCCCTCGGCCCACCTTCGCCACCTCGCCCCGCAAGGGAGCCCCAGGGGTGGGGAAACCCCTAACCGGTTGCTGTGCGCAGCACGTACGGTGAAGGCATGACGAGCATCGGTGGTGCGGAGATGGTCGACTGGAAGCTCGCGGTGGCGACCGCGACGCGGCTCGTGCGGCCGGGCCCGGAGATCGGCCGGGACGCGGCGCGCGAAGTGGTCGCGGAGCTGCGGCGGCACGCGAGGACGTCGGAGCGGCACGTCCGGGAGTTCACCCGGATGGCGCCTCCCGGAGGGACCTCCGAGGGGCAGGACCCGGGGACTCCCGTCGACACCCCGGTGCTCATCGTGGACCGGCCGGGGTGGGTCAAGGCGAACGTCGCCGGGTTCCGCGCCCTGCTGGGGCCGCTGCTGGAGAAGATGCAGGACCGGCGCGCGGGCGTGCCCGGCGGTGCGGTGCTGGGCGCGGTGGGCGGCAAGGTGACCGGTGTCGAGCTGGGCATGCTGCTGTCGTTCCTGGCGTCGAGGGTGCTCGGGCAGTACGAGACGTTCGCGCCCGCCACGCGCGACCTGCCGGGGTCGGCGGCGGGCGGACGGCTGCTGCTGGTGGCGCCGAACATCGTCCACGTCGAGCGTGAGCTCGACGTGCATCCGCACGACTTCCGGCTGTGGGTGTGCCTCCACGAGGAGACGCACCGCACGCAGTTCACGGCGGTGCCCTGGCTGCGCGACCACATCGAGGGGGAGATCCAGTCCTTCCTCGGCGAGACGGAGGTCGACCCGGCGACGCTGCTGGAGCGGGTGCGGGAGGCGGCGCAGTCGCTGGCGGGCGGCAGGCCCCCGCGGGACGAGGGGGAGGGCGAGGGCGGCCGCAGCATCGTCGACCTGGTCCAGACGCCCGCCCAGCGGGAGATCCTCGGCAGGCTGACGGCGGTGATGTCGCTGCTGGAGGGCCACGCGGACTATGTGATGGACGGCGTGGGCCCGGCGGTCGTGCCGTCGGTGACGGAGATCCGGGAGAAGTTCCAGCAGCGGCGCGCGAGTGGTGCGGGACGGCTGGACGCGGCGCTGCGCAAGCTGCTGGGTCTGGACGCCAAACTGCGGCAGTACCGTGATGGTGAGCGGTTCGTGCGGGCGGTCGTCGACACGGTCGGCATGGACGGGTTCAACAGGGTCTGGACGTCCCCGAACACGCTCCCCACCAAGGCGGAGATCGCCAAACCGGCGGACTGGGTCGCGCGGGTGCACCGGAAGTCGGAGGCCTGAAGCGGAAGCTCCACCTCCGGGTAGAACGCTTCCGTAATCACCCGTCCGAGGGACCGTGAGCCAGGGGTGGGCGTGCGATGCTCGGGTAATGGCTCGCTTCTGTCACCATCGACGCACACAGCGTGACTGAAGCTCGAAGCTCGCGCAGCTCCGACCATCTCCATATGGAACGATTGGACACACGGACATGGGTCCACATCCCGCGGTCGCCGCGATACGCCTGGCGGTCCGCCGCGTACTCCACGACGTCCTCACCCCCACCACACCCTCATCCGTTCCCCCCGCTCCCGCCGGTAATCAGCCGCTGGTCCTGGTGGCCTGCTCGGGCGGCGCCGACTCCATGGCCCTGGCCTCCGCGCTGGCCTTCGAGGCGCCCAAGCTCGGCATCCGCGCCGGCGGGGTCACGGTCGACCACGGCCTCCAGCACGGCTCCGACCTCCGCGCGGCCGAGGTGGCCAACAGGCTGACCGTTCTCGGGCTCGACCCCGTCGAGGCCGTCGCGGTGGACGTCGGCCGTGACGGCGGCCCCGAGGCCGCCGCCCGCGACGCCCGCTACGCGGCGCTCGACGCCGCCGCCGAACGGCACGGAGCCGCGGCCGTCCTCCTCGGCCACACCCGCGACGACCAGGCGGAGACGGTACTGCTCGGCCTCGCGCGCGGCTCGGGCATCCGCTCCCTGTCCGGCATGGCCGTCGCCTCCGGCGTCGGCGGCCGCTACCGCAGGCCGTTCCTCGGGCTCGACCGCCAGACGGCCCGCAAGGCGTGCATGGTCCAGTCGCTCCCCGTCTGGGACGACCCGCACAACACCGACCCGGCCTACACCCGCTCCCGGGTCCGTCACGAAGCGCTCCCCGTCCTGGAGAAGGCGCTCGGCAAGGGCGTCGTCGAGGCCCTCGCCCGCACGGCCCAGCTCTCCCGGGACGACGCCGACGCCCTCGACGGCTGGGCCGCCGCCGTCGAGCCCTCCGTACGGGACGACAGCGGCGCCCTGGAGACCGCGAAGCTCTACGCCCTGCCCCCCGCAGTCCGCCGCCGCGTGCTGCGCCGCGCGGCCATTTCGGCGGGCGCCCCGGCCGGTTCGCTCTTCGCCCGGCACATCGAGGAAGTCGACCGGCTGATCACCGGCTGGCGCGGTCAGGGGGCCATCAATCTGCCCGGCCGCGTCGCGGTCCGCAGGCAGGGTGGCAGACTGGTCCTCCGGCAGGGCTGATTCGAACGAGCGCGAACGAGCCCGGCCCGCCTCACCGCATCGGATGAGGCAGGCCGGATGAGCCTTCAACGAACGAGAGTGACGCGGGTGGACGAGAAGGACATGAGCACCGACCTCAAGTCGGTGCTCATCACCAAGGAAGAGATCGACGCGAAGCTGGCGGAGCTGGCCGCGAAGATCGACGCGGAGTACGCGGGCAAGGACCTGCTCATCGTCGGCGTCCTCAAGGGCGCCGTGATGGTGATGGCGGACCTGGCACGCGCCCTGTCCACCCCGGTCACCATGGACTGGATGGCCGTGTCCTCCTACGGGGCGGGCACCCAGTCGTCCGGCGTCGTCCGCATCCTCAAGGACCTCGACACCGACATCAAGGGCAAGCACGTCCTGATCGTCGAGGACATCATCGACTCCGGCCTGACGCTCTCCTGGCTGCTGTCGAACCTGGGCTCCCGCGAGCCCGCCTCCCTCAACGTCGTCACCCTCCTGCGCAAGCCGGAGGCGGCCAAGGTCGCCATCGACGTGAAGTGGGTCGGCTTCGACATCCCCAACGAGTTCGTGGTCGGTTACGGTCTCGACTTCGCGGAGAAGTACCGCAACCTGCCCTTCGTGGGCACGCTCGCGCCGCACGTCTACGGCGGCTAGGCCCGGCCGGGACGGTACGGCCTCCCGCGCGGGAACCGATTCGCGGTTTCCGCCGTTGGAGCAGGCGAAGGCGGGTTGGTTGACCGCCTGCGGCGGCGTCGGGTGACAATGCTGGGGTACCGTCCGAAGGTCAGTCTTCTCAATCTTTTCTTCAAGGTCGAGCAGAACACCGCACGCACAGGCACCCCCGACAGGGGCAGCCGTGCCTCACTGTGGCAGGAGGGACGGGGCGCTCGCGCCCCGTATGGATGGACGTGAAGCGCTACTTCCGTGGGCCGGTCATGTGGATCGTGCTGGCCGTCCTCGCCGTGGTCGTGTTGATGCAGGTCGTCGGCTCGTCCGGCGGTTACAAGTCGGTGGACACCAGCCAGGTCGTCAACGCGATCAACAAGGACCTGGTCAAATCGGCCGAGCTGACCACCGGCGACGAGAACAAGATCAAGGTCGAGCTCAAGGACGGCCAGAAGGTCAAGGGCTCCAGCAAGATCCAGGCGAACTACATCGGCGACCAGGGCGTCGACCTCGCCAAGGCTCTGCAGGCCAAGGCCGATTCCAAGCAGATCTCCGACGGCTACAACGTCTCGACGTCGAAGCAGAACCCGTTCGTCTCGGTGCTGCTCTCGCTCCTGCCGTTCGTGCTGATCGTCGTGGTCTTCCTGTTCCTGATGAATCAGATGCAGGGCGGCGGCTCCCGGGTGATGAACTTCGGGAAGTCCAAGGCCAAGCTGATCACCAAGGACACCCCGAAGACCACCTTCGCCGACGTGGCCGGGTCCGACGAGGCCGTCGAGGAGCTCCACGAGATCAAGGAGTTCCTCCAGGAGCCCGCGAAGTTCCAGGCCGTCGGCGCCAAGATCCCCAAGGGTGTGCTGCTCTACGGCCCGCCCGGTACGGGCAAGACCCTGCTCGCGCGCGCTGTCGCGGGCGAGGCGGGCGTGCCCTTCTACTCGATCTCCGGCTCCGACTTCGTCGAGATGTTCGTGGGTGTCGGCGCCTCGCGCGTCCGTGACCTCTTCGAGCAGGCCAAGGCCAACGCCCCGGCCATCGTCTTCGTCGACGAGATCGACGCCGTCGGCCGCCACCGCGGCGCCGGCCTCGGCGGCGGTCACGACGAGCGCGAGCAGACGCTCAACCAGCTGCTGGTCGAGATGGACGGCTTCGACGTGAAGGGCGGCGTCATCCTGATCGCCGCCACGAACCGCCCCGACATCCTCGACCCGGCGCTGCTGCGCCCCGGCCGCTTCGACCGGCAGATCGCCGTCGACCGCCCGGACATGCAGGGCCGTCTGGAGATCCTCAAGGTCCACCAGAAGGGCAAGCCGGTCGCCCCGGACGTCGACCTCGCGGCCGTCGCCCGCCGTACCCCCGGCTTCACCGGTGCCGATCTGTCGAACGTGCTCAACGAGGCCGCCCTGCTGACGGCCCGCAGTGACCGCAAGCTGATCGACAACCACATGCTGGACGAGGCGATCGACCGCGTCGTGGCCGGCCCGCAGAAGCGGACCCGGATCATGAGCGACAAGGAGAAGAAGATCACCGCCTACCACGAGGGCGGTCACGCCCTGGTCGCGGCGGCGTCCCCGAACTCCGACCCGGTGCACAAGATCACGATCCTGTCCCGCGGCCGCGCCCTCGGCTACACCATGGTCCTCCCCGACGAGGACAAGTACTCCACCACGCGCAACGAGATGCTCGACCAGCTGGCGTACATGCTGGGCGGCCGCGCCGCGGAGGAGCTCGTCTTCCACGACCCGACCACCGGTGCCGCCAACGACATCGAGAAGGCCACGGCCACGGCCCGCGCGATGGTCACGCAGTACGGCATGACCGAGCGCCTCGGCGCGATCAAGTTCGGCTCCGACAACAGCGAGCCGTTCCTGGGCCGCGAGATGTCGCACCAGCGGGACTACTCCGAAGAGGTCGCCGCGCTGGTCGACGAAGAGGTCAAGAAGCTCATCGAGACCGCGCACAACGAGGCGTGGGAGATCCTCGTCGAGAACCGCGACATCCTCGACAACCTGGTTCTGGCCCTCCTGGAGAAGGAGACGCTGAACAAGGAGGAGATCGCCGAGATCTTCAAGCACGTGGTCAAGCGTCCGGCCCGCCCGGCGTGGACCGGCTCCTCGCGGCGTACGCCGTCCACCCGCCCGCCGGTGCTCTCCCCCAAGGAGCTCGCGCCGACCAACGGTGGCCAGCCCGTCGAACAGGTCGTCGACCTCCCGGACGACACCCGCAAGGAGCTCTGAGCCGGTCCCGGCGGACCCCGAGCGAACCTCGAGCGGAATCCGCCGGAGAAGGCACTGACCGGGCAGCATCACACGGCCCGGAATGGAAGCCGCGTCACCCAGGTTATTAGCCTGGGAGGCGCGGCTTTCCGCTTCCGTACCCGCCGCGCCCGCCCGTACGCACGAGAGAACGAGGCAACTCCATGACCGACCCGGTGACGCTGGCCGCCGAGAACTCCATCGGCACGTTCGACGAGAAGCGCGCCGAGAACGCCGTCCGCGAGCTGCTCATCGCGGTGGGCGAGGACCCGGACAGGGAGGGGCTGCGGGAGACGCCCGCCCGTGTCGCGCGGGCGTACAAGGAGATATTCGCGGGCCTGTGGCAGGAGCCGGAGGACGTGCTGACCACGACCTTCGACCTCGGCCACGACGAGATGGTGCTCGTACGGGACATCGAGGTCTACAGCACCTGCGAGCATCACCTGGTGCCGTTCCACGGCGTGGCGCACGTCGGCTACATCCCGTCGACGAGCGGCAAGATCACCGGGCTGTCGAAGCTGGCCCGCCTGGTGGACGTCTACGCCCGCCGGCCGCAGGTCCAGGAGCGGCTCACCACGCAGATCGCGGACTCCCTGATGGAGATCCTGGAGCCGCGCGGTGTGGTCGTGGTCGTCGAATGCGAACACATGTGCATGTCCATGCGGGGGATCCGTAAGCCGGGGGCGAAGACGCTGACCTCCGCGGTTCGGGGGCAGCTGCGGGATCCCGCTACGCGGGCCGAGGCGATGAGCTTGATCATGTCTCGCTAGTCGCGCCTATTGGGGTGCCGCTTGCGCTCGGTGCGCGGGTGCGGGTCCGGTGGGGGCTGGGCGCGCAGTTCCCCGCGCCCCTGGCGGGGCACGCCCGGCCGTAGGCTACCGGCTGGTCGCGCCCACGCGGCAGAGCCGCAAAATGTCACAGCCCCGCGCCCCTGACGGGGCGCGCCTCCTCCAAACAGTGCTGCCCGCCTCGGGGGGTCCCGGGCGGGCAGTGTCGTGCGTGCGTGGGGGCGTTACGCGCTGAGGCGGCTGCCCATCCACTGGAGGGTGCCGGGGATCTCACGGCGCCAGGTGTTGAAGTTGTGGCCGCCCACCTCGAGGATCATCGACGAGACGCGGGTCGGGTGGTGCGCCGAGGCGGCGATGAACTTCTTGGTGTCGTCGTAGTTGTCCTCGCCCTGCTTGCTGCTGGTCACCAGCAGGGAGACCGGCGGCAGCGGCTTGTTCTTCAGCCGCCACATCAGGTCGTTGTCCTTCTCCAGCTTCTTGTCGCCGCCGAAGAGGCTGCCGGTGGTGGCGTCCTGCTTGGCGTCGTAGTAGCCGGACAGGGCGGCCGCGGCGCCGTAGGAGTCGGGGTGGCGCATCGCGAACTTCAGGGCGCAGTAGCCGCCGGTGGAGTCACCGATCACGCCCCAGTTCGCCGCCTTCAGCCCGATGCGGTACTGCTCCGAGAGGGCCTTGCGCAGATCCTTGGTGAAGAAGGTCTCGGTCTGCGGCCCGCCGGGTATGTCGATGCACTCGGTGTCGCGCGGCGGGGCCACGGTCGGGCGCATCATCACCAGGATGGTCGGCTGCATCTTCTTGGCCTTGGCCAGCTTCTGCGCCTCCTGCGGGTAGTGCAGGCCCTTGATCAGCGCCTCGGCCGTGCCCGGGTAGCCGGTCAGGACCACCGAGGCCGGAAAGGTCTTGTTGGCGTACTCCGGCTGGAAGTACTCCGGCGGCAGGTAGACGAAGGCCGGGCTGGCGATCTTGGACTCGCTGCCCCTGATGTTGACCTTCTCGACCTTGCCCGCGATCGACGGGACCGAGCCGTGGCCCTTGACCTGCTGGATGCCGACGACCTGGACGGGCTTGTTGCCCTGGCTGTGGTCCACGACCACGCCCTGGCCCTTCTCCAGGCCGAAGAGGTCGGCCCACGAGGCGAAGAAGCCGAAGGACTGGTTCGCCCACAGACCGATCGCGGCGAACAGCGTCAGCTGCGTGGCGAGCAGCATGCCGAAGCGGGCCAGGACCGACCCGATACTCTTCTTGCCCAGGCGGGGCCAGAGCCAAATGGTCAACGCGAAGAGGGCTACTGCCGCCGCTATGGCAAGCAGCAGGACCGCCATGCTGGTGAGACCCATGAGGTGCTTTCTGCCGTGCGACCCGCCGGGCCGCGGAATGGTTACTTCTTTCCGGGCTCGGCCCCCGGCGGAACCTCAACCCCGAAACCGTCGTCCTACAGGGCGCACATTGTCCGGGTGCTGCCAACCGAAGGCACAGGACCACTCGACAGGACGACGGGAAGAGATGTCTGTCAGGGTAGATGGCAAAAAGTCCGATGGGGTTCCCGAGGGAACCAAGCGACTGTCGAGGCTTGCGCGAATCGCCAAGGGGCCACGGCCCGAGGCCGTGCCGACCGTGGTGGGGTGGGTCGGCATCGTCGTCGGCCTGTTCAACATCGCCGCTGGCGTCATCCCCCGTTTCCGGGTGAGCAAGTTCCACACCTGGGCCGAGGTCCTGCCGGGCACGGTGACGCAGCTCGCGGCGGCCGGGTCCATCGTGGTCGGCATCCTGATCCTGATGCTGGCCCACGGCCTCAAGCGGCGCAAGAAGCGGGCCTGGCTCGCCGCCGTCATCGTGCTGCCGATCGGTGCGGCGGCACAGCTGATCTACCGCCACTCGATCATCGGCACGATCTGCTCGCTGGCCATGTTCGCGTATCTGGTCTGGCACAAGCCGTCCTTCACGGCCCTGCCCGACCCGCGCAGCCGCTGGAAGTGGGTGGCGAACCTCATCGTCATGGGCGGCGTGAGCTTCACCCTCGGGTGGATCATCGTCGGCTGGCAGTACAAGCAGATGGTCGGCGACCCGTCGATCCTCGAGCAGATCGAGCACGTGATCTGGGGCCTCTTCGGCTTCGAGGGCTCGATCCGCTACCGCCACGGCGTGGACTACACCGTCGGCTACTCGCTGGGCGCCCTCGGTCTGCTGACCGTCGCCTCCACCGCCTACCTGGCCTTCCGCCCGGCCTACCCGGCGCCCGTCCTCACCGAGGAGGACGAGGACAAGCTGCGCGAGCTGCTCGCCAAGCACGGTGACCGCGACTCGCTCGGCCACTTCGCGCTGCGCCGCGACAAGAGCGTCGTCTTCTCCCCGTCGGGCAAGGCGGCCGTCTCCTACCGCGTCGTCTCCGGCGTGATGCTCGCCAGCGGTGACCCCATCGGTGACGTCGAGGCCTGGCCGGGCGCCATCGAGCAGTTCATGCTGCTGGCCAAGCAGCACTCGTGGACCCCGGCCGTCGCCGGCTGCAGCGAGACCGGTGGCGAGGTGTGGACCCGCGAGACCGGCCTCGACGCCCTGGAGATGGGTGACGAGGCGATCGTCGATGTGGCCGATTTCAGCCTGAGCGGCCGCTCCATGCGCAACGTCCGGCAGATGGTCAAGCGCATCGAGCGCAACGGCTACACCACCAAGGTGCGCCGCGTCGGCGACCTGACCCCCGAGGAGCTGGAGGCCGCCCAGAAGGCCGCCAACGCCTGGCGCGACACCGAGGACGAGCGCGGCTTCTCCATGGCCCTGGGCCGTATCGGCGACCCCAAGGACCTGGACGCGATCATCGCCACGGCCCACAAGGACCCGGAGGAGGGCGAGGACCTGCCCTTCGGCGACCTGCGGGCCATGCAGCACTACGTGCCGTGGGGCAAGGACGGCAGCTCCCTGGAGCTCATGCGCCGCGACCGCAGCGCCGACCCGGGCATGAACGAGCTGCTGATCGTCGCCTTCCTCCAGGCGGCCCCCGAGATCGGCATCAAGCGGATGTCGCTGAACTTCGCGTTCTTCCGCTCCGCCCTGGAGCGCGGCGGCAAGCTGGGCGCCGGTCCGGTGGTCCGCGTCCAGCGCGCGGTGCTGATCTTCCTCTCGCGCTGGTTCCAGATCGAGTCGCTGTACAAGTTCAACGAGAAGTTCCGGCCGCGCTGGGAGCCGCGCTTCGTGGCCTTCCCGACCAGCCGTGACCTGCCGCGCATCGGCTTCGCGATGATGCAGGCGGAGGGCTTCCTGGAGCTGCCGCGCCTGCTGCGCCGCCGCCCGGCCGAGCCCAAGCACTCCCTGGACGCCGAGCAGGTCTCCGCGTCGGAGGTCACGCG
>NZ_JAINFC010000204.1 GCF_020740835.1 Streptomyces sp. UNOC14_S4
GCTCGCGGCTGCCGGTTGCGTCGTAGCCGGTCGCGCAGTTCCCCGCGCCCCTGACGGGGCATGCCCCAGCAACCCCCAACCAGCCCGTCCGGCGTTTGAGGACGCGGCCGCAGGCCGCTCCCGCCTGAAGGGCGGCAATGCACAAAAAGACGAGTGGACCCTTACCCTCCGTTTCTAGGAAGATCCGCCACCGGGACGAGCCGACGGCGGTGACACAGGAAGCGGGGTAGCGATCGGTGATCCGTGTTGCGGTGGTGGACGACGAGCAGCTCGTCCGGTCCGGGCTGCGGATGATCCTGGGCACGGCCCCGGACATCGAGGTCGTCGCGGACTGCGGCGGGGGCGAGGCCGTCGACACCGTGCGCGCCTGCGCCCCGGACGTCGTCCTGCTCGACATCCGGATGCCCGACGTCGACGGGCTGACCGTGCTGCGCGCCCTGCGCGAGCAGCTGCCCCGGCCGCCCGCTGTCGCCATGCTCACCACGTTCGACGCGAACGAGTACCTGGCGTCGGCGCTGCGCGGCGGGGCCACCGGCTTCCTGCTGAAGGACACGGACCCGCAGCAGCTCGTCCAGGCCGTGCGGACGCTCGCGGCCGGGGGCAGCGTCCTCGACCCGGGGGTGACCCGCGCGGTGATCGGCGGCTATCTCGCCGCGGAGGCCGAGACGACGGCCGCCCACGCGGTGGCGGCGCTGACCCCGCGCGAGCGCGAGGTGCTCGCGCTCCTGGGCGCGGGCCTGGCGAACCCCCAGATCGCCGAACGGATGGGCCTGGCCCCCAGCACCGTCAAGGACCACGTACGGGCCCTCCTGGGCAAGCTGGGCGGCCTCAACCGGGTCCAGGCGGCGATCGTCGCCGACCGCGCGGGACTCGTCGCGGCTCCCCCTCCCGTACCGCCCCGCCCGGCGGAGAAGCACCCGGCGGAGAAGCACCCGATGGAGAAGCACCCGGCGGAGAAACGTCCCGAAGGCGGCGCGCGGTGATCGGATCCGTCCGGCAGGCGCTCGCGGGCCGCGTCCCCGGCGGGGTGCGCCGGGCTGCGCCCGTGTGGGTGCCCGCGCTGCTCGCGGCGGTCGACGCCCTGCTGGTCAACGGGGCGGGGCTGGGCACCGGCATGGGGGTGTCGCTGCTGGCCGCCGTGGCACTGCTGTGGCGGCGACGGTTCCCCGTCCTCGTCTTCCTGGTCACGCTGCCGGGGATCTACATCGGCTACATCTGGTTCGCGCCGATGATCGCGCTCTACACGGTGGCCACGCTGCGCACCGACCGGCGGCTGCTCGCCGCGACGGGGCTGCTGCTGACGGTGGCGCACTTCCTGCCGTACCCCCTCTCGGAGTTCTCGCTCGCCGACCGCCGCCAGACCGCGCTGCTGTTCGTCGACGCGCTGGCCACCGGGGCGACACCGATCGCCCTCGGGCTGCTCACCCGCACCCGCCGCGAACTCGCCGCCCGGCTGGACGAACTGACCCGCAGCAGGGCCCGCGAGGACCGGCTCCTCGCCGACCAGGTGCTGGCCACCGAGCGCGCCCGGCTGGCACGGGAGATGCACGACGTCGTCGCCCACCAGGTGAGCCTGATCAGCCTGCAGGCGGGTGCCCTGCAGATCAGCACGCCGGACGAGCGGACGCGGGACGGGGCCACGAAGATCCGCGAACTGTCCGTGCGCACCCTGGAGGAGCTCCGCCACATGGTGGGCATCCTGCGCGCCGCGGGAGCCGACGCCGAGGAGCTCACCCCGCAGCCCTGCCTCGCCGACCTGCCGCGGCTGATCGAACTGTGCGCCATGGACGTCGCGTACGAGAACGCGTGCGCACCGGCGGCCGAGCGCCCGGAGACCGTGGAGCGCGCGGCGTTCCGCACGGTGCAGGAGGCGCTGACCAACGCCCGTAAGCACGCGCCCGGCGCGCGCGTGCGCGTGCGCGTGGCCGACACGGAGGCGGGGCTGCTGGTCGAGGTCCGCAACGGCCCGCCGGACGCGGCGGCCCCGGCCCCGGACCTGCCGGGTGGCGGTCACGGCCTGGTGGGCCTGCGCGAGCGCGCGCAGAGCCTGGGGGGCTCGCTGGAGGCGCACCGCACGGACGACGGCGGTTTCCTCGTACGGGCGGAACTCCCCCTGAACGGGTGATCACCCGGACGGGGTGCGGCCGCTGCCGCAGGTCGACCGTCAGGCGGACAGCGGCTTCTCGCGGGGGGTCTCGTGGGTCGCCGCCGCCAGGTCGGGGTAGATGTCGAACAGCCTGCGCACCCCGAGCGCCGCGAGCACCCTGTTGACGTGCGAGCCGTCCGGACCGCCCTGCGTCGGCAGGATGAGTCTCAGCCGCCCCTGACAGGAGCGCATCAGACGGCGGGCGGCGATGAGCACACCGACCCCGCTGGAGTCGCAGAAGCGGACCTCCGCGAGGTCGAGCACCAGGCTCCGGCGCCCCTCCGCGACCGCGTCGTGCACGCGTTGCCGGACCACCGGCGACGTCACCAGGTCCATCTCGCCGGAGACCAGGAGGACTGCCCAGTCTCCCTGCTCGGCGTCCTTCACCTTCAGCGTCACGCGCTCGAAGCCCCTTCGCTCGGTCCCTCGTTCACCGGAACGGACCCTTCCGCGGTTGCGGCTGCCCGATCGCTCCCGCGTGAAACACCCAGCGGCAACCGGCCCTCATCGAGCCTATGCCCAGCTCGAACTTTGAATTCTCCTAGATCCGGTCACACACGCATAACACATCGGCACATTCGCGCACGTACGATCTACAACGATCGGACACTGGTACGGAAAGTGACCGCGGCAATACCACCCGCAGCCCCTCGCCGCCCGCCTTTGCCGCAAACGCCGCTGCGATGTCGGACCCGGCCAGTAGATTTCCCAAAGCATGTGACGCCGAGCACAAGCGCGAGCGACCATCAGTACGTCGCACGCGCTGTCGATGCGGCGGTTCCCGGCACCGCATGACCCCAGCACCACCTGACCCCGGCACACACGACCCGGCACGCACGACCACACATGACCACGCACGGCAGACGCGCAGGCTGCGCAGGACGCACGGAGGGGGCGGCATGGCGACGGACGCACCACCCAAGTGGGATCGCAAGATGCAACAGCGGCTCGCCCACGGTGAGGCGGCGGCGCTCGGCGAGCTCTACGACCGCTTCGCCTCCCTCGTCCACGCGCAGGCCCACCGGGTCCTCGGCTGCGAGAACGGCGCCGACCGCGTCACCCGTGACGTCTTCGGCTACGTCTGGGAGCACCCCGGCGCGTACGACCCGAAGCAGGGCTCCCTGCGCTCCTGGATCGCCGCCCTCACCCACCAACGGGCGGTCGAGCGCCTCCGGCAGTCGCAGGACGACGGACGCAGCACCCCGGAGGAGATCGAGGAGAAGGTCCGCGCCGCCTCCGCGGCCGCCCGCGCCGACTACATCGTCACCTCCATGCCCGCCCCGCTGCGCGTCGCGCTGGACCTCGCCTATCGGCGCCGCCTCGACTACCGTCAGGCCGCCGCCGACCTCGGCGTCACCGAGGAGGAGGCCCGGCGCCGTCTGCGGCTCGGGCTGCAACTGCTGTCCACCGCGCACCACGGTCCCCGCACGGCGGCCCCGCGCGTCCACGGGAGCGCACGATGACCGGCCCGGCCCCCACGCCTCACAAGGTGCTCAAGTCGCTGCTCGGCGCCTGGGCACTGGCCGCCTGCTCCAGCGACGAGACGGCCGCCGTCGAGGAGCACCTGACCGACTGCGCCGCCTGCGCCGAGGAGGCCGTACGGCTGCGGGACGCGGTCGCCCTGCTGCACCCGGAGGACAGCCTCGACCTCGACCCCCGGCTGCGCTCCCGCGTGCTGGCCTCCTGCCTCGGGCGGCGCCCGCCCCGGGTCCCCGTGCCCGACTGGGCCGCGCCGTACGACGCGGAGACCGCCCGGCTCGACGCCCTGCTGCGTGATATCGGCGAGGCGGAGTGGCGGGCACCGGTGCGGCTGCGGTGGTTCGACGGCGAGCGCTCCATGGCGCGCGACATCAGCGCGGCCGCGGTGATCGGCCACCTGCGCGCCGTGGACGGCCTGGTCGCCACCGGCCTCGGCCTGCCGGACCCGCTGGGCCCGGAGACGACCGCGGGCGGCTCGCCGGAGGAGCGCACCGAGGCGCTCTGGGCCCACGACCCGGACGGGCAGACACCCGGCGCGGCCCGCAGCGCCTGGCGCGCGCAGACCACGGCGTTGATCCGGGGCGTGTCGTTCGCGGACGGCGAGGCCGCGGAGCGGCCCGTCCCCTACGGCCCGTTCAGCCTGTCCCTGCGGGACTCCTTCGTGGACCGCGCCTTCGAGTGCTGGGTGCACGCGACGGACATCGCGGAGGCCGTCGACTATCCGTACGACCCGCCCGCACCCGGCCACCTGCGGCAGATGGTGGAGCTGGCGGCCCGGATGCTCCCGTCGGTGCTGGCGGGCCGCCGTCGCGCCGGGCTCGCCCCGCCACCGCGCACACTCGTCGCAGCGGGCGCCCCGGGCCGCTCCCTGCTCCTGGAGGTCGAGGGGAGCGGCGGCGGCCACTGGCACATCCCGCTGGACTCCCCCGGCGCCCTCGGCTCACCGGAGGGGACGGTGGCCCACGTCGCACTGGACGGCATCGAGTTCTGCCGCCTGGCCGCGGGCCACATACCCCCGGAGGAGGTCGCCGTCGGCCGGGACGGGGACGGCGAGGCCATCAGGGACGTCCTCCTGGCGACGGCGTCCCTGTCCCGGCTGTGAGAGACGACGGGGAGCTCGGGAGGCTAGTCGAAGACGACGGTGCGCCGCCCGTTGAGCAGCACACGGTGCTCGCTGTGCCACTTCACGGCACGGGCCAGGGCCTGGCACTCCACGTCCCGGCCGATGGCCACGAGCTGGTCGGGGGTGACGTCGTGCCGCACGCGCTCGACCTCCTGCTCGATGATCGGGCCCTCGTCGAGGTCGGCCGTCACATAGTGCGCGGTGGCACCGATGAGCTTCACACCACGCGCGTGGGCCTGGTGGTACGGGCGCGCGCCCTTGAAGCTCGGCAGGAAGGAGTGGTGAATATTGATGATCTTCCCGGAGAGCGCCTTGCACAGGTCGTCGGAGAGCACCTGCATATAGCGGGCCAGCACGACCAGCTCGACGTTCTCCGCCTGGACGAGCTCCAGCAGCCGCGCCTCGGCCTCCGGCTTGTTCTCCTTGGTCACCGGGATGTGGTGGAAGGGGACGCCGTACGAGCCGACGAGCTCGGCGAAGTCGGTGTGGTTGGAGACGACCGCCGCGATCTCGACCGGCAGGGCGCCGATGCGCGAGCGGAAGAGCAGGTCGTTGAGGCAGTGCCCGAACTTGGACACCATCAGGACGATGCGCATCTTCTCGTCGGCGCGGTGGATCTGCCAGTCCATCCGGAAGGTGTCACCGATCGCCGCGAAGCTGGCGCGCAGCTTCTCCAGCGTCACCGGGGCGTCCGCACCGAAGTGCACCCGCATGAAGAAGAGCCCGGTGTCGCGGTCGCCGAACTGCTGGCTGTCCTCGATGTTGCACCCGGTCATGAAGAGATAGCTGGACACCGCGTGCACGATGCCCTTCTCGTCCGGGCAGGAGAGGGTGAGGACGTACTGTTCCGGGGCCCCTTCGGTGGGGGACTGCGAGGCGTTCATAGCCCAATAGCGTCGCACATCCGGCGACCCCTCCCGACCGCGCCGACCCCTCCCGACCGCGCCGACCCCTCCCGACCGCGCCGGCCACGCCATCCGCGGCGGCCGCGCTCAGCGACCGCCGGTGGCCAGAGCCAGCACGTCGAGGGAGCGGGGCGGCACGTCCGGGTCGTCACCGTCGCTCAGGGCCAGCCGCACATGGGCCTCGCGCGCGGCGCGTACGGCCTCCGGCCAGCCGTGGTGCTCCAGGTACGCCGAGACGGGCGCGTCGGGGCCGACCTGGTGCATGATCCGCAGCACCCTGAGCACGGCGACGTCGACGACGGCGGCCTCGGCGGAGTCGCGGAAGATCGTCCCGACGTACTTCTCGGCGGACCAGTTGTCCAGCCAGGTGTCCTCGACCAGCCGGTAGACGGCGTCCGTCACGTCCCCGAAGCCCGCGTGCCCGGCGGCCCAGCACTCCTGCTGGAAGACCGGGTCCGAGAGCATGTGCAGCGCGGAGCGCACGTTCGCGCGCCAGCGCCACCACGGCATGTCATTGAGCGGCATACCGTCCATGGTGGTCGAGCGGCGGGTGCGACGGGAGGACTTCTCGGAAGCTTGCACGGACTTGATCGTACGTTCCCCCTCCGTATCCACGGCCGGGGGACCGGCCGGGTCACCGGCCCCGTTCACGCCTGCGGGCCGGCGGCCCGGCCGGTGATCCGGCTGGTGATCCGGCTGGTGGGGGACGGGGCCGGTCAGAGCTGCGTCCACTTGTGCTGGCTCAAGTGGTACTGCTTCGCGATCGGGTTCCACAGATCGGCCGCCTGCTTCTTCGCCGCCGTCGCGTCGTCGCTCGCCTTGTCCCCCGCCGTGCTGTCGGCCGTCGGCTTGGGCCGGTTCTTCTCGCAGCCCCCCTTCGCCCCCGCCTGGTCGGCCCACGTCGCGTAGTGCGAGTCCGCCGACGACGAGGACTGCCACGCCTTCGTCAGCTGCGCCGAGAGCGCCGCGCTGTTGGGCAGCTTGTCGATCGTCGTCTGCTGGAGCCGGGTCAGGAGGTCGTCGCGCTGCTTCGCCGCGTCCCGCAGATCGCTCGCCGACTTGCCGAGGTCCTTGCACTTCCGGGTCGAGTCCACGGCCTTGACCACGGCGTCCCGGCTGTTGTTGCTGTCCTTCAGCAGCGCGTCCAGCGCCTTCGCCTGGGCGAGCACCGGGTCGTCGGCCTTCGGCGAGGCGTTCGTCTTCCCGTCGTCCGGCTTCGCCTCGGAGCCCGGGGCGGCCGAGCTCGCCGCCGTGTTCTGCTGATCGCTCTTCTTCTCGTCACCGCCACCGTCACCGCCACCGCTGAGCAGCGCCCCCGCGCCGAGACCGGCCGCGGCACAGGCGGCGACCACGATGCCGACGACCGCCGGGGTGGGCAGCTTCTTCTTCCGCGACGTGGCGGACCGCTCCGACCGCGACTGGGGCTGAGGCTGGGGCGGCCGCGGCGCACCCGCCTGGGGCCCGCGCGGCGGCGCCTGCCCATGCCCCTGCCCGGGCTGCGGGAAACCCTGGATCCTGTCCGTCGCCGACGCCGAGGCCACCGCCGCGGCGGCGCTCTCCCTGAACAGGCCGTCGAACTCGGCCGGTGTGGGCCGCTCCCCCGTCTGGGCGAAGGGCGCACCGGCCGGGGGTATGTGGGGCGGAGCCGACACGGGAGGCACGGGCCCGGGCGGCACGGCAGCGGACGGAACGGGCATCTGCCCATGCCCGGCCGGAGGCACCGGCGGCAGGTACTGCGTGGCCGCCTCGCCCGCGCCACCGCCCCGCCCGTCCATCACCGGCGGCAAGTACTGCGTCGCGACGGCGTCCGTCGTCGCGGACGGCACGGGCGGCCCGTCCGTCACCGGCGGCAGATACTGCGTGGCCGCCGCGGAATCCTGCCCGTGGTCGACGGGCGCCAGGTACTGCGGCAGCTCCGGGCCGCCCGTCTGCGGCGGCAGAAGCTGAGTGGCATCGCCCGCCCCGGGTATCCCGCCAGGCATCCCACCGTGCATCCCGCTCATCCCGGGCTGCGCGTACGGCGCGGGCGGCAGCGGCGCCCCGGGCACAGGCCCGTCACCCACCGGCGGCAGGTACTGAGTGGCGGCCGAGGCGGAGTCCTGCGCGCCAGGACCGGCGGCTGCGCCGCCCAGCACCGGCGGGAGATACTGCGTGGCTTCGGAGTTCCCGGCCAGGTGCCCGCCCGGGTTGCTGCCCGGGTTGCCCGCCGGGTTTCCGGCCGGCATCTCCGGCGGCAGCGGGACGCGCTGCGCGTCCGGCCCCCACGGCTGGCCCCAGGGGCGGCCGGGTTCGGGCGCGGGGGCGGCCGCTTCGGCGTCCCACCGCTGGGTCTCCTGCTGAGCGGGCAGCACGACGCCCTCGCGCGGTATCTGCGCGGGAGGCCGCGGCGCGTTTCCCTGTCCGCTCTGCGTCACCGGGACTCCTCATGATGTACGGGGACTTTACGGAAGCGTCGGTCACGCTACCGGGTAGCCGCCGCGGCATGCCATGCGCTCCGAGCGGGTGTGACGAGACTCCGACTACGCGCGGTGAGCGGCCGGCCCCTCCGGGGCATCTCCCGCCGAAACCACCGCGGGAGCCGGGCACGGAGCCAGGTACGCCGCGGGTACGGCTCCGGGCAGAGACGGCCCTCCGTCCGCCGCCGTACCGCGACAACGCCACTCGAACCGGCGGCGCATCGTCCACAAGGTTGTCAAGCGGGCGTGCACGCCCCTGCTCCGTGCCCTACGGTGCTCCCAAGTGACCAGGAAAACATGGGCACAAGGAGGGGAAGAGTGGACGAGGAGGAGGACCGGCGGCTGCGTGCGATCGCACCGGAGATCTCCCACACCACGATCGGCCTGATGCGCACGGTCGTCGGTCTCGAACCGGCGGAGCGCGTACCGGAGGAGGCCATGAAGGTGGCCGACGCCGTGCTGGCCAAGCACGGTACCGACGGGCTGCGCGTGCTCATCATGAGCCTGTCGGGCTGGATGGCGGTCGGGATCGAGAACGTCGCCCAGCTCACCCACCAGTCCTACGAGGCCGTCATCGACAGCATCGAGCTGACCTGCCTGGAGGCCAACCCCGACGGCTGAGCGGCGGTCGCGGCCGCGAAGACGGCACCGGGGAGGGCGGGGCCGCAAGGGAAGCCCCGCCCCACACCACCACAAATCGCCCCGAAAACTGACGAACTACCGACGAACTGCCGAGCTATCCCCTCACTCCCCCGCCGCCTACGCGGCCTGCATCTCCAGCCTCGCCCCGAACTCCCGCACCACCGGCTCCTCCCGGTAGGGCGCGAGCCGCTGCTGGAAGTCCTCCAGGTACTCCGCCCCCCGGTTCGAGCGGAGCGTGCCGAGCAGTTCCAGGGCCCGGCTGCCCGTGGCGCAGGCCTCGTCCACGTCGCGCTGCTGGACCTGTGCCGTGGCCAGCAGGAGCAGCCCGATGGCGCGGCGGCGCACCCGCCCCTCGGGGTGACCCGCGATCGCGTCCTCCGCCTGGCGGCGCGCCTGGTCGGCCTGGCCGAGGTCGCGGTGGCAGTGGGCGAGTTCGTCGGCGAGGTAGGCGTGGTCGAAGTGGCGGATCCACGCCGGGTCCTCGCCGTCCTTGCCGCCCGCCTGCTCCAGGTGGTGCAGGGCGCGCCCCGCCGCCACCTGGAACGCGCGCGCGTCGCCCATGAGCGCGTGCCCGCGGGCCTCGGCCGCGCAGAACATCGACTCGGCACGCGGGGAGACCTGCCCCCGCGAGCCTTCCTGTGCCGCCTTGGCGAGTTGGGCGATCTCGCGCGGGTTGCCGAGGGACGCGGCGAGGTGGCTCATGCCCGCGGCGAGCACATAGCCTCCGTAGCCCCGGTCCCCGGCCGCCTGGGCGAGCCGCAGGGCCTGGATGTAGTAGCGCTGGGCGAGCCCCGGCTGGCCCGTGTCGACGGCCATGTACCCGGCGAGCTCCGTCAACCTGGCGACGGCGCCGAAGAGTTCCCGGCCGACCGACTCCCGGTACGACCCGGCGAGCAGCCCGGAGACCACGCTGTTGAGGTAGTGGACGACGACGGGACGTACGTGTCCGCTGCCGTAGCGGTGGTCGAGTTCGACCAGCGCGTCCGTCGTGGCGCGGACGGCGTCCACGTCCGAGGAACCCACGCGGGCACCCGCGTTGCGCGCGACCTGCGGGTCGGCGCCCGTGATCAGCCAGTCGCGGCTGGGCTCGACCAGCGCGGAGGACGCCACGGAGGTGCCACTGAGGAAGTCCCTGCGGCCGACGTCGCTGCGCCACAGTTCACAGACCTGTTCGATGGCCCCGAGGACGGTCGGGGAGAACTGGAGACCGACGCCGGAGGCCAGGTTCTTCCCGTTGGCCATGCCGATCTCGTCGATGGTGACCGTGCGCCCGAGCTTGCGGCCGAGCGCCTCGGCGATGATGCCCGGCGCGCGGCCGCGAGGTTGCTGACCGCGGAGCCAGCGCGCCACGGACGTTTTGTCGTAGCGCAGATCGAGCCCGTGTTCCGCGCCGCACATGTTGACGCGGCGCGCCAACCCGGCGTTGGAACATGCGGCTTCCTGGATCAGCGCTTGCAGCCGTTCGTTCGGCTGCCGCGCCACGAGAGGCCGTGCGGCCATGCTGTACCCCCTGGGACTGCTAAGCGTTCGCGGCGGGTGCCGCGGGTCGTGGAGAAGCCGGTGCAGCGAGAGCTGAAAGAGCCTTCCCCTGTGATCTTTGCCCCCTGAATGTCCGGAGAATGCGGACTTAACGGTAATGACAGCAAAGGCGGTAATGGCCAAACAATTCCCGTCTCGCCCCTGTCGCCTCGCAGTGGCTACCCAGCCCCGGCGCCGATCCCGCGCCTGCGACCCGTACATGCATCCGTGCGCCCCATGTGCATATCCGACCGCGAACGACAAGCATGACCCTGAGCCGTAACCCCTCGTGACGAGGGGAGTTGTGCTGGACGTGGAAGAGACCATCGGTGTAGTAGGAGCCCCGCTCATCCCCCAACAGCACAGCGAGCGACTGCTCGACGCTGCTGTCCGCTATGCGGAAGAACGGCACTGGGACGTTTTCGCGGGCACATGGCTGGAGACGGAGGAGGGCCGGGAGCGCTGCTCCTGCGGTGAACCCGGCTGCCCCGCGCCGGGCGCGCACCCCGCCCGGCCCGACTGGGCGACGCAGGCCACCGGCAGCGCCGTGACCGCCCGCCGGATCTGGGCGCGGCAGCCCTTCTCCGCGGTCCTGCTGCCGACGGGGCGCACCTTCGACGCGCTGGACGTGCCGGACACCGCCGGCTGCCTGGCGCTCGCCCGCATGGAGCGGATGGGCACGCCGCTCGGACCGGTCACCTGCACCCCGTTCGGGCGGATGCTGTTCTTCGTACTGCCCGGCGGGGCGCTGAAGGTCCACGACCTCGCGCGGAAGCTCGGCTGGCACCCCTCCACGCTCGACCTGGTGGCGCGCGGCGAGGGGGACTACGTGGTGGCCCCGCCGACCCGGATGGGCTCGCGCGGTTCGGTGCTGTGGGCCCGGGAGCCCACCGCCGCCAACCGCTGGCTGCCGGACACGGAGGAGCTGGTCAGCTCGCTGGCCTACGCGTGCGGGCGCGACGCGGCGGACGCCCGGCGCCGGTGACGCCGGCACCGGCCGCGCCCGCCGCGGCTCCCCCCGTTTCCCCTGGCTGCTGTCACACCGCGTTCGGCACTCCGCTCGACGCCCGCAGCAGGTCCGAACCCGGGCGGCCGGAGGACTCGGTGTCCTCGGCGGCCTCGGCCACGTAACCGTCCGGCCGTACGAGCAGGGTCAGCGGGAAAGCGTCGGCGCGCGTCACGGTAGTGATGCCCGGCTCGGGCTCCGCCTTCGCGCCCCGCGGCAGGACTCGCACGTACGTACCGGCGCGCAGGGCCTCGTACAGCCTGGTCGGACCGTCGGGGGTCTCGGCCAGCGGCACGTCGGGGGCGCGGCGGCCGGTCATGGGATGTGCGCCGGGCGGCGCGGGGTAGTCGATGCCGATACCGGACACCAGTCCGGCGCCACGGGCGGTGGCCAGGGGCACGGCGGTCGCGGCCCGGAAGGCGGTGTCCCGCAGACGGCGGGCGAGAGGCGAGCCGAGCAGGGCGGCCCGGATGATGCCGTGGCTGACGCGGAGGACCATCTGCCCGACCGGGTGCCGTTCGGCGTGATAGCTGTCGAGCAGCGTTTCGGCGGCCCGGCCCTGAAGCACGGCGGCGAGCTTCCAGCCGAGGTTGGCGGAGTCCTGGAGCCCCGCGTTCATGCCCATGCCCCCGGCGGGCGAGTGGACGTGCGCGGCGTCACCGGCGAGGAAGACGCGGCCCTCGCGGTAGCGCGGCACCTGACGCTCGTCGCTGTGGAAGCGGGAGGTCCAGCGGGGGTCGCCCATCCCGAAGTCCGTGCCGAAGAGCGCGTGGACGACGGAGCGCAGGTTCTCCATGTCGACGGGCGCGTCGGACGGCAGGTCGCTGCCGCGCTCCCAGACGATGGCGCGGTACCAGCCGTCACCGAAGGGCACCAGGAACGCGAAGCCCGCGGCGGCGCTCTCGACAGCGGGCACCTCGGCCGGTTCGGTGGCGAGACGGACGTCGGCGAGCATCACGGACCGCAGGACGGACTTCCCGGGGAACGGCATACCGAGGGCCTGCCGTACGGCGCTGCGCACCCCGTCGGCCCCCACCA
>NZ_JAINFC010000205.1 GCF_020740835.1 Streptomyces sp. UNOC14_S4
GTGAACTCGCGGGCGAACTCCGGGTCGTTCGCGGCCTCGTCGACCAGCGCGGCCGCGAGGGCGCGGCGGGCCTCGGGGTCGGAGGGGACCACGGGCGGGGCACCGGCGCGGCCCCGTCCCCGTGCCCTGCGGGTCAGCGACGCCAGGCGTTCCGCCATGCGCCGGCCGGCCTCGCTCGCGGCGCCGGACACCGCGTCGGAGGTGACCGAACCCACGGCGGGCAGCACCACGGCCATCGTGATCGTGAACGGATCCATCAGCGCCCTCCCCTGCTCCCCGGTCCGCTCACGCTATCGGGAAGATCCCGCCGGGGGGACGGGTTTCGACCGCCGGTACCGGCCCCCGTGCCGGGGCCCGGAGGCCCCGGCACGGGATCACACCTCGCGGCGCGGGGCGGGATTACCAGCCGCCGTGGTGCCCGTGCTCGTGCGACGAGCTGTTGACGCAGGTGTTGCCGGAGGCCCCGTTCAGCAGACCGATGATGTCGATGCTGTTGCCGCACAGGTTGATCGGCAGGTGGATCGGGACCTGGATGACGTCGCCCGAGATGATGCCGGGCGAGTGGGCGGCCACGCCGCGCGCGTCGGAGTCGGCCACGGCCACCCCGCTGGTGAGACCGGCGATCGCGGCGCCGAAGGTGGCGGTGAGGATCGCTGACTTGACGATTCGTGACATTGCGGAGACACCTTTGTTCGGTCGTTCTGTGGGAGGCACCCGACCGGTGACAGCCGGGGTGAGGATCAACGGCCGATAGTGACAAAGGTTTCGTACATGGAGCGGACGGGTGACACCCGACCTCCAGTGGCCTATCAGGACATCTACGACACACGGCCGGACGACTGAATCAGTCGTCCGGCCGCCTCGAGGACCGCCCCGTCACGTGCCCCATCACACGCCCCGCCACGCGCCCCGTCAGGGGGCACGGGGTCACCCTTTCCCGGTGGAAGAGGCCATCCGTACGGCGAACGCCCTGAGCTCCTGCGACCACCCCGTCGCCAGCCTGGTGGAGGTGGCGATCCGGGAGGCCCGCTCGACCAGCTCGCGGATGTGGCGCTCGGCGATGCCGCGCTCCTCACGCTCCAGGAGGATCTCCCGGAGCAGCTCCGCGTCCCAGTCGTACTCCGGCCCGCCGTCGAGGAAGCCGCGCAGCCGCCAGGCGGCGTGCAGGGCACGGGCGTAGGCGTCGTAGGTGACGTCGAGGTCCGGCCGCCCGGCCAGGGCGCCGCCCAGCCGGAGCGGGTGCCGCACCGCGTACCAGCCCGCGGTGCAGCCCCGGTCGCATCCCGATATGCACCGCCCGGGCCAGGGGTCGTCCAGGTACTCGGCGGTCATCGCCTCGTGGGCGTACGTGCCGACCGCCCGCTCCAGGCGCAGCTCGTCCCACAGCCGCCAGGCGGCCGTGGGCAGCCGGGCCGTGAGCCGGGACGCGAGGGAGTGGGCGAGGTCGCCCGCGAGCGTCGCGGTGGACTCGCCGAAGCGCCCCGCGTCGCCCGCCCAGCCGTTGCGCTCGTGCTCGGCGGCGCGGCTGATGTGGAGGGTGGGGATGCCGCGGCGCAGCGCGGCGTTGTCGCGGACATCGCTGCGGATCAGGGTGCAGGTGTCGAGCAGTTCGAGCGCGGCCGCCGCGTCGACGGCGTGGGCGGACGGCGGGCCCTCCGGGTCGCCGCCCGCCGCGAGGTAGCCGGTGAGCAGGATGACCGGGCGCACCCGGTCGACGCCCACCGCGACGAGCTCGGCGAGGGACTCGATCAGCCCGGCGCCCCGGGTGTCGGCGCTGCGCCAGCGCCGGTGCTCGTCATTGAGGAGGCTCCGCAGGCGTTCCTCGACGCGGTCGAGCATGCCGGCACGCTGAAGTCGGGGGGACACCTCCTGAGGCGCCGGCGAGCGCGGCAGCCTGGGTTGCGCTGTCATCGTGTGCCTCCCTGGATCGGTTCCGGCCTGTGGCAGGCAGGAACCGGCGGGTGCCCCGCCGCACCGGCGGAGCCTGACCGGCCAGAAGGCTTCCCACCGGAGCGCCCGGGAACCGGTGGTTTCCTGCCATACCGGAATGCGCCACCGGCCAGGCTTCCGGCCGGTGTCCGCCGTACGGGCCCGGTCGGCACCGGGTGCCCGGGTGGCTCATATTGGGCTGTTGCGCGATCACGGAAAGGGCGGCATCGGGCCACGCCCGCGGACCGGGCCGTCTGTACAGCTCCCCCGGTCACCGCTAGAACGGTCGGAAGGGGCGCCCGGACTCGACGGCTCGATGACTCGACAGCTCTACGGCTCTACGGCTCGGCAGCTCTACGGCTCGACGGGAGAGACCGATGCGCAGGATCGCGATCGTCGGCGCGGGACAGGCCGGGCTGCAGCTCGCCCTGGGGCTCCGGGAACACGGCTACGACGTCACCCTGCACGCGGCCCGCACGCCCGACGAGGTGCGCGGCGGCACGGTGCTCTCCACCCAGGTGATGTACGGCCCCGCCCACGCCCTGGAGCGCGCCGCCGGGCTCGCCCTGTGGGAGGCGGGCACCCCGGCGATGACGTCGCTGCGCGTCACCCCCACGGACCCTGCGGGCTCGCCCCGGCGCGGCTTCACCGCCCCGTTCGACGAGCCCGCGCACTCCGTCGACCAGCGGGTGAAGACGGCACGCTGGCTGGAACTGTTCGAGGAGCGGGGCGGCCGGACCGCCTACGGCACGGTCGGGCCGGAGCAGCTGGAGGGGATCGCCGGGGCGCACGACCTGACGGTGGTGTCGTCCGGCCGCGGCCCCCTGTCGGAGCTCTTCGGCCGGGACGAGCGGCACAGCCCGTACGACCGGCCGCAGCGGACGCTGGCCACCGTGTACGTGCACGGCGCGACGCCCCGGCCGGACGCGGACGGGCCACAGCTGCGCGCCACCTCCTTGGGCGGCCAGGGCGAGTTCTTCGCGCTGGAGGGCACGACGCTGGACGGGCCGTGCGGCATCCTGCTGTGGGAGGCCGTTCCCGGCGGGCCCCTCGACCGCTGGCAGGACCCGTCCCGGCCTCCGTCCCCGGACGATGTGCTCGGGCGGGGGCTCGACCTGCTGCGGACGCACGCCCCCTGGGAGTACGAGCTCTGCGCGGGCGCGCGCCCCACGGACGCGGGCGCCGCCCTCGTCGGGGCCGTCACCCCGGTCGTACGGCACCCCGTCGCGCGGGTCGCCCCCGACGTACACGTGCTGGGCATGGCCGACGCGGTGGTCGTCAACGACCCGGTGACCGGCCAGGGCGCCAACAGCGCGGCGCGGTGCGCCGACGGCTACCTCCGGGCGATCCTCGACCACGGCGAGAAACCCTTCGACCGGACGTGGATGCTGCGGACCTTCACGGCCTTCTGGGAACACGCGCGGCACGCGGTGTCCCTCACCAACCTCCTGCTGGGGTCGCCGCCGCCCGAGCATGTACGGCGGGTGCTGGCCGCGGCGGAGGAGCATCCGGAGGTGGCGCACCGCTATGCGAATGGCTTCGCCGATCCTGCGGGGTTCTGGGAGTGGATGCTGGATGCGGAGCGCTGCGCGGCGTATGTGGCGGCGGTGACGGGGCGAGCCGTCTGACGGCTCCCGTCCTGCCCCCGGGGCGGAGCCCCGGGACCCCGTACGCCTGTCGGGGTGCGTCTTGCGCTGCGCGCGCGGCTGCGGGGCCGCTGCGCTGCGCCTACCGGGCTGTGTCTTGCGCTCGGCGCGCGGGTGCGGGTCGGTGCGCGGCGCCTACCGGGGTGCCTCTTGCGCTGCGCGCGCGGCTGCGGGTGCGTTGTGGCTGGTCGCGCAGTTCCCCGCGCCCCTGACGAGGCGCGCCCTTGCCTCCTACCTCCCCCGGTTGTGCCCACCGGCCGCAACCGACCCCGGATCCCACCGGCGGTAGCCTGAGGGCATGAGCTCTTCACGGGCCGTCGCGGACAGCTCGCCCGTACGTACAGCCACTCCCCCTCGCCCCGCAGGGCAAGCGCAGTGGCCTGTTGTCTGTGCCGTGTCCCTCGGTGGTGGGGCCGGTGCTGCCGTGCGGTACGGGGCCGGGCTGCTGTGGCCCACCGCGGTCGGCGCGTTTCCCTGGACCACGTTCCTGATCAACACCGTCGGCTGCGCCCTCATCGGCGTCCTGCTCGTCGTGATCGCCGACCTCGCCGCGCCGCACCGCCTGCTGCGGCCGTTCCTCGGTACCGGGGTGCTGGGCGGCTTCACCACCTTCTCCACCTACGCGGTGGACGTCCGGCGCCTGGTGGACGACGGGCGTACGGCCGTCGCGCTCGCGTACCTGGCGGGCACGCTGGTCGCGGCGCTGGCCGCGGTGTGGGCGGCGGCGGCCGTCACGCGGCGGTGTCTGCGCGGGAGGCCGGCGCGATGAGCATCCGTCCGAACGCCCTGCGGCTGACCGTCGTCGTCGGCGAGTCCGACACCTGGCACCACCGGCCCCTGCACTCCGAGATCGTGCACCGCGCCCACGCGGCGGGCCTCGCGGGCGCGAGCGTCTTCCATGGCGTCGAGGGCTTCGGCGCCTCCTCCGTCGTGCACACCTCGCGGCTGCTCTCGCTCAGCGAGGACCTCCCGGTGGCCGTCGTGATCGTCGACGCCGAGGAGCGCGTACGGCCCTTCGCCGCGGAGGTCCGCGCGCTCGTCGGCTCCGGGCTCGTCCTCCTCGACGCCGTCGAGGTCGTACGGCCGGAGGCCACGGCGTGAACTGGTTCCTCGTCGTCGCCGGGGCCATGGCCGGCGCCCCGCTGCGCTACCTCACCGACCGCGCCGTGCAGTCACGGCACGACTCCGTCTTCCCGTGGGGCACGTTCGCCGTCAACGTGACGGGGTGTCTGATCCTCGGTCTCCTCACCGGCGCCGCCCTGCCGCAGCACTGGCAGCTCCTCCTGGGCACGGGCCTGTGCGGTGCCCTGACCACGTACTCGACGTTCTCGTACGAGACGCTCCGCCTGGCCGAGGAGGGCGCGGCGCTCCAGGCCGTGGCCAACGCGGCGGGGAGCGTGGTGTGCGGCCTGGGCGCGGCCTGGGCGGGTGTCGCTCTGGGCCAGGGCCTCTGACGGCCGTCAGTCCTCCGACGCGCCCAGGTGCTCCAGAAGCACCGTCCGCAGCTCGCGCGCGGCCCGCGGCGGGGCCACGTCCTTGCGGTGGGCCACCGCGATCGTCCGCCGCATCCGCGTGCCCTCGAACGGGGTGACCCGCAGGCCCGAGCGCGCGGCGACCATGCCGGGCACGACGGCGAGCCCGAGGCCCGCGCGGACGAAGCCGAGGACCGCGTCCATCTCGCCGCCCTCGACCGTGAAGGACGGTTCGAAGCCCGCCGCCCGGCACGCGGCGGTGGTGATCTCGCGCAGGTCGTAGCCCCGCCGGAACATCACCATCGGCCGGTCCGCGAGCTCCGTGACGCGGATGGTCCGCCGCCTGGTGGGGGGCGGTGACGAGGGGGCGGTGACGACGACGAGGTCCTCGCGCAGCACCTCGGTGGTGGCCAGGGCGGGCGCGCCCACGGCCAGCGGGGTGATGATCAGGGCGAGGTCGAGCCCGCCCGCGGCCAGGGTGCGGACGAGGTCCTGGGAGCCGCCCTCGTCGACGACGAGCTCGATGCCCGGGTAGCGCGCGTGGTAGGCGTGCAGCACGTCGGGCACGAGACTCGCGCACAGGCTGGGCGGCGCGCCCAGCCGCACCCGGCCGCGCCGCAGCTGGGCCACCTCCTGCACCTCGCGGCGCGCCGTGTCCATGTCGGCGAGGATCTGCCGGGCGAGGGGCAGCAGCACCTCACCCGCGTCGGTGAGGGTGATGTTGCCCCTCGCCCGGTGGAACAGCTCGACCCCCAGCTCCCGTTCGAGCGCGCGGATCTGCTGCGAGAGCGAGGGCTGTGCCACGTGCAGCGTGTCCGCGGCCCGGGTGAAGTGCCGGATCTCGGCGAGCACGGTGAAATAGCGGAGCTGCTGGAACTGCACCGCTGCATGGTAGGCGCTTCGGTGGTTTGCGGGGCGCCTACTGGGGTGCCGCTTGCGCTGCGCGCGCGGCTGCGGGCCGGTGGGGGCTTGTCGCGCAGTTCCCCGCGCCCCTTGCAGGGGCGCTTATCACCGTGCCCCGAACACCTGGGTCCAGCGCGGGCCGCCCGGGGCGTGGTTGACGCCTACGCCGATCTCCTTGAAGGAACAGTTGAGGATGTTCCTGCGGTGGCCGTCGCTGTGCATCCAGGAGTCCATGACCGAGGCCGGGTCCTGCTGGCCGTACGCGATGTTCTCGCCGTAGGTGCTCCAGCGGTACCCGGCGGCGGTGATGCGGTCGCCGGGGCCCTTGCCGTCGGGGTTGGTGTGGTCGAAGAAGTTCCGGGCGGCCATGTCGTCGGAGTGGCCCTGTGCCGCGCGGTCCAGGGTGCCGTTCTCGGTCACGGGCGAGCAGCCGGCCTTCGCCCGTTCGGCGTTGACCAGAGCCGTGACCTGGGCCCCGAGCGAGCCGCCGCCGGAGCCTGCGGGGGCCTTGGGGGCCTGCGGCCTGTCGGGGGCCGGGGCGTCCTTCTTCTCCGTCTCCGGGGTGGCGCCGCCGCTCTCCGACGCGGAGGCCGAGGCGGAGGCACTCGCCGACGGGGAGGCGGAGGACGAGGCCGAGGCGCTCGCGGAGGCGGACGGGGACGCGCTCGACGGCAGCGCGGAGGTGGAGGCGTCGAGGGCCTTCACCCGGGTGGGTATCTCGTCACCCGCGGCGACCGGCCGGTCCGTACGGTCCGGGGAGCCGCCGAAAAGGTACAGGCCGCCCAGCACGCCGCCCGCGACGACGGCGACGGCCACCGCACCGGCCGCGGCCCGCTTCGCGGTGCGGGGGCGGGCGGCGCGGTGGCCGTGCGAGCGGTGGCCCGAGGCCCCCGCGCGACGTCGCGCGGCGCGGCCCGCGGAAGCCGAAGCGGAAGCGGCCGTCGGCTCGGTGTTCAGTACCGCCCCGCCGCCCCACCAGTTGAGCAGCGCGCCCGCCACCGGTACGAGGCCGAGGCCCACCAGCAGCCGCTCCGCGGGCACCAGCGCCGACCAGGCGCCGCCGCACGCGGCGCAGTTCCGGGCGTGCCGGGCGATGCGCTTGCGCCACAGCGCGGAGGGGACGCCGTCCCAGGGGGCGACCAGCTCGGCGAGCTCGGGGCAGCGGGGCGCGGCGCCGAGGGCCCGTACGACACCGCGGGCGGTGTCCAGCTGCTCCTTGGTGCGCTGGACGCGGACGGCCGTGTGAGCGGGCGTCAGCTCCAGCGCGGCGGCGACCTCGGCGCGGGTCAGCTCGCCCGCCGTCTCCAGCCACCACAGGGAGAGCACGGTCTGCTCTCCCTCGTCGAGCCAGCGGGTGGCCTCGGCGACCTCGCGGCGCTGGCCCTGCAGGCCCAGCCGCACGATGGTCAGGTCGACGAAGTCCCCACGGGGGTCGGGGACCTCGCCGACTTCCTGCAGGCCGCTGAGGGGCGTCTCGGGGCGGCCCCGCCAGTGGCTCCGTATCTGGTTGGTCGTGATCGCGACGAGCCAGGACCGGAAGCGCTCGGGGTCACGGAGCTCGTCCAGGCCGTTGATGACCCGGAGCATGGTCTCCTGCACCACGTCGTCGACGTCCGCGTGCCCGTTGAGGGCCCGTCCGACGATGTTGTACACGAGCGGCAGGCAAGCGGAGACGAGCTCGTCCTGTGCCGCCGCGTCCCCGGCCCGCGCCGCCTCGACCACGGCCACGCTGTCACTCTTCACGCCGCGCCACCCCTTCTCGTTCCATCCGGTCCGACGTCGGTCCGACACACGGCCCGACACATAGGAGACGCGGGGCGACGCGAGGGATAACAGAAAACGGAGAGGAAAGAAGAAAACTTTTTCCCCGGACGTGTGCGGTCAGCCGTACCAGGTGATGGTGCAGACGCACACACGGCAGTGACGCGGAACGACCAGGAAGCTGAAGAAGCCGCGACCGCTGAGGAAGTCGAAGAACCGCACCCCGCCCTCCGGCTTGGGGGACCTGCCGACCTTCTCAGCGTCCCGCCCGAGCGCGGTGAGTTCGGTGGCCAAGCGCTCCACCTCGGCCACCACACCCGGTGGAAGGCCTGCCGACACATGCTCTTCGCTGGGGTCTTACTCCCAGGACCAAGCGGTCACAGACCGGCCTCTGCCTCTGCCTCTGCCTCCGCCAGGATCTGCCGGATCTCGGCCATCAGCTGCCGGGCCGCTTCCCGGCTCTCCGCGGCCTGCGCGGCGTCCTCCAGTTCGCGGAATCGGGCCGCACGCTCGGGGTGACGCTCGATGGCGACGAACACGGCCCAGTAGTGCACGAAGGTCCGGAGAGGGGCGAGGCTCTGGATCTGCTGTGCGTTGGTCGTGGCCTCGAACAGATGTCGAGTGAGATCGGGAACCCTGCTCGGGGCGATCCGGGCCACTGCTGCCCTGAGGGCGTCCGGAGTGAGCTCCGGCATGGGGATCAGTGGTCCGTACGGGCCGTCGAGCTGCGCGCTCACAGCAACCTCCGTTGCGGTCGAGGTGGTCCTGCCCGTCACAGTAACGTCACCGGCGGCGGCGCCGGAGGAAAAGCAAAGCGCCTCACGCCCGCCGCGCCGCCCTGTTGCGGCCGCCCGGGCCCGGGGAGAGGGCTTCCGCGAGTTCGTCGAGGGCGTCCATGAGGAGGTCGGCGCCGCGGACCGCCACGCCCTCGTCGCCGGTCTCGGCCTGCCAGGTGGTCAGGGCGGCGCGGGGGGCGGTCCAGTCGAGGGCGGTGCGGTCGCGGACGGCCAGGGCCGCGGCCGGGAGGGCGTCCTGGAGGGCGGTGGCGAAGGCGGCGGCGCCCTTGGAGGGTTCGGCGTCGCGGTCGGGGAGGTGAGCCTCCATCAGGAGGGTGGCGCGGCCGAGCGTGGTGAGGGCGGCCTCCGCCGCACGTTCCTTGGTACGGGAGATACCACGGTGGCGCACGGGCTCGGTGAGGGCGCGGGCGGCCGTGTCCTCCCAGGCCGTGCGGGCCGCCCGGGCGTCCAGCAGCGCCTCGCGCACACGCCGCGCACGCCGTTCGGCGGGGTCGCCGAAGGCGGCGAGCACGGCCACCGCGTAGCGGCCGTTGGCGGTCAGCCAGTCGGCGAGGCGGTCGCGCAGCCGGGGCGTCTCCCAGGCGGGGAAGAGCGCGTACGCGGCCATCGCCAGCAGCCCGCCCAGCAGGGTCAGCGCCACCCGCGCCTGGACGGTCTGCGTCCAGCCCTCGCCCGCGATGCCCAGCAGGAAGACGACGTAGGCGGCGATGCACACGGACACGACGCCGTAGCCGGTGTTCAGCAGGAGGTACATCAGCCCCAGGCACAGCACGGCCAGGCCCGCGTTCACCCACGGCCCCGGGTGCGTGAACGCGACCAGGCCCCCGGCGATCAGCACGCCGACGACCGTCCCGGCGAAGCGCGCGATGCCCCGCGCGTACGTCTGCCCGAAGTCGGGCCGCATCACCATCACGGAGGTCATCGGCGCCCAGTAGCCGTGCCCGAGCGGCAGCGCGGTGCCCAGGACGTAGCCGATCAGCACCACCACGGACACGCGCACCGCGTGCCGCCCGACCGGCGAGGACCACCGCGCCTCGCGGCGCAGCGCGCGCAGCGCCACCGGCACGAGGCGGGGCACGGAGGGCCGCAGCAGGTGCTTGTGCTCCGTCCCATTGCGCTTCGTCCCATTGCGCTCCGTCCCGGCGCGCTCCGTCCCGGCGGGAGCGGGCGGAGGGCTCGTGTGCACCGGTTCGTCGGTGGCCTCCACGGCGTCGCCGAGCAGCGCGATCAGCCGGTACGCGGAGCGCCGGGCGGGCCCCTTGAGCATCGGTCCCGACGCGGGGACCTGAAGGGTCTCGACCGCCTCGGGCGGCAGCCGCACCGGCTTGCCGCGGCGGATCGCGCGGGCGACCGCGTCCAGCACGGACGCCGCGGCGCCCAGCAGATCGCGGGCCCGGTCGCGTTCGGGCCCCTCGGGGGCCGCGCCCAGCACCGGGTCGGCGATCGAGGCGAGCACCGGCCGGATGCGTTCGGCGACCCCGCGCGGCCCGCCGAGCTGGCGGGGCCGGTTGCGGGCCTGGCGCGGGGTCAGCTCGGCGGCCTCGCGCGCGTCCATGAGCGGCTGCGGGTCGAAGGGGGCCACGGGGTCGTGCCGCAGTCTTCGCGCGTAGTCCGCCTCCGCGGCCAGCGCGTCGGCGAGCGCGTCGCGCTGCGCGCCCCACGGGCGGATGGGCAGCAGGACGATGAGCGCGGCCTGGACGAGTCCGCCGAGCGCGATGAGCCCGGCGTGCTGGAGCGCGCCGAGCACCGACGTCGGCAGGGTGACCGTGACCAGCATGACGGCGATGGTCTGCGTGGCCACCAGGCCGGACACCGGCCCGACCGCCCAGGCCATCCCGGCCAGCAGGGTCCACACCGTCAGCAGCGTGGCGAACAGGACGTGGTCGGCGGCGGCGAGGTAGCCCAGGAACGTGCTGACGCCGAGTCCGGCCGCCACCGCGAGCGCCAGCACCGGGCGCGGCCGCCAGCTCCGCTGGAACGTCGCCAGGCCCGCGGCGAACGCGCCGAACGCCGACGAGACGGCCATCGCGGGCGAGCCGAGCCACAGCAGCGGCCCGACCACGATCGCGACCCCGGCCGCGCCGCGGAGGGCGACGAGCGGGGTCAGCTCGGCGCGCTCCACGGTCAGGCCGGTCCTTACGGACTCCCTCAGCGCGCTCGACCAGGTCATACCTTGAGCTTACGATCAACGCCCCGCGTGCCCGTACATCCGTACGACGGACGCACGGGGCGGTCGCCGCACGTCAGCGGTGGCTGGGGAAGCCCAGGTCGACGGCGCTCTCCGCCGGGTCCGGCCAGCGTGTCGTGACGACCTTGCCGCGGGTGTAGAAGGCCACGCCGTCGTTGCCGTAGATGTGGAGGTCGCCGAAGAGGGAGTCCTTCCAGCCGCCGAAGGAGTGGTAGCCGACCGGCACCGGGATGGGCACGTTCACGCCGACCATGCCCGCGTGCACCTCCAGCTGGAAGCGGCGGGCCGCGCCGCCGTCGCGGGTGAAGATCGCGGTGCCGTTGCCCCAGGGCGAGGAGTTGATGATGTCCAGGCCCTCCTCGTAGGAGTCGGCGCGCAGCACGCACAGCACCGGGCCGAAGATCTCGTCGCGGTAGGCGTCCATGTGGGTGGCGACCTCGTCGAGGAGGGAGAGGCCGATCCAGTGGCCCTGCTCGTAGCCCTCGACGGTGAAGCCGGTGCCGTCCATGACGACGCGCGCGCCCTGGGCGGCGGCGCCCTCGACGTAGGAGGCGACCTTGTCGCGGTGGGCACGGGTGATGAGCGGGCCCATCTCGGAGGCCGGGTCGTCACCGGGCCCGATCTTGATCTTCGCGGCGCGGTCGGCGATCTTCCGGACGAGCTCGTCGCCGGTGGCGCCGACGGCGACGACCGCGGAGACGGCCATGCAGCGCTCGCCCGCGGAGCCGTACGCGGCCGAGACGGCGGCGTCCGCGGCAGCGTCGAGGTCGGCGTCGGGCAGCACGAGCATGTGGTTCTTGGCGCCGCCGAGCGCCTGGACGCGCTTGCCGTGGGAGGTGGCCACGGCGTGGATGTGCCGGGCGACCGGGGTGGAGCCGACGAAGGACACGGCCGCGACGTCGGGGTGCGTGAGCAGCCGGTCGACGGCGACCTTGTCACCGTGGACGACGTTGAGGACGCCCGCGGGCAGCCCGGCCTCCGCGGCCAGCTCGGCGAGCAGGAGCGCGGGGGACGGGTCCTTCTCGCTGGGCTTGAGGACGAACGTGTTGCCGCAGGCGATGGCGAGCGGGAACATCCACATCGGCACCATGGCCGGGAAGTTGAAGGGCGTGATGCCCGCGACGACGCCGAGCGGCTGCCGGATCGCGGCGACGTCCACGCCGCCGGAGACCTGGGTGGACAGCTCGCCCTTGAGCTGGGTGGTGATCCCGCAGGCCAGCTCGACGATCTCCAGCCCGCGGGCGACCTCGCCGAGCGCGTCCGAGTGCACCTTGCCGTGCTCGGCGGTGATCAGCCGGGCGAGCTCCTCGCGCCGCGCGTCGAGCAGCGCGCGATAACGGAAGAGGACCGCGGTGCGGGTGGCGAGCGAGGAGGTGCTCCAGGTGGCGTAGGCGTCCTTCGCGGCGGCGACCGCGGCGTCCACCTCCTCGACGGAGGCGAAGGCGACGCGCGTGGTCTGCTCCCCGGTGGCCGGGTCGGTGACCGGCCCGTACACGCCGGACGCGCCTTCGGCGGCCTTGCCACCGATCCAGTGGTTGACGGTCTTCATCTGCGAGAGCCCTTCTGGAACGGGGGTCGGGGGCTGCGCCCCGTCTTTCTGGCACGGGGGGTC
>NZ_JAINFC010000206.1 GCF_020740835.1 Streptomyces sp. UNOC14_S4
GCTGAGCGGTTTCCGGGGGTGGGGTGCCCGCTTCCTGTGACCGGGGGCTGCGCCCCCGGACCCCCGCTTCGCCCACTGGGGTGCGTCTTGCGCTCGGTGCGCGACTGCGGGTCGTGTACGGCTGGTCGCGCAGTTCCTCGCGCCCCTTCGGTGCGCGCGTCACGTACCCTGGTCGGAGCAGAAGGGGAGTAGCTCTTCGCCGGACCGTCGACATACTGCTGGGCTCGCCCAGCCGGCGCCCGGAGGCAAGCGGGGTCTTCCAGAGGAAACCCGCAGGCCAGCGAGACCTTCGGCCGCAGTGTCCATGACGCTGCCGTGCCGAAGCGACCCCTGATTCCCGTTGGTCCTCGGTGCGGTGGCCCGACCGATCGAGGTACTCACCCCGTGTTCAGCTTCACCGTCGCCGCCCTGGTCTTCGGCGTGATCTTCCTTGCCGAGCTGCCCGACAAGACGGCGCTCGCCTCCCTGATGCTCGGCACCCGCTACCGCGCGTCCTACGTCTTCGCGGGCGTCGCCGCCGCCTTCCTCGTCCACGTCGTCCTGGCCATCGCCGCGGGCAGCCTGCTGACGCTGCTCCCGCACCGGATCCTCCAGCTGATCGTCGGCCTCGCGTTCGTCGCGGGCGCGGCCGTCCTCCTCTTCAAGAAGGACGACGACGAGGAGGAGATCGCCAAGCCCGCCGACCAGTCCTTCTGGAAGGTCTCGGGCGCGGGCTTCATGCTGATCCTGGTCGCGGAGTTCGGCGACCTCACCCAGATCATGACGGCCAACCTGGCCGCGCGCTACGACGACCCGGTCTCGGTCGGCGCCGGCGCGACCCTGGGCCTGTGGGCGGTGGCGGGCCTCGGCATCGTCGGCGGCCGCACCCTGATGAAGTACGTCCCCCTGGCCCTGATCACCAAGGTCGCGGCCCTGGTGATGCTGGCCCTGGCGGGCTTCAGCCTGTACGAGGCGGCGGTGGGCTGATCCGCGCCAGGTCCGCTCACCCCTCGCTGAGGAGGTTGGTGATCAGCTTCCGCAGCCGCCCTTCGCGGACGACCGTCACGCCGTGCACGAGCTGGGCGCCGTAGACGACGGCCGTCCCGGCGGGCGGGGCGCTGGTCCAGCGGGTGCGGGGGAGGCGGCCCAGCACGGCGGCGGCCTCGGGCCCGGCATGGTGCGATATCTCGCGGGCGAAGCGCGTACCGGGCGCGAAGCTGCTGCCCGGCCCCGCGACGCGCTCCGTCCACAGCGCGTCCGAGGAAGTCGTCTCGACGTAGAACTCCCCTCCGCGCTCGGCCTCCTGGAGATGGAACGCGACCCGTGCGATCCGCTGCGGCCGTGCGTCGGGCTCGCCCACGCCGTGGAGGTGCGGCTCGATGCTGTCTCCCGGGCCCAGGTCGTGGTAGTCCCACGGGGTGGCGCCGGCCACGGACGGGAACACCCGGCGTATGGCGGGCAGTGCCCGCTCGATGCCGACGGCCAGGATCTTCTGGACCTCGGCGGGCGCGACCAGGCCGTCACTGGGGCGGTCGGGAGACCAGCCGGTGGCGACGAGGTGCTCGTCCAGGAGCTTGGTGAGCAGGGCGGTCTCGTCGGGGGTGAGGAAACCCTCGACGGTGTGCACGGCCATGGTCTCGGTCATGTGGATCACGATCGGACTCCTCTCGCGGACACTCGCGGAGAACGGCGTCTCGCATTCCAGCGCGGGGCGGCGTGCGTTGCCAAGTACCGCGCTCGATGACGCGGAGGCACAGGGGGCGCACGCGGGCGCGGTGCGAGGCGTGCGGGATCCCCTGGCCGGTGCTCCCAGCCAGGGGACGCGTGCGACAGCACTGGGTTACGCGGCGTGCCCCGCGTCGAAGTGCGCGCGGACCCGGTCCCGGACGGCTCGCGTGTAGGCGGAGTCGTCCGCGCGCTGCGCCCACCTCAGGGCATTGCCGAGGGCCACGCACTCGGCGCAGGCAGGCTCTGACCGGTCGGGAACGGTGGGAGGCCCGCCGCTGAGAGGTACGGAGACGACGGGTGGGATCAGCGGCGGGATCAGCACGAGGCACTCCTCTCGCGGATGGGCTCCAGCGCTGCGGCCGTCGGCTCCTCGTTCCGCTGGTGGACCGCCATGAAGTGTCGGCTCATCGCCGCGGTCAGGGTCTGGACCATGCGGACTCTGCCTTCGCGGGCCGCCTTCTCGTGTTCGGCCCCGAACTCCGCGCATTGGACGCACTCGGCGGCGTCCCCGTACGACTCGTTAGGCTGTGATGGCATCGAACCTCCTGCTTGCATCAGGGGAGAGGTGTCGGCCTCGGCGGGGGCTTCGCGGTGGTACCAGCACCCGGGGCCCGGATCGCCGGGGCCTTCTTCGTTCCCGTGCCACTGGGAGTCCCGATGGCACGAAGCCGCTCCACGCCCGCGCGGATCGCTGTGGGTAGCGGCTCAACTACGAAGCTACTCACAGTATTTCTGCGAGTCAAGAAAATCTGTGACTACCTCTGCGGAGGTCGTTCTGGAAGTCTTGGTGCGACCTGAGAGGAGAACAGGCATGGCCGCAGGTTTCGGGCTGGTCGTCCGTTTCACGCTCCACGACGCCGACGCCGCACGTGACTTCGACGAGCTGGTGATGCGCACCTTGGAGGGAATCCGGGCCCATGAGAGCGGCACCGTGGTCTACGTGAACCACCGCGTGCCGGGTGAGCACAACGCTCGGGTCTTCTACGAGCTGTACGAGGACCGGGCCGCGTTCGACGCTCATGAACGGCAACCGCACACCCGGCACTTCCTCGAACAGCGCGAGAAGTACGTCGCCGACACCCAGGTGACGTTCCTGGAACAGATCGACGGAAAGGTGTGACGGAGCCGGTGGGACACGAAGGGCGGCGTGCGTTCGGCGCACGGGTGGCGGAGCTGCGCGTCCGGCGCGGCCTCACGCAGCGGGAGCTGGCCGAGGCGATCGGCCGTACGGCCAGCTGGCTGTCGCAGGTGGAGCGAGGTGTCCAGCCCGTCAACCGGCTGGACGTCCTGCGTCTTCTGGCCGACGGTCTCGGAGTCCCGCTCCACGAGCTGCGCCCTGACGCGCCGCCCTTGGACCCGGTGGACGAATCGTCACCCGAGCCGAACGACCTCGATCGTGCCCGGCTGCTGATCACGGGGCATCCGGCTCCTCGCACCCTGATCGCGCCGGAGAACTCCTACAAGGGCCCGCCGATCCCGGATCTCCAGGCCGCCGTCGAGGAAGCCTGGACCCTTGCGCACAGCGACCGGTTCGCGGAGCTGAGCGCGACGCTGACGTCGCTCATCCCGTACGCGGAGGGCGCGGCACGCGCGGCGAAGGGGCGTGAGCGCGTCCAGGCGTACGGCTTGCTCGCCCGCGCCTACCAGGCACTGTCCGCGGCTTTCGTCCGTCAGGGCGAGCCGGACGCGGCCTGGGTGGCGGCGGACCGCTCCATCGCCGCTGCGGAGCGGTCCGGCCAGGTGATGGGGGTCTTCGCGGGAACGTACCGCCTCGCCCATGCCTTCGTCCGGCTCAGGCGCTACGACCAAGCCGAACACACGGCCCGGTCCGCGTCGGAGGCGCTCGGGGAGTACGTCGCGCGTACGGAGGAGCCCTCGCCGGAGGCGCTGTCCCTCCAAGGCTCCTTCCACCTCGTGCTCGCCCTTGTACACGCGCGCACGGGCAACCGCTCCGACGCCCGTCGCGAGATCGAGACTGCCCGGAGCGTCGCGAGCGCTCTCGGGGAGGACCGCAACGACCACAACCTGGAGTTCGGGCCGACGAATGTCGAGCTCCACGCGGTGTCCATCGCCGTCGAGCTGGGTGACGCGGGTGAGGCGCTCGACATCGGCGAGCGCGTGGACGCGTCGGGGCTCTCCCCGGAACGGCAGGCGCGCTTCGCGCTGGACACCGGGCGAGCACACGCACAACTGCGGCACGTGGAGCAGGCGCTCGCCTGCTTCCTCGACGCCGAGCGGCTGTCTCCCGGGATGGTCCGCACACACGTCGCCGCGCGAGCAGCCATCCGGGACCTCGTGCTCATGGCGGGCCGCGCGGCCTCCTCTGAACTACGGGCGCTGGCGCGGCGTACGGATGCGATGTCCTGAGGCCGGCGCGGCGCAGCAGGCCGACAGGGACTGCGATGCCGCCCCCTTCACTCGCTACCCTGGCCGCATGAATGCGGCGGCACAGCCTCGTGAGTCCACCCCGCTCCACTCCGTCGCCGTCGTGGGCGCCGTCGTGCGTGACGACGGTCGCGTTCTCGCGATCAAGCGAGCCGACAACGGACGCTGGGCGCCGCCGGGAGGCGTGCTGGAGCTCGACGAGTCGCCCGAGGCAGGAGTACGTCGGGAAGTGTGGGAGGAGACCGGCGTCGAGGTCGAGGTGCGCCAGTTGACGGGCGTCTACAAGAACATGACGCGCGGAGTCGTCGCACTCGTCTTCCGCTGCGTCCCCGTAGGCGGCACCGAACGCACCTCCGACGAGTCCATCGCCGTGTCCTGGCTGACGCTCGCCGAGGTGGCCGAAGCGATGACAGAGGCGCACGCGGTGCGATTTGCGGACGCGCTCAGCGAGGACGCCCCGCACGTACGGACGCATGACGGCCGACGGCTGATCACGACTGCTTGAGGGGGTCATCGCGATGGGGCGGGAGACCTACGAGCACCTGCGGGCCTTCGCTGAGCGGTTCGTGCCCTCCTGCCCGCTCAGCGCCCGCGTCGAGGTCGGCGACGGCCGGATCGTGCTGACGGCGAGCCCGGGCGGGCGCCATGGCCTGGCGGCTTTGCGCATCGGGCGTCAACTCCGGCCCCAATTGCCCGACGGCATCGTCGCCACGACGTCCGGTGACATCGAGGAACCCGGTCTCGGGCAGCTGCGTCGTCCCGACGTTCTCGTCCTCCCCGAGGCGGCCATGGACACGGATGATCCCATCAGCCCCCGTGCTCTCCTCGCGGCTGTCGAGATCGTTTCTCCCTCCAACCCCGAGAACGACTACGAGAGCAAACTGCGGCACTATCCGCAGCTCGGCATCCCCCACTACCTGATCGTCGACCCCCGCGACGGCACGTGCGTGCACCATTGGGCCATCGGGGCCCGGGAGGGGACCCCCGTGTACGAGGCCCGCGTCCCGTACGTCTTCGGTGACAAGATCTCCATCGGGGAGTGGGTCATCGACACGGGTGAACTGCCTCGCTACGGCCCGGACTCGCGCTGATCGTGGGGTCCTGACGGACGGTTCGCCCGGCCCCGGGCAGTCGGTGGGTGCCGTCAGGCCCCCACCGACCCGTCGACCCCCTCGCGCAAGAAGTCCGCGTGGCCGTTGTGGCGGGCGTACTCATGGATGAGGTGGTGCATCACCAGGCGCAGCGAGACGTTCTCGCCCCACCTCGGGAAGTAGCCCGTGATATCGAGGGATTCCGCTTCCCGCTCGATGCGGCGGGCGTGTTCGACCTCGGTCTGCCAGGCGGTGAAGGCTTCCGCGCCGGTGGCGGCCCCGACGGCGAACGCCTCCTGGAAGTCGCCCTTCTCGGACCAGACGAAGGGGACGTCCTCGCCGTCGATGACGCGGCGGAACCAGGTGCGCTCGACCTCCGCCATGTGGCGCACGAGGCCGAGCAGGGTGAGCGTCGACGGGGGCATGGAGCGGCGGCGGAGTTCCTCGTCCGTCAGGCCCTCGCACTTCTTGGCGAGGGTCGCGCGGTGGAAGTCGAGGAAGCCGCGCAGTGTCTCGCGCTCGCCACCGGTGAGGGGTGGGGCCGGGCGGTCGTCAGTGTTCACGCGGCCACCCTAGGCGCCCGGTCCCGGCCCGCAGAAGCGGATTTCCGGCAGGCGCCCCGGGCTCCCCGGGGTACCTTCGGCCGCGTCAGCCCCCGACGCGCAGCAGGATCCCGCCGTCCGGCGCCGCCTCCACGCGTACGTGCGTGAGGTCCGGCACCGCCACGTCCGGGCCGTGGGCGGCGGCCCGCGGGCCCACGCCTACGACGCGCATGCCCGCGGCCTTCCCGGCCGCGATGCCCGCCTCGGAGTCCTCGAAGACGACGCAGTCCGCCGCCTCGAAGCCGAGCTCGGCGGCGCCCTTGAGGAAGCCCTCGGGGTCCGGCTTGCTGGCGCTCACGGACTCGGCGGTCACGCGGACCTCCGGCAGGGGCAGGCCGGCCGCGCCCATGCGGGCCTCGGCCAGGCCGCGGTCGGCGGAGGTGACGAGCGCGTGGGGGAGCCCGGCGAGCGCGGCCATGAAGGCGGGGGCGCCGCCGACCGGTACGACGCCGTCGACGTCGGCGGTCTCCGCCGCGAGCATGCGGCGGTTGTCCTCGTGGTTGAGCTCCATGGGGCGGTCCGGCAGCAGCACCGCCATGGTCGCGTAGCCCTGGCGGCCGTGTACGACCTTCATGACCTCGGCCGCGTCCAGGCCCTGTTCCTCGGCCCAGCGCCGCCAGCAGCGCTCGACCACCGCGTCGGAGTTGACGATCGTCCCGTCCATGTCCAGGAGCAGGGCGCGGGCGTTCAGCGTGGTCGTGGCGGGGGCGGTGGCCGGCATCAGCGACTCCAGGGCGCACGGGGAAAGCGACGCGGGGAAAGCGGCGCGTGGAAAGCGACGCGGGAAAGACGACGCGGGTAAAGACAAGCGGCTCCGTCCGCCGGTCAGGGAATACGGACGGAGCCACTTTGTTCCTTAACGATACAAAAAGTCGGCCGGAACCTCCAACAGCCCAGGTCCAGCCCTGATCACCGCCCCGGTCACCGCTCCCGCGGCGCAGCCGATGGGCTATCCCAGCGGGCCGGGCGCGCCGATCGGGCCCACGATGGAGCACAGGCGCCTCGCCGGTACCGCGGTCCGGTCGCGGGGCGTGGCACCCCCAGGAGCACCCCCAGGAGTCGCTCATGGCGGACGACACTCCGGGCCCCTCCGTGGCCGCCGCGGAGCCCGGGCCCGTACCCGTACCCGGTGAGGGGCAGTCCCGGCGCACCGTGCTCGTCGCGATCGGCGCGCTGCTGCTCGGCATGCTGCTCGCGGCCCTGGACCAGACCATTGTCTCCACGGCCCTGCCGACGATCGTCAGCGACCTCGGCGGTCTCGAACACCTCTCGTGGGTGGTCACCGCCTACATGCTCGCCTCCACGGCCGCCACCCCGCTGTGGGGCAAGCTCGGCGACCAGTACGGGCGCAAGAAGCTCTTCCAGACGGCCATCGTCATCTTCCTCGTCGGCTCCGCGCTGTGCGGGCTCGCGCGGAACATGGGCGAGCTCATCGGCTTCCGCGCCCTGCAGGGCCTGGGCGGCGGCGGGCTGATGTCGCTGTCGATGGCGATCGTCGGCGACCTCGTGCCGCCCCGGGACCGCGGCCGCTACCAGGGGCTCTTCGGCGCGGTCTTCGGCGGCGCGAGCGTGCTCGGGCCGCTGCTCGGCGGGCTCTTCGTCGACAACCTCAGCTGGCGCTGGGTGTTCTACATCAACCTGCCCATCGGCGTCGTCGCCCTCGGCGTCATCGCCGCCGTGCTGCACATCCCCGTACGCCGCACCCCGCACCGCATCGACTACCTCGGCACCTTCCTCATCGCCGCCGTCGCCACCTGCCTGGTGCTGATGACCTCGCTCGGCGGCGTCAGCTACCCGTGGGCGTCCTGGCGGATCGTGGGCCTGGGCGTGGTGGGCGTCGCGCTGCTGGTGCCGTTCGTGCTGGCCGAGCGGCGCGCGGCCGAACCCGTGCTGCCGCTGAAGCTCTTCCGCGTCCACACCTTCACGCTCTGCTCGGTCATCGGCTTCGTCATCGGCTTCGCGATGTTCGGGTCGATGGTCTACCTGCCGACCTTCCTCCAGGTGGTGCAGGGCGTCACGCCCACCCTCTCCGGCGTGCACATGCTGCCGATGGTGGCCGGGATGCTGATCGCCTCCACCGTCTCCGGGCAGCTCGTCAGCCGCACCGGCCGCTACAAGATCTTCCCCATCGCCGGCACCCTGGTGACCGCCATCGGCCTGCTCCTCCTCCACCGGCTGGATCCGGCCAGCAGCGCGGCCGAGATGAGCGGCTACTTCTTCGTGTTCGGCCTCGGGCTCGGCCTCGTCATGCAGGTGCTCGTGATCGTCGTGCAGAACGCCGTGGGGTACGAGGACCTGGGCGTCGCCACCTCCGGCGCCACCTTCTTCCGCTCCATCGGCGCGTCCTTCGGCGTCTCCGTCTTCGGCACGATCTTCAGCAACCGGCTCGGGCCGCGCGTCGCCGACGCCCTCGCGGGGGTGCACCTGCCGCCGGGCGTCACCCCCGAGCGCCTGACCTCCGACCCGCGCGCCGTGGCCGCGCTGCCCGCGGCGGCGCGCTCGGCCGTGCTCGACGCCTACTCCACGTCCATCACCGACGTGTTCCTGTACGCGGTGCCCCCCGTGCTGCTCGCCTTCCTCCTCGCCTTCCTGCTGCGCGAGGAGCCGCTGCGGGGCAGCGTCACCGCGCCCGACACCAGCGAGGTCGTCTCCAGCAACCCCGTCCAGCGCTCCTCGCGCGAGGAGGTGGCCCGCGCCCTGTCCGTGCTGGGCAGCCGCGAGGGCCGGCGCAGGATCTACGAGGAGATCACCGCCCGCGCCGGGCTCGACCTGCACCCCGCCGCGAGCTGGATGCTGCTGCGCATGAACCGCTACGGCTCCGCCGAGCCCGCCCTCCTCGCCGAGCGCGTCGACATCCCCGTACGCGTCGTCACCGACGCGGCGGCGCAACTGGAGGCCCGCGGCCTCGCCGTGCGCGAGGGCCTGCCGCTCGTCCTCACCGACCCCGGCCGCGAGGTCGCCGCCCGCCTCTTCCGTGCCCGCGAGGAATCCCTCGCCGAACTCCTCGGCGACTGGTGGACATCCGACCGTCCCACGGACCTCAAGGACCTCATCCGTGAACTCAGCCACGAGCTCTGCGGTTCGGACGCGGAACAGCCCCGCAACGGCCCGCCCCCGGGCGACCACGAGCCGCCCCACCACTGAAGTCCAGTACTGAACCGCGTGCCCCATCGGGCGCCTCCCGCACCGGTGTTCGGACAGCGCGGCACTCCGGCAGGTGGCCCACGGGTGTCCTGCGTTCGTACGGCAGAACTCAGTAAGGTTCCCAAGGGCGTTACGAGGGTGACCGAGCTGGGCGACTGGACGGGAGCGGCGGAGCGTGGCTGGTGCAGAGGCTGGTGCGGAGAGGGGCGGGCCGGGGAGCCCGCCGGCGGCGGGGTCGCGCACCGGCATGGCCCTGGCCGGGCTGTGGCTGCTCGCGGGCCTGCTCGCCGTACGCCAGGCCGCCGCGGTGCTCCGGCTGCCCCCGGAACGGCGCTTCACCGACCTCGAACGCTGGATCGGTGACAACGGCGTCCTCCATGTGAAGGGCTCGCTCTACGGCACCGACGGATTCACCGGCACCCCCTTCGCGGGCCTCGTGCTCACACCGCTGACCAAGGCGGCCGAACGCGGCCTCGGCATCGGCTGGACGCTGGGCACCCTGCTGCTCGTCGCCGCGCTCGGGCTCGTGGCCGCCCGCTCCCTGCCCGAACCCGTCAGCCGCCGCACCGCGTTGCTCGCCGCCCCCGCCGCGATCATCCTGGCCGTGCTCTCGCTGCCCGTACGCAATACCTTCACCCTCGGGCAGACCAGCATCATCCCCGTCCTGCTCGTCCTCCTCGCGTGCTGCCTGCCGCGTCTCGCACGCGGCCCCGGCACCCTCGTGGGCCTCCTCGCCGGGCTCGCCGCGGCGCTGCAGCCCGCCGTCCTGGTCTTCGCCGCCCTGCTCTGGCTGACCGGCCGCCGCCGCGCCGCCGCCTCCACCGGCGTCACTTTCGCGCTCTGCACCGCCGTGGCCTGGCTCGCCCTGCCCGACGACTCCTGGACGTACTGGGTGCACCACGTCGCCGGGGCGGGCCTCGGCGAGGCGCCCGACGGGCTCGCCAACCAGTCCCTGCACGGCCTGCTGCTGCGCCTCGGCCTGCACGGCCCCGCCGAACTCGCCCTCTACGGGCTGCTGTGCGTCGCCGTCGCCGTCACCGGCCTGCGCCGTGCCGCCCGCTACGCCCTCGACGGCCAACTGCTCCTGGCCACGGCCGTCACCGGCTGTGTCGCGGTCGCCGTCTCGCCGACCGCCTGGCAGCACCAGCAGCTGTGGATCCTGCTCGCCGTCGTCGGCCGGGTCGGCAGGCGCCGCGCCGACCGGCTCGTCTGGCCCGTCCTGGTCGTCCTCGTGATGACGCTGACCAGCACGGTCCTCATGCCCGACAACCCGGTGCTGCGGCCGGTCGGCGACAACGCGCCGCTGCTCGCCGCGCTCGTCGCCGCCTGCGCGGTCCCCTTCCTGACGCGCACCTCGCCGCTGTGGAGGAAGCCGCTGCCCACCCCGGCCGCCGAGCCGCGGCCGGGCGGGCTCCCCCGGTTTCCCTGGATCCCGCTGCGGATCCCGCTGCTGCGCTTCTGGAAACGGCCGCTGTCCCGGCCGAACGTCTTTCTGGAGCTGATGCTGATACGGATCGGCTACTGGGTCTACTCCTTCATCCGGGCCGGCGCCCCCGGCGAGCGCTCCGTCGCGGAAGCCCACGGGCGGCAGATCCTCGGCATGGAGGAGTTCCTGCACATCGACGTCGAGCACCGCTTCAACCACTTCGTGGCGGGCGTCCAGAGGATCGCCGACGCGATGGACTACTACTACGGCACCTTCCACTTCCTGGTGCCCGTCTCCCTGCTCGGCTACCTGTACTGGCGCCGCCCGGGCACGTACCGCTGGGCGCGTACCGCGCTGTCGCTGGCGACGCTGATGGCACTCATCGGCTTCTGGGCCTACCCGCTGGCCCCGCCGCGCCTGATGCCGGGCCGCGGCTTCATCGACACCGCCAACGGCCCGCAGGACTTCTCCGACCCCGACTTCGGCGCGCTGACCGAGCTGTCCAACCAGTACGCGGCCATGCCGTCGCTCCACATCGGCTGGTCGCTGTGGTGCGGCGTCGTGATCGCCGTGGTGGGGCCGCGGACGTGGCTGAGGTGGCTCGGCATGCTCTACCCGCTGATGACCTTTTCGGTGATCGTCGGCACCGCCAACCACTATGTGCTGGACGCCGTCGGCGGCGCGCTCGTGGTGGCGCTGGGCTTCGCGGTCCAGTACGTGCTGAGCGGGCCGGGCAGGCAGACCTTCGGGAAGGTGCCGGGGGCGCGCGGCGAGAGCGATCCGCTGTCGGTGACGGGGGAGACGCCGGACACGGACGATACGGACACGGCGGAGCCGGCGCGGGCCAAGGGCTGAGGTCCCGGCCCGGCCGGCTCACCGGGTGGTGGTGTGCGTCAGCTGGTGACGGTGATGTTCGAGGACGGGTCCGTGACGTCGGTGATCTGGTAGGTCGCGTTGAACACCGAGGCCGTCGCCGACGTCGGGCAGCCGAAGCCGCCGGTGACCTGCACCGGCACCGTGCCGTCGGTGACGGTCAGCAGGGACGGCGCGCCGTTGGTGAACCCCGTGTTCAGGTCGGCCGCGGCGGTCGGCGCCGCGGTCACCGTGCAGTTGGCCAGACCGGTGGTCGTCAGGACGAGCCCGCCGTTGGGGATGGTCAGGGTGGCGGTGGAGGTGTCCCCGTTGTTCTGCATCGCCACGCTCCAGGCGCCGGAGGTCGTGACGGACACGGTCACGCCCGGCAGGCTGGAGGTGCAGGAGGAGTACGTGGGCGCGTTGAGGGCATTGACGACCGGGCCCGCGTCGTTGTGGTTGCCGGGCGCGTTCGGTATCTGGTTGTTGGCGTCGCCGCCGCCCGCGGTCGGCTGCGAGCTGGAGACCGAACAGGTCACGGTCACGGAACCGGCCTTGAAGGTGGCCTTCCCGGTGAGGGTGGCCGCGAAGTAGTGCCCGGCGGGCGTGACGGTCGTCGACCCGGCGTCGGCACCGCGTGCGTCCGCCGTCCCGGCGGACGCCAGTCCGAGCGCGGCGGTCAGTGCCAGCCCTGCGCCTGCGGCGAGCAGGGTGCGGCTGCGGGGGCTACGAGCGGTCATGGGTTCTCCTCGTGGTCGGGGGCGCCTACGGGGGTGCGTCTTGCGCTGGCGCGCGGCTGCGGGTTGCGTTGTGGCTGGTCGCGCAGTTCCCCGCGCCCCTGACGGGGCACGCCCTCTGTCGGGTCGGTGCGGGTTGTCGGTGGCTGGTCGTGCCCCACGCGGCGGAGCCGCATATCGGATGCAGCCCCGCGCCCCTGACGGGGCGCTGCCCCGGGCCCGACGTGACCCGGTGGTGCGTCAGGCGGGGGCGGAGGGGAGCCCTGCGG
>NZ_JAINFC010000207.1 GCF_020740835.1 Streptomyces sp. UNOC14_S4
CTCCACGAGGGCCTGGGTGGCGGCGTCGAGCGCGGCCTGGGCGGCGGCGACGCCGGTGCGGCGGGCCAGGAAGCCGCGCACGGTCTCCCCGGGGCGGCGCTCGGGCTCCTGGGGCAGGTGGCCGACGGTCGCGGTGGGCGGGCTGAGCCGGACACCGCCCTCCTGGGGCGCGGCCAGGCCGGCGAGCAGCCTGAGCAGCGTCGACTTGCCCGCGCCGTTCGCGCCGACCAGGCCGATGACGTCACCGGGCGCGACGACGAGGTCGAGCCCGGAGAAGAGGGTGCGGTCGCCGTGACCGGCGGCGAGGTCCTTGGCGACGAGGGTGGCGCTCATGATGAGGCGACTGTAACCGCTGCGGCACCGAGCCCACTAACAGTTTTTCCTGTGCGTGACCTGTGCAACGCGCGGAATCCCGCCACAGAGGGCGGGATTCCGCGAACATCCGATGATTATGCCCTGGTAATGACCAGATTAGGCCATGCTTCAGGCGTTTCCGGACGGTATGCGGGAAGGGACGGGCGGCCGCAGGCCGTGCGGCGGGGTGCCCGCGCGCGGCACGGGCGGGTGGCCGCCCGCGGTGGCACGGGCGAACGCCTGCCACCCGCCGACGAGCGGCAGCTCGGCGCGGCTGCGGCTGAGGTCCACGGCCAGCCGCGGGGTGGTGGCCGCGGGCACGATGAGCCCGGCGTCCGTGCCCGCGACGATCAGGGCCAGCCGGTGCCCGGCCGGGACGACGTGGTCGGTGGCGGCGAGGTCGAGGGTGATGGCGTACGGCTTTCCGGGGGTGAGCGGGCGGCCCGTGGCGCCCGCGTAGTGGCCGAGGTCGGCCCAGCCGCGGCTGAAGACCGTGTACCCGACCTGCTCGGTGTCGGCCTCGGTGTTCTTGAAGCACCCGGTGTCCCCGGTGGTGCCGAGGCCCCAGCAGCTGCTGTCGGTCAGGGTGGTGATGCCCTCGCCGTCGGCGGCGTAGTTCCGGATGCCGGCGGGACCGAGGTCCACGAGGACGGCGGAGAGGTGGGCGGAGCCGGTCGACGGGGTGACGGTGACGCTCACCCGGGAGGAGCCCGACAGCCGCAGGTCGCGGGTGAGCGGGCCGGTGGTGAACCCGGCCTTGTCCGGGGTGGCCTGGTCGATGTGGGCCGACCAGTCGCTCTCGTCGTGCTTGGGGTCGTCGGTGAACGCGGCGGTGGTACCGGCCGGGGCGGGCCTCAGCCCCAGCGTGCCGACGCCGGGCACGGCTCCGGCGGCAGGGCGGAGCGCCGTGGTCCGGGTGCCGCTCGGCGGCCAGACGCGGTCGGTGGACCACTGGTCGGGCGCGCGCTCGATGTCGGCCATCGGCTCGCGCTCGACGCCGTTGTCGTAGCCGAGGAGGTAGTGGTCGAACCAGCGGTGCAGGGTGGGCACCCACGTGGCGCGGCGGAAGTCGAAGGGGTCGACGTGCCCGGCCTGCGACAGCCAGATCTTCCGCTCCACGCCGTTGCGGGCGAGCGCGTCCCACCACTGGCCGAAGTGCTTGGTGCGGACGTTGAGGTCCTGCGTGCCGTGGACGACGAAGACGCTGGCGCGCACCTTGGCGGCGTCCTTGACGTAGTCGCGCTCGGTCCACAGCGGGGTCCAGTCGCCGTTGCGCGGGGCGCCCTCGACGAGCGCGCGCTGCTGCGCCTGGCAGTGCGCCCGCGCGTCGGGGCTCTCGACGGCGCTCGCGAGCCCGTCGGGCCCGCCGTCGTAGAGGGCGGCGCCCTTGGCGAAGTAGTAGTCGTACCAGGAGCTGATGCCCCCGATCGGGACGATGGTCCTCAGGCCCCTGACCCCGGTGGCGGCGACGGCGTTGGCGATGGTGCCGTCGTAGCTCTTGCCGATCATTCCGACGGCGCCGTTCGTCCAGTCGGCCCGGACCGCCGTGGTGCCCGTACGGCTGCTCCAGCCGCGGGCGCGGCCGTTCAGCCAGTCGACGACGGCTTTCGCCGACTGCACGTCGGACCGGCCGCCGATGTCGACACAGCCGTCGGAACGGTTGGTTCCGGCGAGGTCGACCAGGACCACCGCATAGCCGCGCGGGACGAAGTAGTTGTCGTAGAACAGGGGGAACTGCACAGGGCGGCCCTGCGCGTCATAGGTCTTCTTCTGGCTCTCGTTGCCGCGCCCGCAGCAGGAGTAGTACGGGCTGGCATCCATGATCACCGGCACCCGGCGGCCCTGTTCGGCCGCTTCGCGGGGCCGGATGATGTCGACGGCGACGCGGTCGGGCCTGCCGTTCGCGTCGCCGTCGGTCCCGGTGTCCACCCATACGGACTCGCGCACCGCGCGGTCGTAGGAGTAGACGGGTCTGCTCTCTCTGTTTGCCGCGGCGCCGGTGGCGGCGGTGGCGCCGGTCGCCGCCCCCGCCGGTACGGCGAAGACCGCCAACAGGGCGGCCACGGCCGCCAGTACGAGCGCTGTCCAGGGTATGCGGGTGTCGTCCCGCAGGCGTGTACGCACGCGCGGACCGTAGCGCGGGGTGACACGCGTGCAGAAGGGTCCGCGACGAGGCTCACGAGGTGGCCGGAAACCCTCTCGCGTGACAGGCGCATGACGATCACATGTCGGCCGCCCCATGGACATACCCGGCCGCACAGTGAGTTCATAGGCTTTCGCATGTCCGAGTGATCGTTCGCCTCCTACGAGTTGGAGTGTCCCGTGCGCAAGAGACTCATCGTTCCGAGCGCGGCCGCAGCCTGCCTCCTGCTGGCGATTCCGGCCTCGGCCGCCGACGCCACGCCGGGCGCCCCGGGGGTCGGGGACTCCTACTACCCGTACTCCGGCAACGGCGGCTACCACGTCTCGCACTACGACCTGCGGCTCAAGTACCAGCCGAAGACGGACGAGCTGGAGGGCACGGCGACCCTGCTCGCCACCACCACCCAGGACTTGTCCCGCTTCAACCTGGACTTCCTGCTCGACGTCAAGGAAGTGCTGGTCGACGGCAAGAAGGCCACGTTCGCCAGGTCCGGCGCGCACGAGCTGGAGATCACCCCGTCCGCCGCCCTGCCCAAGGGCAAGGACGTCACCGTCGTCGTGCGCTACAGCGGCACCCCCTCCCAGGCGAAGGTCGACGGCTTCTCCGCCTGGAACCGCACCCCGGACGGCGCGGTGGTGGCCCAGGAGCCGGACTCGGCGATCTGGTGGTTCCCGAGCAACGACCACCCGACGGACAAGGCCACGTTCGACATCTCGGTAGCCGTCCCGGACGGCTACCAGACCGTCAGCAACGGCGTGCTCGCCTCCCAGACCTCCAAGCTCGGCTGGACGCGCTACAACTGGCGCTCCACCAAGCCTCAGGCCACCTATCTGACGACGCTGGCCGTCGGCAAGTTCGACATCACCACCGGCACCACGGCCAACGGCCTCCCCGTCCTCAACGCCTACAGCAAGGACCTCGGCGACAACGCCACCTCCGTCCGCGCGAGCGTCGAGCGCTCCTCCGAGGTCATCGACTGGGAGAGCACGCTCTTCGGCCCGTACCCCTTCACCGCGGTCGGCGGCTACGTGCCCAACGTCAAGACGGGCTACGCGCTGGAGACCCAGACCCGGCCGTACTACAGCCCCTCGTCCTTCTCGAACGGCGCGAACGTCTCACTGATCGTCCACGAGCTCGCGCACCAGTGGTTCGGCGACAGCGTCTCGGTGAAGGACTGGAAGAACATCTGGATCAACGAGGGCTTCGCCACCTACGCCCAGTGGCTGTGGTCGGAGAAGGAGGGCGAGGGCACCGCCCAGGAACTCGCCGACTACGTCTACAACGGCTACGACGCGGACGACTCCTTCTGGAAGGTGAAGCCGGGCGACCCGGGCGCGGACAAGCAGTTCGACCGGGCCGTCTACAACCGGGGCGCCGTCGCGCTCCAGGCCCTGCGCAACGAGGTCGGTGACAAGACCTTCTTCACGATCCTCCAGCGGTGGACGGCCGAGAACAAGTACGGCAACGCCTCGGTGCAGGACTTCGTGGCGTTCGCCGAGAAGGTCTCCGGCAAGCCGCTGGCCAGGCTCTTCGACACCTGGCTGTTCCAGACCGCGAAGCCCGCCACGCCGCCGTCGCCGCCGTCGTCCGCGGCCAAGGGGGCCAAGGCCGGCAAGCCGCGCACCTCGCTCACGGCGGACAAGCCGAAGGAGCCGAAGTCCTGGAAGAAGATCCAGGAGGCGCAGGCGGCCCACGTCAATCGCCACTGATCGCTGATCGCTGAATCGCGGGGCCCGGTGCGTCACGGCACCGGGCCCCGCGGCACGTTTCGAACACTTCCGGTGGTACAGCAATACTGTTGGACCCACCGGGGTGCGGAGCGGAGAACGAGGGGGCGGCACACGATGACCACACGGGCGGAGGAAAACGGTACCGGTACCGGTCTCACTGTCGACGAACTGGCGGCACGGGCCGGGGTGACCGTGCGGACCGTACGGTTCTACAGCACCCGCGGACTGCTCCCGCCACCCGAGATCGGCCCGCGCCGGGTCGGCCGCTACGGCGCCGGGCACCTGTCGCGGCTGGCCCTGATCGAGGAACTCCAGCACCAGGGCCTCACCCTGGCCGCGATCGAACGCTACCTGCGCCGCCTCCCGGAGGACCTCAGCCCGCACGACCTGGCCATCCACCGCGCGGTGGTGTCCTCCTGGACCCCCGACGAGCCGGAGGAGACGACGCTTGCCGAACTGGAGCGCCGGGCGGGGCGCCCCCTCTCCGAGGACGACCTGGACCGCCTCACGGCGATGGGCGCCCTGACGCGCCCGTCCCCCGACGCCGCGCTCCACGTCGACCCGGGCCTCCTCTCCCTGGGCCTCCAGCTCCTGGACGTCCCCTGGCCCCCGGAAACCCTCGTGGCGGCCCGCACGATCCTGCTACGGCACGCCCGCGCGACGGCCCGCGAACTCACCCGCCTCTTCCACGACGAGGCGGACGCGCCGGACGTGGCGGCGATGAAGTCGCTCTCGGCCCATATGCAGCCCCTGGTAGTCCAGGCCCTGGTCACGGCGTTTCAGAGGTCGTTGAAGGAGGAGCTGCGGGAGCTGTACGAGCGGGAGGGGGCGCCGCCGGGAGGGCAGGCAGACATTGGACTTGGTTCACTTTGACGGACATCCCCGATCAAGGGCCTCGGCCCGGAAGGATGCCCACCATGGAGAGCATGGAGAAGAAGCCGCGTCCTCGCTGCTCGTGCACGCCGGGGTGCATGTCCGAGATCGTCGAGCTGTGCCAGCGCGGTGACCGATCGGTCGGGCAGGTCGCCAAGGACTTCGACCTGACGGAGACCGCAGTGCGGTTCCAAAGTCGGCCAGGCCGAGACGATGGAGGTCAGCGGCCCGGGTTAACCAGCACGAAGAAGGAGGAACTCGCCCGCCTGCGCCGGGAGAACCGACGTGCGGGAGGATGCGGAGATCCCCAGGCAGGCCACGGCTTTCTTCACAGTGGAGACCCGGTGAACGTCCACCCGTTCATCAAGGCAGAGAAACAGGCAGGTCACAGCGCCAAACGCTCTTGTGAACTGCAGAGGTCCCCTGTGCCGCCTTCTATGCCTGACATACCGGCACCCCGGGCCCGCGCGGTCCGCGAAGCGGAACCGACCGGGAAGATCACCGAGGTTCACCGGTCCTCGCGCGACGCCTACGGTGCCCCACGCGTCCACGCCGCCCTCAAGCGCGAAGGCACGGCCTGCGGCCGAAGGCGCGTCGCCCGGCTTATAAGAGCTCGTAACAGGATCTTGTTGATCGTGACTGGTCAGCCGTGACGTAGGCGATGTTCCGGCTGTTCGTGATGGTGTGAGGAAGCGGCCGTGGATCGTGGACGACGAACTGTGGGCAGTGATCGAGCCGTTGGTGCCGCCGTGGCCCGAGCGGGCGCCGGGGCCGCGGCCGGTGTCCGACCGGCTGTGCCTGCAGGGCATCCTGTACGTGCTCTATCAGGACATCAGCTGGCAGCTCCTGCCCCTGGAGCTGGGCTTCGGCTCGGGGCAGACCTGCTGGCGGCGGCTGGGCCGCTGGCACGAGGCCGGCGTCTTCGACCGGCTGCACCGCGTCCTGCTCGCGAAACTGCATGCCGCCGACGAACTCGACTGGTCCCGTGCATGTGTGGACGCCTCCCACATCCGCGCGAAAAAAGGGGAGCCGGGACCGGCCCGTCGCCGGTCGACCGCAGGAAAACGGGCAGTAAGCACCACCTGATCTGCGACGGCAAGGGCACCCCGTTCAAGGTCATCACCACCGCGGCCAACGTCAACGACGTCACCCAGACCCTCGCACTCGTCGACGCAGTCCCGCCCGTGGCCGGACGGCCCGGACGCCCACGCAGACGCCCCGACGCGCTGCTGGGAGACAAGGGCTACGACAGCAACCCCAACCGCAAGGAACTGCGCAAGCGCCGCATCCTGCCCGTCATCTCCCGCAAAGGCGCCCCGAACATCGAAGGCCTGGGCAAACTCCGCTACGTCGTCGAGCAGACCTTCGCACTCCTGCACCAGTTCAAGCGCCTGGCCGTCCGCTGGGAACGACGCATCGAACTCCACGACGCCCTCGTCTCCCTGGCCTGCAGCCTCATCTGCTGGCGACGCCTCAACAACCACAAACCATGATCCTGTTACGAGCTCTAAGGGCCTCCAGCCTCACGGGCCGTTACCGCGGGCGACGGCACCGCACCACGGTCCCCGATCCCGATGCGCCCATCCGGCCCGACCTGATATCACGCCAGACCCGTAACCGCAGAAATCTGGGGCCCAACCAGAGTAACCACGTGGATGGTTTAGTAAAATGAACACCGAGTCACATTTTAACGAAATCCGCGATGGTGTCTTTTTTCATGCGGTGATACAAGGCAGAAATATCACAATGCAGCTTCCACGACAGATAAAACCTGCATTGTGGGGCCTGCCACGAAAATCTGCCACATTCACCGGCCGCGACGAAGACGTACAGATCCTACTGAGGCTTTTGAGCCCGGACGGTGATCAGTCGCCTTTACCAGTTGCGGTGGTATCAGGCATGGCGGGGATCGGCAAAACGGAGTTGGCAGTCCAAACCGCCGCACACATTCTTGAGAAAACGGATTGGTTTTCTGGCGGCGCGCTGTTCATAAACCTGCACGGTTACGACAACAGTCGATCCGTGGCCCCCGACCAAGCACTGGCCGGCTTCCTACGATCACTGGGGCTATCGGGCGAACAGATACCTGACACACTGGAGGATCGATCGCGACTGTACCGGTCAATTCTTTCCTCGTACGCCTCCCACGGGCAAAAAGTACTGGTTGTAATCGACAACGCAAGTACAACTGAGCAGGCGGACTCGCTACTACCTGGCGATGGCGCCGGAGGGGTCCTGATCACCTCACGACATTTCCTCGACGTAGGCGCCCGATTGCATGAGCTGGGCGTTCTTGATCAGACAGCGTCAGTCGAACTGATGGATAACGTTCTGCGCCGAGCTCGGGGACCAGAAGACACGCGACTACAGGACGCTCCTCAGCCCGCCAGACAGATCGCTGAAGCCTGCGCAGGGTTACCACTTGCGCTTCGCATCGCTGCTGCCCTCCTTGCTGACTCCCCCACCCGGCCAGCGGCATCCCTCGCTCAAGCGTTAAAGGCTGCACAGACACGCCTGGACCGTCTGTCACGCGAAGAGAAAGCTGTACGAGCCGCCTTCGAGCTTTCCTATCAACGACTACCTGTGAACCAAGCGCGAATCTTCCGACTCCTGCCGCTGAACCCCGGCCCCGACTTGTCCACCCAGGCTACTGCCAGCTTGGTAAACACAGAAGAGCATGACGTGGAGGCAACACTTCTAGACCTGGCCCGCGCCCATCTGATTGAGGCAGGAACAAAATGGGGCCGTTGGCGCATGCACGACTTGATAAGAATATTTGCCGACGAGTGCGGACATTCCCATGCTGGCCGCGATAAACGCGAGGACGCTCAAGAAAATCTCTTCGAGTACTACACGCACATCACTCAGGAAGCAAACAATTTCTTACTTGCGGAGGAAAATACCGCAACATCAAATCTTTTCTCCAGTAACGACCATGCTTGGGAGTGGCTGGAGACAGAGCGTGCAAACCTAGTCGCCGCAACTATCACTGCCCATACCCTCAACTTTCCCGGCGCCACACTACGATTGTGTGCCGCTCTATCTACTTTCCTCGACCAGCAACGCTACTTTGATGACCTGATCGCCGTCACGAGGAGTACTCTTTCTGTCTTCCAAAATGCCAGCGACCATAAAAATGAGTCCGCCGCGCTCTGCAACCTTGGGAATGCCTTGACCCGAGCGGGACGTTTCGAAGAAGCGATCTCCGCTCATTCCCAGAGCCTAGCTATCTCCCAAGAACTGGGGGATAGTCACGGCGAAGGGATAAGCTTGCTGAATCTCGGAACAACCCTCACAAGCATAGGGCAGCCAGAGGAAGCAGTCGATATCCTTAGGCGATCACTGAAAATCTGCCAGGGGACAGACAACGCCAATTACATCGGTGCAGCATTGGCCAGTCTGGGGAATTCCCTAATCGAAGCGGAGCAGCCAAGCGAGGCAGCCGATGCTCTTAGGCAAGCAATTGCTATCTTGCGAGAACTCGACCGCCAGCACGATGTGGGCAAGGCACTAAACAGTCTCGGCATCGCACTGCGCGACATGGGACAGCTAGATGAAGCCATTGGCCTTCACACCGAAGCCGGCAATATTTTTCGACTATTTCGCGATCTCCACGCTGAAGGAGCAACCCTCGGAAATCTGGGGATAGTGTTTCTCGAGATGGGACAGTTCGAGGAAGCTGCTAGGCTCCACAATCGGGACGTGGAAATCTGCCGGGACCTCGAAGATGCTTACGGCGAGGCGCTTGCGCTAAGAAACCTGGGAACTGCTCTACTGAGAGCAGGAAGACTAGAGGAGGCTGTCAACTCCTACTCTCAGGCAGCAATTATCTTCGGCAAACTCAATCTCCCTGACCATCAAGTGACGACGTTGAATGATCGCGCAACCGCTCGCGACAAGATACTGCAACGCTGGAAAGAGAAACCGCGGGACGGCGCACGCGGCAAATAAGCAGCAGGAAACAGGGCATCTGAGCCATGACAGAACGCTGGCACAGATGCCCCGTCCGCAGCTCTCGTACAACGACAGGGGCGCGGCCAAAAAACTGCAGCAACGGTTACGGTTCCTAGCCAACGATGCACCACACGGCTCCATTTAACCGGAGCTCAGCAGTTCTCCCTGTTCGGCTCTCCAGTCCTAATCCATGTCTGGTCCACACACATTGGCCAACAGCGGGAAACTGGCGATCCAAGATGAGATAGGTCCCCTACGAAAGGGGCAACAGAGAGCGCCCCTTTCTAGCCTGCCTTAACGCCGGACTGGCGGAGAGAGTGGGGTTTGAATCTATGGTTACATCGCTGCCACGACGGTTTTCAAGAGCGTTCCCTTAGGTCGCTCGGGCAACTCTCCTTCGCCCCGCCCACCTGCTGCGGAGCGGGGTACAGACTACCGTCTGCCGCTCTCGGACGGGGGTCTGGTCCGCGCCTGGTCCGTGAACTCCGAGACGCCCCGCACCAGCGGCCTGAACGATCAAGGTTCCCATGTACTCAGCGTGAGATCCGAGATCATCCGACGACAGCGGCCCTGACGACCAAGGTCCCGATGTGCCCGGCCGTCGGCGCGTCCAAGACCCGGGCTTCCACCTCGTCGAACCCCGCCCTCGTCAGAAGGCTCTCCCACTTCCGCGGGGTGTAGCTGTACCGGTACGTGTACATGGCCTTCCCCGCGAACCCACCCTTGTACATGCCCTGCGGGCCGTACGCGCCTGGGATGGCCGGGGGCTGTGAGAAAACCAGCGTGCCCCCAGGGTTCAGCCGCTCCGCGATCAGCGGGAACAGCTTGGCCGGGTCCGTGAACCAGACCGCCCCGAAGATCGAATAGATGGCGTCGTAAGTCTCCGTGGTGCCGGTCAGGTGCTCCAGCACCTCGGCGCAGACGAACCGCACGCCCAACGGCCCCCACCGGTCCGTGGTGTGCCCCACCATCACGGGCGACAGATCGACACCGGCCGCCTTCACCCCGCGCTCCGCGAGGTAGGCCAGCGCCCGCCCGGTGCCGCACCCGATCTCCAGGACGGTCGTCGGGTCGCCGAGAAGTTCCGGGCCGGGCCCGTGGTCGGCGTACTGCGTCCAGCGAAAGACAGGCTCGGCGTCGAACACGTCGCCCTTGGTGCTCTGGGCGTAGGTGTCCCACAGTTCGCGTTCCGCGGCGATGTCGTGTTGGGCAGGCAACAGGGCTTCCTCTGTCTCGTGAAGGGTCGTGGCGCTGCCCCCGCCCTGGGCTGAGAGGACGGGGGCAGGCACTCTAGCGCTGGGTCAGTGGCTGTCGGGGACCTTGTTGTCGCACGGTGAACAGTCGGAGGCGTCTGCCTCCCACAGCTCGGCATCGACGTCGAAGCCGTTGCGTCGGATGAGCTCGGCCGTGCGCGTGACCGTGCCGTCGCGACGGCGCTCGATCAGCGGTGCGTGGTGCTTGTACCGCCCGCCGTTGTACTCCTCGCACAGTGCGAAGTAGAGCGGGGTGTCGAGGATGAGCTGGTGCACCCCGATGTCCACGGTGTACCCGACGCCCATGTCCACGCCGGGGTTCTCCATGGCCGTGATCAGGTACGCGATGCCCTGCCCGAGGATGCGTTCGGCGAGGCTGCGAACGGCCACGCTGTCACGCAGCAGGAGACGGACCTCTCGCTCCCACAGGTCGGCCACGCCGACATCCGTCACCAGGTGCGGGACGCGCTCTTGCACCTGGTTGAGGATGATGCGCGGATCGCGGGTCCGCGTCTGAACTGCTGTGCTCATCGTGCCTCTCCTCCTGTCGGAAGATCTCTGCACTTGCTGACCCGGCCGACTGCCGACCGTCAAGCAGACAGCCGGCCGAGGGTTCAGTGGGCCCGCCGTGACCGCAGGAAGGCGAACAGCCGACCCATCTTGCGGTGAGGCTTCCTGTGGCTGTTGCGGTCAGGGCGGGTGTTCGTGGGCGGTGCTGCACCCGATGGGCCCGTGACGGCGGTGACGGGCACGTCCACAGGCCAGACAGCCAGCACGTACCGGCCCGTGTGGTCCGCCGTCGCGAGACTGAACGGAACGCCAGCGCGTAACGCCTCGTAGGCCGCCTGGCGGGCTTCGTCGCTTCTGGCCCATTGCCGCAACACCGTGGGGGCGTCACCGAGGGCGTTGATAGTCGCGCACTCCACACCCCGTAACGCGCCGCACCACGGTGTCTGGGGGTCAGGATCAAGCCCATCCGCAACGCGGACAGCTTGTTGCCGAACCCAACGGATCACTCGGCCCAGGTAGGGCGTCGCCAAGGCACCCAGGACGCTGCGAGCGTTCGCGTCCGTCCCGTACACCGGGCCTTCTGCGATCACCTGGGCCAAGTAGCCGCGGGTCGACGCGTCCTGGGGGCTCACAGGAAACTCCCAGGACGCATCACCCACGGCCGACACAAGACCTGTTCATAGCTGGTGTGCTCGGGCCGCTCCTGGAGGTGCTGGAACGCCCAGCCGCGCGCGTCTTCAAGACCCGCGCACTCCTTGGACTCAGCGCCGCACGGCTTGCCGTCGTCGTCCTCACCCAGGCACCGGAACCTGTGCTTGGTGGGCGGGGCGTCGGGCTCAAGGTCAGGCGTGATCGTCCAGTTGCGGTAAGCGAACTGCGCGCGGGTCACTTCGTCGCTCCCGTGTTCTGTGAAGTGGGCGGCAGGCTCGGCGGTGCACTCGGCGGGACGGCCATCACGGCAACCTCCGTCTGCGCGCGTTGAGCTTCGCCGCCTCCGCCCGTACGTGTTCGTAGGTGCCCGCCGGCGCGACGCTCCCGGGCTCGGCCTCCCACTCGCCGCCGCTACCCGGAGCGCGGAGTGTCCACTGACCAGCCGTCGCGCCCCGGAACTCGCCCACGCGGTCCGCGGCGGTGTCATGGAGAAGTTCGCCAATCTCGGGCAAGTTCTCGCGCGCCGTGCTCACGCCTCATCACCGCCGGGCGGCCCGGCCCTCAGTGGGGCTTCACCTTCCTGATCGGCTCGGATGAAGGCGAAATGGCGCGTTCTTCGGTCCCTGACCGTGCTTCCTGGCGGCATGCTCACAGCCAACTCCCATCACCCGTCCGAGTCGGGAGCCTGGGCGGGGGCCAGT
>NZ_JAINFC010000208.1 GCF_020740835.1 Streptomyces sp. UNOC14_S4
GGCGCTTGACCACGACGGGGCCGCCCACGGCGGCCGCGAAGTCCAGCACGTCCTCCGCGCGGTCCACCTTCCTGAACCGCGGCACACGCAGGCCCGCCTCGGCCACGAGGGTCTTCATCAGGTACTTGTCCCGGAAGGCCAGCGCAGACTCCACGCTCTGGCCGGGCAGCCCCAGCAGGCGCCGGACGCGGGCCGCGCGCACGACATCGCGTTCGGCGAGCGACACCAGCCGCCGTACCCGGTGCTCGCGCCCGAGGCACACGGCCCGCGCCTCCAGCGCGTCGTCCCGTCCGTAGTCGGCGAACTCCTCGCACCACGCCCAGCCGGCCGGTTCGCCCGGCCCGGTGCCCGCCGCGGCCAGCAGGACCAGCGGACCGGCGCCCGCGAGCCACTCCCGGTAGGGGCGGGCGGCCAGGTTCCTCTTGTGCAGGATCAGGATCACCGTCGCTCAGCCTCCCGGCAGCCGGTAGTCGGCGCAGGATACCGGGACGCGCACGCCGCGCTTCCCCGTACGTGCTCGGCACACGTCCTCCGGGGCCTGGCCCGTACCGGCACATAGCGGCGGTATCTACCACTTTCGAGGGAAGGGTTGCCCCGCCCATGCCGGAGTGGGACGCGCGGGGACGGAACATGCGAGGTGCAGCGCGAAGCCCGACGCGGGGCCCGACGCGAAGCCCGACGCCTGGAGGAGCGCCCGATGGCGACCTGCACCACCTGCGGCAATGACTACTGGCTGTCCTTCGAGGTCAAGACCGTGACCGGCGAGACGCACACGTTCGACAGCTTCGAGTGCGCCATCACCCGTCTCGCACCGCTCTGCGAGAGGTGCGACGCCCGCATCATCGGCCACGGCGTCGAGGTCGAAGGGCGCTTCTTCTGCTGCGCGCACTGCGCACGCGAGGGAGCGAAAGGGCTGGGGCAGGAGATTCGCGACACCGTGGGGGCGCACCCCGGTTGACGGCTGCGGTATCCGCCTCAGCTCAGCGGCTTCTGGAAGTGGAAGGCGGAAATACTCATCCGCTCGCGCAGATAGAAGCGGTGGGCGTCGGTCCGCTGGGTGCCCGAGTCGAGCGTCAGGAGACGGCAGCCGGACACGCGGGCATGGTCCTCGAGGTGGGCCAGGAGCCGGTGACCGACACCGGTCGAGCGCGCGTCGGACGCGGTCACCAGGTCGTCCACGTACAGCGAGCGCACCGTGCTCGTGTTGACGACGACGCGCCAGCCCGCCGCGCCCACGCACCGGCCCTCGTCGTCGTACGCGGCCGTGAAACGCAGGCCGCTGCCGTGCCCCTCGTCGTATATCTCATGGAAGAGGTCCTCGTCGAGGTGGGGCCGCAATTCGAGCAGAACGGGAAGCAGGTCCGACACGAGGCGCTCGTCGCCGGGTTCAAGGTCGATGATCTTCATGCGCGGCACTCTATGCCGGACGCCGTCCGGAACTCCACGCAGGAGGACCGCGTTTCCCGAGCCGCGGCCATGGATCGTGGACGATGGACTGGACCTCACTTGCCAGCACCGTCCTGGGCATGTTCACCGGAGCTGCTTGCGTCCACGCTCACCGTGAACCAGGTGCAATGGCGCGCTTTCCAGACCTCCTTCGGCGAGCAGGCGCTGGAGGCCGAGGCGGCCGCGTGCTTCGGCACCGGCCTCCGCCTCACCGCTCGAAGCCCCCCGGGCCAGGCGGCCGACGGTGTCGGCGACGGCCAGGCATCGCAGTACGTGCCGCTCCTCGGCGCCGAGTTCGCGGCCGTACCCGGCGAAGAACGCCGCGCGGAGATCGGGGCGCCCGGCCCAGGCGTCGGTGGAGAGGAGCACGAAGTCGTGCACCGCGGCGGCGAACCGGGCCTGCCCGAAGTCGACCAGGGCGGTGTGCCGACCGGCACACAGGAGATTCCGGGCGCGGGCGTCGCCGTGAGTGAAGCACAGCGGGACCTGCCACGACCGGCGCAACTGCCGCACCGCCTGCCGTGCGAGGCGGCGCTCGTCGCGGGTGAAGTGGTCCCCGGCACGCCGGAGGTGCTCTTCGGCGGTCTCCGCGGCGGTTCGCAGCGATGCCTCGGCGGCGGGGCGCATGTCGCGGGGCATCCGGCCCGCCGCGTGGAGCCGGGACAGCAGGGCCCCGGCACGCCGATGGGCCTCTCGCTCACCGGCCGGTGTCAGCCGCAGCGACGCGAGCGACGCGCCGGGCAGCGCGGTGACCAGCAGGGCCAGCAGCGTGGCGTCGCTGGCGAGGAGGCGCGGCGCGCAGCCGGGCCCGAGTGCCGGTACGGCGTGCCGGTAGGCGAAGGTCTCACGGGCATACCGCTCGGCGCCGGCGGGGCACTTGAGGAAGTACCGGGTCCCGTCCGGCCGGGCCAGCTCCCACACACGGGAGGACGGCCGCGCGGCGGAAGCGTCGTGTACGGCGAGGACCGGAGCGCCGAGGGACGCTTCGGCCCAGGCGAGGAGACTGTCGGGGAGCGCCTTCGGTCCGCCGCTCACGCCCCCCACCTCGGTGCCGGGCGTGATGATCCGAGACCCCCGAGAACCCCGAAAACCCCGAAAACCCCGAGAAACCCGAAAACACGGACGGAGAACCCGTCAACTTCGGTCCCGTCGCCGTTGCTCCCGCAACAGGAGCCGCCAAGAGGAAGTTCGAACACGGCGCGAGGAGCGGCGGGGCCGGGTACGGGATTCATGGTTCCTCCATGGCTGGGCGGTCGTCAGCGGTCGCCCGGAGAAACGTGGCTGATCAGATCGGCGTCACGGGGATGGCCGGGCGAACGAAGGGGCAAATGTTCGGCTTCGATCGACGGCCCAGGCGTGCTCGGTGTGCCACGGCACCACGGATCGTTCGAATCACCCGTGAGGGGGTGGCTCACCCGCGAGGGGGATTGCGTGCCTCGTGTGCACACGCGCGTCCCGGCCCGGCCTCGCACTGCTGTCGGGTGGGGACGGGACTGGGCCGGGACGCGTGAGACGGGAATGCGGCCGTGAGGCGGTCAGGCCCTGCGGTAGCTGTCGACCGGACCGCCCCAGCCGCCCTCCGGACCGTCGAAGTCGATGAAGAGGGCCGAACCGTCCGGCTTCACCTGCAGATGCCCGAGCCCGCGTCCGCCGTCCTTGCCGCCCTCGCAGGTGAGGGTGATCGTCGCAGACTCCTTGCCGTCCTTCTCGGCCGGTGTGAACGTGCCTGTGCAGGACAGCTTCGCGCCCTTGGCGATGGCCTTCCCGTCGGTGACGGTGAGGGTGTCCAGCGTGTCCGGGCCGGGCGTGCCGATCGACTTCCAGGAGCCGGCCGCGCGCTCGACGAGCGTGCCCTTCGCGGGGGTCGGCCGACCGGGCTTCTTCCCGGAGCCGGCGGGGTCGGCGGAGCCCACGGAGCCCGCGGCGCTAGCCTTCGCCTCCGATTTCTTCCCATCCGAGCTGCCGCTGTCGCCGCCGCACCCGGCGATCGTCATGACACCGATGAGGGACGCAGCTGCTGTCCATGCTGCCTTGCGCACGAGATTCCTCGTTCCTTTCCTGGCTCCGTGGGGGGCACGCCAACGTAACAGAACGTAACAGCCGGGCCCTGTCCGCCCCGAAGCCGGTGGAAGCTCACGGGCGGCGCACCACCAGGAGGTCCACCACGTATCTCTCCACGACGGTGCCGCCCGGAAACGCCTCGCTCAGGCGGTCGCGCTCCTCCGTGACGAACGCCCGCCTCGTCGGCTCGTCCAGGACGAGGAACGCCGAGCGGCTCGTGACGTTGGCGAGATGGGTGCCGAACGGGACGGTCCGGCTCCAGCGCACCAGCCGCCGCGTGACGGCGAGCCCCGCGACGCCCGCGAGTTCGGCCGCGCGCGTGTCGTCGGGGCGTCGGCCGTCCTTGGGGGCCGTGCCCAACAGGTCCGCGACGCGCTCCTGTTGGGCCGTGGCCCAGGGCGTGTCGACGGCCTCGGTGTTCCACCACAGCGCGAGCGTCCCGCCCGGCCGCAGCACCCGCAGCGCCTCGGGAACGGACCTAGGCGTGTCGGTCCAGTGCCAGGACTGGGCGTACGTGAGCAGGTCCTGGGAGGCGTCGGCGAGCGGGAGGGCGTTCCCGTCGCCCCGGACGACCGGCACGTCGGGCAGCGCCCGGCGGAACGCGGCCGCCATGGCCGCACCCGGCTCCACGGCGATCACGTCGGCGCGGCGCTCGCGCAGCAGGGCCGTCGCGATTCCGGTTCCGGCGCCGATGTCGGCGGCCCGGCACCCGGCGAGAGGCCGCCCCCGGACCTCTTCGACGGTGTCCAGGACCTCGGGCGGATACGAGGGCCGGTTCGACGCGTACTGATCGGCGGCCAGGTCGAACGAGCGGGCGCGTGAGCGTGAGCTGTCGGGCATGGTTCCATCGTCGTCCTCCTGCCGGAGGCCGCGTCGCCGGGGGCGCTGTCGGGACGGGCCGAGGACAGGGAACGCCGTCGACGGATCCGGCGGCCGCTTCCCGATGTCCCGATGTTCCCGATGGGGCATGATCACGGCCATGGAGAACTCCCACCTGCCCACCACCGAAGCGGCCCTCGCCGCCGTACGGGACGTCGCGGCGGAGCACGGCGTCCGCCTGTCCGTCTCCGAGGACATCGGTGCCGACCGGACCTCTCGGCGCACCGGCGCCGACCCGTTCGCCGTCCTCGACCCGGACGGCTCGCTGCCGCACGAGGCGTTCGTGGAACTGGCGGGCGCACCGGCCGTCACGGTCCGGCTGTTCCCGGAGGGGGACGCCAGGATCACGGTCGACGGAGTGGAGTTCGACGACGTGCCCCGCGACCACGTCCCGGCCTTCCTGAGGTCGGTGTACCGCGGCCTCGTACGGGTCGAGGGGAAGTTCTTCCCGCCCGGCCAGTGGCTGGTGGTGTCCCTGCCGGGCGACACGGTCCACCGGGAGCGCGTCGACCTGCTCGCGCTGACCCCGTGGCTGGCCCGCGCCCGCCGCTGAGCGCCCCGCAGGGCCGGATTTCGCCACGATCCTGAACGCCGCCCTGCCCTCCCTGGTACGGGACCTGGGTGCCGACGCCACATAGCTGCTGTGGCTCCAGGAGTCCACGGGCCGCGCCCACGCGGGGCTCGACGCGCTCAGCGTGGCCCTGTCGATGACGGGCGTGATCGCCCTGGTCCACGGGATCAAGCAGATCGGCAAGGCCGGGCTCGCCGCCTCGAGCACCCTGATCGCGCTCGCCGCGGGCGCGGCCCTGCTCGTGTGGTTCGTACGCCGCCGGCTCCGGCTGCGGGACCTGCTGCCGGCCGCCGCGCCCGCCACCTCCGGGCTCATCCACCGCTTCGGCATACGCGCCGTCACCGTGGGTGCCCTGGCGACGGTCGCGCTCGGCGCGTTGCTGCTGGGCCTGTGCCTCGACAGCGGCTACGCGTCGGTGGCCGGAGCGCTCGTCCTGCTCGGCGCCGGTGGCGGAGCCATGTTCACCGCCTCCTCCGTGACCCTGATGGCGGCCGTGTCCCCCGACAAGGCCGGTGGCGCCGCCGCCGTCGACGAGATGTCCTTCGAACTCGGCGGAGCGCTGGGCATCGCCGTCCTCGGCAGCTTCGCCGCCGCGCTCTTCCGCGGCACGGTGACCACCGCCGAGTACGGCCTGCCCGCGCACGCCGCCGAGCAGGCCCGCGAATCCCTGGCGGGCGCGCTGTCGGCGGCCGAACGCCTGCCGCAGGACGGCGCCCGCCTCGCGGAATCGGCGAAGGAGGCGTTCACCGGCTCCTTCGCCACCACGAGCCTGGTCTCCGCGGGCGTCATGGCCGCCGCGGCCGCCCTGGCCGCCGTCCTGATCCCCCGCACGTTCGCTCCCGCGCACCACGAGGAGTGCCGGAACGCGCCGACCGGCCGTGGGGGGCCTCCGGGCAACCGGAGGCCCGAGCACCCTGTCGGGCGCTGTCCGGACAGAAGGTGGAGTGCCCGGGCCGTCAGCCCGCCGCCCTCGTGAAGCGCACCCCGTCCACCGACCGCACCAACTCCGGGTCCGACCCCAGCGCGTGCTCGGCCACCCGGGACACCACCGACGCCGGGATGTCGTCCAGCCCGTACGTCGCGTGCCCGTCGTGCGGAAGGACCACCTCCAGCCCGGCGTCGAGCGCGCCGAGCGCCGTGGCGCTGACACACATCTCCGACAGCACCCCGGCTATCACCACACGCCGCACCCCGTGCCGCTCCAGCAGCGGGCCGAGCTCCGTCCCGTCGAAGCCGTCGTCGTCGGCCTTGCGGACGACGTGCTCGTGGCGGGACGTCACCACGGGGAAGAACAAGGGCCAGCCGGGTGCGCCGGGCTCGTCCACGGCCCCCGGCTCCCCGTCGTTGCGCAGGTGCACCACCACCGCACCGGCGTCACGTGCCCGCTCCAGCAGCGTCGCGAGCCGCTCCACGAGCCGCTCGGCGTCCGGCACGGCCTCCGCCCCGGACAGGAACGCGACCTGGGCGTCGACCAGGACGAGTGCCTGCGCCGGAGCGGTCACGGCCTCGCGCCGCGGGACGGAGAACCACACGCCGTCCCGTACGAATCCGCCCGCCCCGCCATGTCCCGCGTCCGGCACTCTCATCACTCCTGTAGCCCGTTCCCGCCTGTGTCCCGGGGACGCGTACGACGGCGGCACTTCCGCCACCCTTCGCGCGCCCTCCCACAGGAGGGAACGTGCGACCGTCCCTCGTTGATCCCGCCTGCCGGAAGCGACGGCCACGGGTTCACCGCACCACCACCGGCGGAGCCGGGACACCGTGGCCCCGGCCCGCACGCCCCGCTTGGCCCCGAGCCGTCGGCCGCCTCCGCGTCACAGCGCGATCGGCCGGTAGGCCAGAGCTCTGTCGACCACTTCTTCGGCCGAGAGCTCGCCTTCGGGAGGCCGGAAGATCAGATCGCAGACGTGGCCGGACGGGCACACCAGGGCCCTGTCGAGAAGGTCCAGCCAGCGGTCGGCTTCCTCCTCGGAGCCGTAGTCCGCCGCCATGATGCGCCGTACGAGCGCGACCGCGTCCGCGCGGCTCGGTACCGTCCCGCCCACCGGCCTCCTCCGCCTCCTCCGCGCCCTCACCGTACAAGCCACCCAGGTGCACAGGGCAACCGCCCCTGTAGGGCAGGATGATCGCCTCGCACCGGGCCACCTCCCCATGTCCCGGTGTGCTCGTGATTTCTGAGGAACAGGCAGGTACAAGGTGACGAATCGTTGCACCAGACCCCCGGTGCTCCATGACGGCACCATTCCGCTCTCTATATCGCCCATATCGCCTATATCGCGGAAGGGACGTCGGTGACCCGGGGCCTGACACTGGATGACGCCGTCCTCGCCGGCATCTCCACAGCCGCGGGGCTGGCCGCCGCGCTCGTCCTGCGCGTGCTGCTGCGCTGGCTCGCCAAGCAGGCGCTCAAGACCCAGTGGGGCGGCGACGACATCATCGTCGACGTGCTGCGCACGGTGGCCCCGTGGGCCGCCATCGCCGGAGGCCTGGCGGGCGCGGCGGCCGCGCTCCCGCTGAACCGCCCGGTCGGGCAGGCTGTCAACCACATCCTGACGGCGAGCGTCATCCTGGCCGCGTCATTCGCGGCCGCCCGCGTGGTCGGCGGACTGGTACGGACCGTGGCCCAGTCCAGGTCCGGCGTGGCCGGATCGGCCACGATCTTCGTCAACATCACGCGCATCGCGGTGCTGGCGATGGGCTTCCTCATCATCCTGCAGACGCTCGGCATCTCGATCGCCCCGCTGCTCACCGCCCTCGGCGTGGGCGGCCTGGCGATCGCCCTGGCGCTGAAGGACACACTGGCCAACCTCTTCGCCGGTGTGCACATCCTCGTGTCGAAGACGGTCCAGCCCGGCGACTACATCCGGCTCAGCAGCGGTGAGGAGGGCTATGTCGTCGACATCAACTGGCGCAACACGGTGGTGGAGCAGCTCAACAACAACCGGGTCATCATCCCGAACGCCAAGCTCGCCGGCACCAACATGACCAACTTCAGCCGCCCCGAGCAGAAGCTGTCCGTCACCGTCCAGGTGGGCGTCGGCTACGAGAGCGACCTCGAACATGTCGAGCGGATCACGATCGACGTCGCCGAACGCGTGATGAAGGAAGTCTCCGGCGCCGTACCCGACCACGACCCCGCCGTACGCTTCCACACCTTCGGCGACTCCCGGATCGGCTTCACGGTGATCCTCGGTGTCGGCGAGTTCAGCGACAAGTACCGCATCAAACATGAATTCATCAAGCGCCTCCACCAGCGCTACCGCGCCGAAGGCATCCGCATCCCGGCCCCGGAACGCACCGTTTCCCTGCGACGGGACGACGAGGTCGTGATCCCGCACCCCCGGGCTGAAGTGGCCAGTTAGCGCACGTCAGGAGGACGCGGCGGACAGTCGGACCTGATCCAGAATCTGCCCGGCGCGGTGAAGGGATTCGAGACTCACGTCGAAGCCAAGGCATCCGCCTTCCTACGCATGAACTTCGGCATCACGAAGGCCGTGCTTTACATCGACTATCCGACAGGAACCTGCAGCGTTTGCCGCAAGTCCTTGCCCAACATGCTGCCCGAAGGTGTAAAGCTCTGGGTGCTGTCCCCTAATAAGACTGAAACCTTCATAGGACGCCGCGACTAACCCGCGCAACAAAAGAGGCGGCCGCCCCTAACGGGGCGGCCGCCTCTTCATTTACCAGAAGTGTCTACCACGGCAGCGGTTCAGCAGATGCGCTGTCAGAATCCGAAAAAGACTGCCACCTAATCTCCGGGAAGCGATCCGTCCAGGCCAGGTCTTCCAGAGAAAGCGCCGCCAGCATCACGTCATAACCTGGGCCAGGACTCCCACTCGGGTGCACCAAGGCCAGCCAGTTCTCCCCCCGCATAACCCTGGACCCGGGAGCAGGCCATCTCCACTCGGAGAACGCAAGATACTCGGCCTCTGTTCGAGCGACAAGAAACTCCACATCCACGCCTTGGGGCATTTTGCTTGCCGGAGCCCCAAAGATAGCCTCCAGGATCGTGGCATGAACAAGAAAATCGGAAAGCTTCTCCCCCACGGGAAGCCAGGGTCCAGGATCTTCGCCGGGTTCCCGTTCGTATACTGCGTGACCTCGATCCTCCGGATCGAATGCCCAAAGCCGCGTGCCTTGGTTCTCTGCCCAAAAAGGAACCTTCCCGTCCTCGATCTTCAGGTCCTGCAGCGGGATGGCGTAATTCTGAGGCGTGATCACGCCGTCCCACTGAGCGGCGACCCCATGCCATTCGGTCAATTCGCCAGGAATGGAGCGTTGGGCACCGCCCGTGTCCGCGCCGGGGGAGGTGGGTTCGCCGTACCACTGCCTCAGGAAGCGAGGAAGGTCATGATTGCCGGTCGGGGCGAGATCACTCATGAAGTCCATTATGCAATCAACACCATCTGCCCACCGACCACGACCCGGAAGCGCAACGTGGCTGTCCAGCGAGCGGGATGGGGTTACTTCGCCATCACGCCCCACAAGGCAGTCGCGGCGGCGACGAGGCCGATGAGGAGGGGAACGATCGCGTGGTAAAGCCGCGCCTACCGGTCCCGTTCGCGTCGTTCGGCCTCCGCGAGCTGGTAGCGCTCGATCTGGGATTCCAGGGCCTCCCGGGCTTCCACTTCCCGTTGCAGTCCTTGGGCGAGTGCGGAGATCCGTTCGTCGGTGTGTGCGGATTGGAGGGTGTAGACGTCGGCTGGCACCAGGCGGTCGAGGCGGGCGGTGATGCCTGCCATGCCGTCCTGGAATTCGCGTCGTAGTGCGTCGACGGTTCGGCCGAGTTCGCCGACGGACAGGTCGTCGCCCATCGGGATCCTCGTCAGGAGGCGGCTGGGCCCGTGGGCGGTGTGGTCCGGGCCTTCGGGGTGGGCAGGAGGCTTGCGGTTCCGGTTCTGCTGAGGATGCCGGACAGTGTGCCCTTGACGATGGCGAGGGCGGTGGGGAGCGCGGAGACGGCCGCGGCTTTGGCGGTGGACAGGTCGGTGACGGTTCCGGCGAGGAGGAGGCCGAGGAACGCCTCAAGGTAGGTGGCGGCGGTTCGCTCGGCGAGGTCGGGGAGGAATCGGGGCATGGAGAAACCCGCTTTCGGGGGAAGGCCGGGGTGTGCCGCAGCGGCGCCCTCGGTGGTGCCGGATGGTGGGCTGTTCACCAGGTTTCGATCGCGTAGGTGATCCCGGCCGCTGCCGTCTGGAGGCTGATCTTGACGTCGTCGGCGGCGAGCGGGACGTCGACCGTGCCTTTGGCCGAGGCGACCGGTACGTTCTGGATGCGCCAGGCCGTCCCGTCGTGGATCGCGACGCGGACGCTGCCGGTCGGCGGGGTCGGGGCGATCTGGTCCATGCCCAGGTGCAGACGCCGGTTCGGGTACGGGCTCCACGCGGTGCCGCTGGGGATGAGGACCACGGTGGGCTGGTCGCCCGGGACGACGGGGCCGGTGATCCACTGGGGCATGTCGTCCTCCTGGGACGGTAGGGAAAGCTGGAAGGACAGCGTCCAAGCGCGCAGGGCGTCGGCGTTGTCAAGGCGGCAGTAGTCGCGGTCGACGTCGTTGTCGCTGTACTGGTGGAAGAGCCAGGGAGCCCTGATCCCGGGTGAGCCCGCGGGCAGGCCGACGGTGGCGATCCACAGGAAGTCGCCGTAGAAGCCGGTGGCGTCGACGGTGCGCCAGTAGTCGAGGTTGGCGTACATGCCGACCGGGTTGTACGGGAGCCGCTGCTTTACGTGCCGCAGCCAGGTCTCCTTGTAGGCGGCCTGGTCGGCCCGCGGCACGGGCCGGTTGGCGTCGTCGTAGCCCTCCCAGTCCAGGACGACGAGATCACCGGGCTGCCAGTTGACCTGGGCGAGGAAGAACTCGGCCTCCCCGCAAGGGTCGTTGGCCATGTGGGGGTAGTGGTAGCCACCCCAGACGAGACCGTTGGCCTTCGCGTGGTCCCGTTGGGATACCCACTTGGGGTTGGTGTACGAGAGCCCTTCGCTGATCTTGACGAAGGCGAAGGAGAGCCCGCTCGTGTCGGGCTGCGACGGCTGGTAGCTGGACCAGTCCTGGCCGTAGATGCCCACCGGGTCAGGCCTCCTTGCGTGCGGTGTCGGTGCGGACGTGGGTGGCGATGGCGTCGATTTGGAGGGCGATGTGGGTCAGGGCCTCATGGTCGGCGTCGGCCTTCGCGCGGCGTTTCTCGTCGGCGCGGTTCGCGGTGTTGCCGAGGACGGGAAGGGCCCAGAGCTGGACGAGGTTGGAGAGGAAGAGCAGGAAGGCGAACGGGTACCGGTCGGAGCCGAACCACCCCATGCCCGCTTCGGCCAGGACCATCCATCCGAGTTGCCAGCCGACCAGCACCCAGAACGCCGTCATCGACCCGAAGGCGGCGGAGACGCGGTCGCCGAGCCGGTCGTTGAGGGATGCGTGCGGATGACGGACCTGGGGGTGCGAAGGCGTCGGTGCGGTCATTCGAGGAACCCGGGGGCGTACTGGGCGGCGGCCCAGTCGGCGGCGCTGACCACGTGGACGCCGGCGCTGCCGCGGTGGTGGTGGGTGCACAGCCAGACCAGCTGGGATGCGCCCGACTCCAGCCACCGCTCGAAGGACTCGCTGTCGTGGACTTCGGGGAAGTCCTTCATCACGAGGCCGGGGTCGGCCTCGTTGGCCACGGCGAACTCCACGGCCGCGTGGTGGAGTTCCAGGCCGCCGGAGCAGTGTGCCGTGGTGTCGTAGCGCACGGCCATCGCGCAGCGGGCGGTGGGGTGGGTGCGGCGGCGGTATTCCTCGAAGAGCCGGTAGTGCGGGTCGTCCTCGCGGGGCGCGTGGTCGGGGTAGTGGACGCGGTACCGGTGGGTGACGGCCTGGTCGTGGGCCGGGGTGACCGGATTGTGACTGTTGGCGTGCAACGGTTCCTCCGGGCATGGCGAGGGCCCGGAGCTTGACCCGGGTCGGAGGGGCGTCAGGAGTGTTGGCGGATTCGTTCGTTGGGGTGGAAGCGGGCCACCGGACCGGGGGAAGTGCCGGCAGGGATGGGAGGATCGCTGGCCAGACAAGGGCACGCAGGGGAGGAAAGTGCTAGAGCGTGTTCGTAGTTCGGATCTTCAGGTGGGTTGGAGGCTGCGGATCCACAGGATCGCGCCGCGCAGATGGAGTCCGGCGAGGTAGCTCTCGGGTGTCTTGTCGTAGCGGGTGGCCAGCCCGC
>NZ_JAINFC010000209.1 GCF_020740835.1 Streptomyces sp. UNOC14_S4
GACAGGCCCCGCACCGTCCGCCACCTCTGCGGCGAGCACCGGGTACCGGCCGGTCATCTTCGTCCACGGCCTCAAGGGCGACGCGCTCACCTGGGGGTCCATGGTCGACGACTTCCGGAACTCCACGGCGGACAGGCCCGGATACTCCGGCAGCGAGCTCCACACCTGGGGCTACGACTGGAAGCTCTCCAACAAGGAGAACGCCCGGAAGCTCCACGAATACATCAGCGAGAAGTTCCCCCGGACCAAGGTCGACATCGCCCACTCCATGGGGAGCCTGGTCAGCCGCTGGTACCTCAAGGACCCCGAGAACCGCGGGTGGAAGGGGGCCGAGAAGGTCGCCAACTGGGTTTCCATCGGCGGACCCAACAAGGGTACGAACCTGTCCTGCTTCTGCAGCCACCCGACTTACGAGGTCATATGCGGAAACATCTTGGAAGGGCTCAATGATATGCACCCCGTCAGCTCCTTCCTGAAGGTGCTGAATTCCGGTGACCCGACGCCCGGGAATGTCCGCTACACCACCATCGGCTCTCCGGATGACGGGCTGGTCTTCCCGCGCGACAGTGTTGCCCTCGACGGCGCGGACAACCACAACTCCAACAGCACGCTGAAGGACCGGCACGGGAACTCGAAGAGCATCTGGAACCGTGCGGACATCTCCGGGGAGATCGCAGAGATCCCCAGCGAGCAATGGCAAAGCCTGGGCACCGAGGGCGAACGCAGGCAATTCTTCCTGCAGTCGACCGGGGCTGTGGACATCAAGGTGAAGATCGAGGAGCACGATTCCACCTCCGCCAACGATGTCGTGACCGCGGGCATCGCCGGCTGGGACCCGCTTTCCTCGGGCCCGGGCGACTTCTCGGAGACGTTCCAGGGCACGGACGGGGGGGTTCTGCGCATCGACTACACCGTCGAGCCGCTGTCCCGCGACAGCGACGTGATCCCCGTCGACTCGGAGAAGGATTGCCCCCAGGACTACCTGTGCGTGTACCGGGGCAAATGGCGCGACGGCGGCGGAATCGGCGTGCGCTCGGGCGTCTCCGTCCCCCGGCTCGCCGACCACGGCCTCAACGACGCGATGCAGTCCTGGATCAACCGGTCCGGGCGCCCCTACTCCTGGTACGAGGACACCGAGTACGGCGGGGGCAAGCACCCCATCGGCTCGCACGAGGCCGTCAACATGACCAGCCACAGCAACCTCGACGGCCTGCGCGGCAAGGCCTCGTCGCTGCAACCCCGTTAAGAAACCCAGCTGTCACCACCACATTGCAGGGCACTCAGGGCCCGACCGCCCCGCACCCCATCGACGTCGCAGAAAAGGACTTTCCACATGACCTTCCGGCCTGCCACCACAATGCCGGTAACGCCTCGCGCTGTTGCTCCCGAACGCCCGGCCGGCACACGACGCAGGCGCGCCGCTCTCGGCATCCTGGCGGCTGCGGCCGCCGCGCCCCTCCTCTCCGTACCGGCCATGGCTGACGCCCCGAAACCCACCGCTGCCCCCAGCAGCCCGGCGTCGCTCAAGGTGCTCAACTGGAACACCATGCTGCTCGGCAAATTCGCCACACTCTCCAGCGGCCCCACGGCCCCGACGAGAGGGCCGAAGCCATAGCGGGCTCCGAAGCGGTCAAGGACACGGACGTCATCGTTCTGGAAGAACTGTTCACCATCAAACCGTCCGCGAGGCTGCTGACTCTGCTCCACGAGCAGGGCTTCACCCACCAGACCCGCATCGTCGGGGCATCCGCCCTGAAGTCTCCGGACCATGAGGCCGACATGGCAGAGACGCCCTTCCCTCGCCACAGCCTTCTCGGCCACTTGCACGGCCTGGAAACAATCCCATTGGATCGACGCGAGTGGATCCCATGGGAAGCTTGTGCGGCTCGACGGTGTGGTACACAGCGTGGACCAGGATCTTGTGCTCGTGCCGCTGGATCTCAGCGGCTGCCACAGTGCCCTTCTGCTTAATGAGCAAGGCGGCCAGAACGGACCACATCACGGCCGGATCAGCAGATTGGCCAGCGAGCGCGAGGCGCCCGCCACCCACCGCGGGGCCTGGCAGACATCGATCGGTACGCTGCTCGGCCGAGTCAAGGTGCGGCGAATAGCCAGCCTCGCGGCGCACGCCGCAGCAGCCTTCTCAGGATGCCAGGTGTTGCGCGCCTATACCCCTTCCGCGGAGCGTCCGCCACCTTCCTGCAGCAGGTGAACTGGGGCGCCAAAGGGACTGCTCACCGCCTGAGCGGAGGCCCGGCCTCTTGTTACCGCCCACGAGGAGGATTGCCGGTAGGATTGGTGGCATGAGCGAGCCTACCGGCAAGTACTCGATCACCATGCCGCGCGACATCGCGGAGGCGGCCCGGACCCGCAGCGGCCCGTCCGGCCTGTCCGCGTACGTGACTGCCGCCGTCGCCCGCCAGATCGAACGCGACAATCTCAACGAACTCATCACCGTCGCCGAGGCCGACCACGGCCCCATCACCGACGACGAGGTCCAGGCGCTGCGTGACCAGCTCCACCAGGCCCGGCAGGAACAGGCCCACGGCGGGGCGGACGCCGCGTGAACCGCTCGCCCGCCGCCCCCGGCGGCACCCTCGTCCTCGACAGCGAGGGACTGGCAAAGGCTGTCCTGCGCGACCGCACGGTCACCGCATGGCTCGCCCTTGCCCGCGCCGACGATCTCCGTGTCATCACCTCCGCGGCCACCCTCGTCGAGGTGGTTCACCCCCGCATCAACCGGCCGGCCCTGGAGTGGACCTTGTCCCGCCTCGTCGTCGAACCGATCACCGAACCGATCGCCCGCCATGCTGCCGTGCTCCTGGCCGACGCCGGACTGCACGGGCACAAGTACGCCATCGACGCCATGCTCAGCGCCACCGCTCTCGTCGCTCCCGGCCCTGTCACGGTCCTCACCTCCGACCCCGAGGACCTCACCCCCCTGTGCGGCACACGTGTCACCATCATCAAGGTCTGAGTCGGATCGCCCTGACGCGTGCCCGGTTACACGAACAGCGCGCGCTCGCCCCGTGGACAACCGCCGGATGAGTTCCCTCCGGCGCCAGCGGTGCGCAGTGCGGCCAGGGGCTGGTCGGGCGGTGCGGTGGAGATGAGGACGGTGGGTGCGATGCGCCGCAGGCCCCAGCTTCGCGAGGCCACGCGCCTGGGGGGCTTCGACAATCAGCGTCGTGTCGACGGAGCGGACGACCCGCAAGCGTCCGTGGGTACGGGCGGCGTCCTTGATCGTGTGCGTGAGAGGCTGCGGGAGTTGGGTGCCTGGCTCGCAGACGGCGGTGAGACGATCGAGGATCTCGTCCGCGTCCCAGCCCGCGTCCATGACCCGCCCCCGCGGATTCGCGGATGTTCCGATCTGAACCATGGCCGAAGCCACCGGGATAAGGTCCGAGCGTGGCCTATATCGTAACTCTGAGTTCGAATGAACTCGATGCAAACCAGGGCAAGTTCAGAATTGAGCAGCGACTGACCAAGTCCCGCCCGAAGAGCCTGAACATCGACGCAGCTCTCGACGGACCGCCCATCGTGCTCTTGATCGGCGAGCATCCGGCCCAGCCCGGCCGCGAACGATCACGGTGGCTTGCATGGATAGGCATCGTGGCCCGTCATGGCACCGTGGGGGCCGTCGACAAGAGCATCACTGTCGATCCACTCCGGGAGTGCATGGAGACCGTTCCGCTCGACGGTCCTGACGGCCTACTCAACGGACTACCAGCGCCCCTGCGCCAAGAGTTCGACCGAGCCTCGCTGCTGGGCACAGTCGGTGCATGCGGCGACGCCGTATGGCGATCGTTGGAGAGAGCGCTACGCACGGGGTGGCCCGGACTCGGCCCGCTTCTCGACTGGCTGATTGCCCAAGCCGACCCGCCTGTCTTCGGGAACAGCCATGCCGACCGGTCATGGCAGGAGCAGCGCGATGCGACAGGCAGCCTGCTACGCATCGCCGACTTCCCGCTCTCCGCACTTGCCGCATGGCGGCGCCCGCCATCAGCAGATGCCCCGTACACCGCCGGGCTCATTCCGCAGCCCGTGGAGCACAGCCTCATCGACTACGACGTCCGCGTCGCCGGCGAGGCATTCGGGATGTTCAGCGAATGGCAACAAGGCAGCACGGTCCGCTGCGACATTCACGTCCTGCACGACGCATCAGGACGGCGGCTCGAAGTCGTCAACGTCAATGCCACACCGGTGGAATCTCGCCTCGGCACAGACATGCTCTACTACCACGAGCCGACCATGAGCTTCGTCTTCGTCCAGTACAAGCGACTCGATCCGGACACTCGCTCGATCTACGTGGACGCACGCCTGAGAAGCCAACTCGACCGGCTCGAGGAAACAGCAAAGCTGAGCGGCCATCCGACACAGCCGAGCGAATGGCGTCTCGGCAATGACCCCTGCTTCGTGAAACTCGCCTATTGGCCACAGAGCACCGACAGGCACCCGGCCCAAGGGCTTGCCCCGGGGATGTATCTACCCGTCTCGTACATCCGACTCCTGCTGGAAGACGACTGCACGCGCGGCAAGCGGGATGACAGTACCGCACGGATCCTCGGCTACGACCAAGTCGAACGTCACCTCACTGGCACCCAGTTCATCGACTTGGTCAAACACGGGCTCGCCGGGACCGTGGGCACTACCAGGGAACAGCTGTATGCCTTGGTCAAGCAGCGTGTCAGCACCGGCCACAGCGTTGTCGTCGCTACGGAATCCAGCGAAGAATCAGTGCGCGCCCGCCAGACACGTACACGCGATCGCGGCGCCAAACCCCGGACCTACCTCCACCACACCTACAAACAGGAGTAACCGGACAACTGACAGCCTGCCGCACCACTCCCGCACCGGATACCCAATGAGCAGTGTGCATCGTGACACTCCCTCCGGCAGCTTCGTCGCAGCATGAGCTCTCACAGCTCTCACAGCAGCCCCTATAAGCGGGGTCATGGCTGCAGCGGTTTGAGCAGGTGAAAGACCACTCGGGCCGCGTAGCGCTTGAAGCAGCGGAAGATCGTGACCGCACAGCAGCCCTGCCTGGCCGTGGGGGGGCGTCGCCCGGAACGCTCTTCCTGACGGTGCCGCCCGGGCTGGGCACGGGCAACACGATGGTGGACGCTGCTGGTGCAGCTCGGGGTGGTGGCGGTGACTCGGCTGCTGAATCTGCTGGTGCCCCAGATGGTCGGCTGAGACGCGGGTGCGCGGCCGCGAGCTGAGCGGGATCGGCCATGCCCGGCACGGCAGCAGGGCCCGTGCGGTGCCGCCCCGCGGCGGCGGTACGTCAGCTCTGTGCGGTGCCGTCACCCGTCTGCCCGGCACCCCCGGTTGCACGTGCCTTTTCGCGCATCTTGCGCACCAGCTCCGCCTTCTGGGCGGCGGCGCTCCGGCGGTCGAGGTTGCGGTGCGGACCGTTGTTCTGCCGTTCGGCGCGGGACAGCTTCTTGCGCTGGCCGCCGCCCTGGCCCACGGGATTGTTGATGTTCTTGCTGTCGGTCACGGGTTCTCCCGGTGGTGCTATGAAGCGATCTACGGATTCATCGGTGATGAACGGGCGCGGCGACAGCGCCATTCCTGTCACACACGTATCACCAACAGCATCGACACTCCTGGACCACAAGGCCCTGACCTGCGCGTACGCCGCTGACCAGGACTCCCTGGACCGCGCAAGACGCCTTCGTCTACCTGTGCCATGTGGTACCCAACGCGGGCCCCAGGACCAGGACTGGGGCGTCTTCTGGCCCGTCAGAGCGGTATTGGAGGGTCTTCGCCGGTGTCTCACTCACCCGCCAGACCCTCTCATCTGTCACGACAGCCCCTATGAGCGGGGTCGTGACTGTACCTGTCCGACCAGGTGGAAGACCTCCCGGGCCGCGTAGCGCTCGGGGCAGCGGACGTTTTCGTGCCGGGTCCCACCCCCATCAGCGGCGTGGCGGCGCTGTCCGGTCCGACGCCCACTCGTGCGAGCAACTGCCACGCCGCTCCCACGTGGGTGCGAGAGCGGTGCGGCATACGAGGAGCACGGCAGCATGGGCGATCAGGAGAAGTGACGGACGAACACGTCCGACTTGCCGTTGGTGTCACCGGGCACGATGTCGTCGGCCGCGGACTGGAAGACCACGTCGCGCCCACCGGCGCTGACCGCGTCGACCCCGGCCGAGGCCGGCTGGTTCGAGACGACCTGGTCGGTGCCCGCTCGCAGGTCGCGCAGCATGAGCGACGGTCCGGTCGTGTCATTCGGGGCGTACAGCAGATAGCCGCCAGTGGGATCGATGGCCAAGCCCTTTACGTTCGGCACCAGCTGGGCGGTGTCCGAGGCCACGTCGTGGACGTAGGTGTCGGAGCCCGAGAGGTAGACGACCTTGCTGCCGTCCTTGCTGATCTGGACGATCGCCGCCTCCTTGGACGGGCCCTCGATCGGGCCGGAGGTGGAGCCGGAGTCCCGGTCCCACACGAAGACGTCCCCGGCCTTGCCGTCCTGGTAGGCGACAAAGCGGCCGTCACCACTGATGGACGGCCGGGACGGGGCTGTGTGGTCGAACGAGGCGATTTCCTGCTTGGTGTGGGCGTGCCAGTCCCATACGTCGATTCGCTGGCTGGACGGCGGTCGGCCGTTGGTGGCCACATCGGCGACGTAGCGGCCGTCCCCGCTCAGCGACGGCTGACTGCAGCTGAGGGCATCGCAGTCGAGGCCGATCGCACTGCCCGCGGTCCACTGGGCCAGCTTGACCTTGGTGTCCTTGAACAACCGCACCCAATAGGCGGCATACTCCCCGTCACCGCTGATCACCGGAGAGGCGATCGGGGAATATCCCACGCGCTTGAGCTGCCCCGACCGCTGTTCGCGCAGGTACACCCCCTGGCCTCCCGCGCTACTGCTGGGCGTGAGGTTCGTCGCCGACGACGAGAAGACGACGCGGCTGCCGTCGACCGAAATCGCGCCACCGGTGGAATCGCCGTCGGACTGAGTGCCGTCGGCCGCGACACTGATCCTCTCGACACCGGCTCCCCTGTCGCGCGCGACGCCCGCGGGCTCTGCCGATGCGGCTCCGGGCAACACCGCGGTGACCGCACACACCACGACCGCCGCACTTAATGCACCCCACACGCGTCTGGTGGTGCTCCGGTTTGTTCTTCCCCTCATCTTTCCCCCAGTCAGGAATAGGATCCGCCTCCGGCTCCCCGCCAGAAGGCCCCAAGCATGCAACCGCGATGACACCAAGGGGGTCAATGCGTCACGGGCATGTGAGAGGCGTCGTTTCGGTCATGGGCGCCGAGACTCGGACACCGGCCGACAGAGAGGGGCTATGAGTCCTGCACGGCCGGCAAGGAAAGCGAGCGGGCCCTGAACCAGAGAATGATCGTTCTCGGTGAACCACAGCCCCTATGTGCGAGGTCCTGGCTGTAGCTGTCCGGCCAGGTGGAAGACCTCCCGGGCCGCATAGAGCTTGAGGCAGCGGACGATTTCGCGGCGGGTCCGCCCTCCTTGATCCGGCGCTCGTAGTAGCCCTGGGTGCGCGGGCCTGCCCGCAGACGGGTGAACACGATGCGATGGAGCGCGGCATTCGCCTGCCGGTCGCCACCACGATTGAGGCGACGGAATTGCCGGCGTCCCGAGGAACGCTCGACAGGGCTGAGCCCGCACAGCGCGGCGAAAGACGCCTCACTGTCCAGGCGTTCCGGGTTGTCCCCCACCGTGATCAGCAAGGCGACGGCCGTGTCCGGACCGATGCCACCACAGTGAGCGGTTGCGGGGCTCTCGCTTCCGGGACGACCGCGCGCAGGACGAGCGCCGTCGGCAGCCCCCGGAGGACTTCGAGCGCACCCGTGCCGCGGCCCGGAGGGATGGCCGCCCGCCTCAGCGGTCGGCCGGGTACCGCGCGAAGAAGGTCTCGGCCATGAACCGGGCCATGGCGGTGAGCCGTTGGGGCGGGTAGCCGTCCGGATCGCGCAGGGCGAGTCGACCACCTTCTTCCATGGCGGTGAGCAGGAGGTGGGCGAGGAGGCCGACGTCGACAGTCTCGGTGCCGGGGCGGCCGGTGAGGAAGTGACGGGTGATGTCGACGAACCGGGCGCGGATGGCGGCTTCGGCCTGTCGGCGGTACGTCCGTACGGGCAGCGGTGTGGCGTCGACGGGCAGGAGGATGGCGCGCCAGCGTTCCGGATGGGTGGTGACGGCGGTGAAGAAGCTCCCGGCGACGTGGGTGAAGACGGCGACGGGGTCGGCGTTGGCGAGGTCGGCGGGGAGGGTGTCGGCGATCTGGGCGAGGGCGCGTTCGCCCTCGCGGTGGAGCAGGTCGCGCAGGATGTGGTTGCTGTCGGTGAACTGGCCGTAGACGACCGGCCTGGTGACACCGGCCGCTTTGGCCACCGCGTCGACGGAGACGCCGGCCACCCCCTCGGTGTTGATGATCCGCAGTGCGGTGTCCAGCAGCTGCTCGCGCCGTTCGGCCGGGGCCATGCGCGGGGCGTACGGGCGCTTGCGGGCGATACCGGGGGGTGTCATGGCCTCAATCCTACCCCTGCGAAGCTACACACCTGTAGCTACAGTCACGCAGCAATGAAAGCTACAGGTATGCAGCAATCGCGGGAAGGGAGGGCCGATGACGAGGACCGGCGCGCCGGAGCGCTTGTGCATCATCGGTGCGGGTTACGTCGGCAACGGGCTGGCGCGTGCCCTGCGGCAGGCGGGCATCCCGTACGACCAGTTCGAGGCCACCGGGGAGATCGGCGGGAACTGGGCGCACGGGGTGTACGACTCGACGCACCTGATCAGTTCGAAGAAGTCCACCCAGTACGTCGAGTACCCGATGCCGGCCGACTATCCGACGTTTCCCGGCCGGGTGCAGATGCTGCGGTACCTGAACGACTATGTGGACCACTTCCATCTGCGCGAGCGTATCGAGTTCGACACCGAGGTCGTCGGGGTGCGGCCGCTGGACCGTACCGGCATGGCCGGCTGGCGGGTGACGCTGTCGACCGGTGAGCGGCGCGAATACGCCGGGGTCGTTGCCGCCAACGGTCACTACTGGGAGCGCAACATCCCCGCCTACCCGGGCACGTTCAGCGGCCGTCAGCTGCACTCCAAGGACTACAAGCGCCCCGCCGACTTCGGCACCGGCGGCCGGGTGCTCGTGGTCGGCGGCGGCAACTCGGCCAGCGACCTCGCGGTCGAGGCGGCGGCCACGTTCGGCGGCGCCGACCTGTCCATGCGTTCCGGGTACTGGTTCATCCCGAAGACGATCTTCGGGATCCCGGCCTCGGAATGGGACCGCGTGTGGCTGCCGATGCCGTTGCAGCGGCTCGGCTTCAAGGCGCTGCTGCGGCTGTCCTACGGCCGTTACGAGCGGTACGGGCTCCAGAGGCCCGACCACGAGCTGTTCAGCAAAGACGTCACGGTCAACTCCTCGCTGATGTACGCGCTGCTGCACGGCAAGGTCCGGCCGCGCAAGGAGATCGCCCGCTTCGACGGATCCACGGTGCACTTCGCCGACGGCACCAGCGGCGAGTACGACACCATCGTGTGGGCCACCGGCTTCCGCACCCGGTTCCCGTTCCTGGACGAGTCGATGTTCGTGTGGGAGAACGAACAGCCGCTGCTGATCGAGCACGTGCTCGTGCCCCGATACGCCAACCTCTACGTCTGGGGCCTGGTCGCGCCCCGCTCCGGCGCCGGGAGGATCATCTCGCACGGCTCGGACTTCCTCGCCGAAGCGGTCGTCGCGCAACGGCTGTTCCCGGTCCCGCTGTCCGACCTGGTCGCCCGCCGCATGCCGGCGCGCAGCTCGATCCTGGCCGGGTCGGCGGAGATCCTCACCCGGATCCGCCTCCTGCGTCGCATCCTGCGTGGCCACTGTCGTCGGGCCCGGTTGCTCGGCGGCGGCGTGGCGTCGTGGAACGCGCGCCGCGGACCCGCGCCCGCTCTTCCGTCCCCGGTGCGCGTCCCGGATGTCGGTGGCGCCGCCCATACCACCGGCCTCGCCGAAACGGAGGTGCCCGTATGAGCCTGCCCGCCCCCACGCCACGGAACCGGGCCGTGGTCACCGGTGCCTCGTCCGGCATCGGCGCCGCGCTCGCCGAGGGCCTGGCGGCCCGCGGCCACTCGCTGATCCTGGTGGCCCGCCGGGAGGAGCGGCTGCGCGAGCTCGCCGAGCGGCTGACCGAGCGTTACCGCGTCCAGGCGGAAGTACGTCCCTGCGACCTCGCCGACCGGGAAGAACGCGCCAAGCTGGCGGCCGACTTGGCGTCCCGGGACATCGCGGTGCTGTGCAACAACGCAGGCTTCGCCACCTACGGACCGCTGTCCGCCCTGACTCCGGAGCGGGAGCGGCTGCAGGTCGAACTGGACGTGGTGGCCGTGCACGAGCTGACCCTGGCCGTGCTGCCCGGCATGCTGGAGCGCCGGGCGGGCGCGATCCTGGTCACCGGCTCCACGGCCGGTAACCAGCCCGGCCCGAACAACACGACCTACGCCGCCTCGAAGGCGTTCGCGAACACCTTCGCCGAGTCCCTGCACGCCGAACTCGCCGGCACCGGGGTCTGCTGCACCCTCCTCGCCCCCGGCCCGGTGCGCACCGAGTTCACCCGGGCCGCCGACGTACCGGCGCTGGACCGCCTGGTCCCCGGCCCCCTGTGGGTGTCGGCCGAACAGGCCGCACGGCAGGCGATCGCCGGCATGGCCCGGGGCAGACGGCGCGTCGTACCGGGACCGTTCGCCAAGGTCCAGACGGCCGGCGGGCAGTACACCCCTCGGTGGATCACCGCCCGGCTGCTGCGCACGGCGTACGGGAGGCTGACGTGACCACCTGGGAACCCACCACCCGCACCCCGGGCCGCGCTCTGGTCTCCGACCTGCGGCGCCTGCTCGCCCTGGGCAACCCGCGCCGCGCCCTGTACCGCGACGCGCACTACTTCGCCGCGACCGTCGAGGTCGACCCCGAACGGATGCGGCCCTGGCTGCCGTTCGGGGTCCGGCTCGCCGAGCCCGCCCGGGCAGACGTGTTCACCGCGTTCTTCCCCGACTGCGCCTACGGCTCGGTCTACCACGAGGCCGGGGTATTCGTGCACATCCAGGCCGGCCGCCGCACCGGCATCCACTGCCCCTGGATGATCCTCGACGACGACGTCGCTCTCATCCTCGGCCGTGAGCTGCTCGGCTACCCGAAGAAACTGGGCGAGATCGACTGGCACCTCGACGGCGACACGATCCACGCCGAGGCACACAGGCGAGACAGCACGCTGATCACCATGGGCGGCACCCTCGGCCGGCGGATCGACGACCCGCCGCCGATCCTCGGCCGCCCGCACCGCAACGCCATGGGACTGCTCGGGGCGGCCATGCCTCGCTTCGTCGGCTTCACACCCGGCGAACACCCCCTCGACGTACGCGAGGTCACCGGCTTCGAGATCACCCTCGGTGGGTCCGAACGCGATCCGCTCGACCAGATGGGCCTCGGCCGTGCCCTCGAAGCCCGCCTCCACCGCGTCGACCTCACCGCCGGATCCCCGCCGATCCCGCTCCGTCCGCTCTCGCCGCTGTTCACGGCGAGCCGACTCCGCCCGAGGGTGCTCTGAGATGACCGACGACATGACCGGCACCGCGACCACCGTGCTCGCCGAACCACTGACCCTGCCCTGCGGGGCGGTCCTGGCCAACCGCATCGCCAAAGCCGGCATGAGCGAACAGCTCGCCACCCGCTCCGGGGCGCCCACCGCCGGTCTGCACCGCCTCTACGCCACCTGGGCCCGCTCCGGCGCCGGCCTGCTCATCACCGGCAACGTCATGATCAACCGGGACGGGCTCGTCGAACCCCGCAACGCCGTCCTCGACGACGACCGCGCCCTGCCCGCCTTCACCTCCTGGGCCGACGCCGCACACGCGCGCGGCACAGCGGTGTGGATGCAGATCAACCACCCCGGCCGCGTCGCCACCGTCCCCTTCACCCGCCGCCCCGTGGCC
>NZ_JAINFC010000021.1 GCF_020740835.1 Streptomyces sp. UNOC14_S4
GGGTCCGCAGCGGGGTGGTGTCGGGCCCGTCGAGGTCGAGGTGGCTGAGCAGGGCCGTGGGGAGGAAGAGCACCGCGCGGACGCCGCCGTAGGGCGAGCGGGTGTCGACGGAGACGCTGAAGCCGTAGCGGGAGGCGAGTACGCCGATGACGGGGAAGCCGAACTGCGGGGGGTCGCCGAGCCGCGAGACGTCCACGGTCCGCTGGCCGGAGAGGAGGACGGCGGCCCGCTGGATCTCCTGGGCGTTCATGCCGACGCCCGCGTCGTCGACGACGACGACGGCCCCGTTGTGCACGGGCTGGATGCCGACCTCCACGGCCGTGTTGGGCTGGGAGTGCCGGGCCGCGTTGTCGAGGAGCTCGGCGACGGCGAGGACGACGGGCTCCACGGCACGGCTGACGACGGCGAGGTCGGCGTGGTTGTGCACCTTGACGCGCCGGTAGTCACGGATGCGGGAGGTGGCGCCGCGGACGACGTCGAGGAGCGGGGAAGCGGCGCGCTGTCTGCCGGGCCAGGAGCCGCAGAGCACGGCGATGGCCTGGGCGCGGCGGCCGAACTGGGAGTTGGCGTGGTCGATCTGGAGCAGGTCGCGCAGCACGTCGGGGTTGTCGTGCCGCTCCTGCATGTCGGAGATCGCCAGCTGCTGCTCGTGCGCGAGGCCCTGGAGGGCACGCATGGACGCCTTGAGGGCGGCCTTCGCGGACTGGTCGGCGCGGGCCTGCGCCTTGTCCACGGACTGCGTGAAGGTGTCCATCACGGACTGGAGGCCCTGGGCGAAGACGGTGCCGCCGAGGCGCTCGTCGAGCAGTCCGGGCAGCGGGACGGGCTCGTGCATGGAGGCCGTCACGGCGGGGAGCCGGACGGTGACCATGTGCCGCACCTCCCTGTCACGCGTCTGGAGGCCCTCCTCCAACTGCGCGACCCGCCTGCGCACGGCGGCGGTGATGCCCCGCTGGCGCACCAGCAGAACCGTCACGACGACCAGCGCGACGGCCAGGCACCAGCCCACCACCTCCGGTATGTGATGTGACATCAATTCCTCGTGGACGCTGGGGGCATGCGGTCGACGGGGACAGGGCCACTGATTCCTGACGCCCCGTCCGGAAGCGGAATACGGCGATCATCCTAACCACGGGCAGGGGTGCGTGGCCGATCCTCGACCGCGATTTTCCGAACAGACATACGTCCAGAAAAGTGGTACGGAGCCGCCCCCGGCGGGCGGCGGGACGTCCATACGGCGAACGGCCGCGGACGGTCTTCGTCCGGATCACGCGGGGCATGCTCCGGAGGGGCGCGCCCCGGCGTGCCCCGGGGTGGACGCCCCGGCACGCTCCGGAGGCGTACTCCGGTACGTCCGGTGAGCGGGTCCGGGTACATCCGGTGAGCGGGTCCGGGCGTGCCCGGTGAGCGGGTCCGCCCGGCTCGGCGCGGCGCGGGCGCGGCCCGGACCACGGCCGGTGCCGTCCAGCGGATACGGTGGTGTCCGTGTGCCGCGGCGGGCGGAAGACCGGGCGGCACGGAAGAAGAACGACAAGGGAAGATGTGAGCAGGTTGTCGGTGCAGGTCAGCGCGGTAGTCGCGGCAGTCCGGAGCACGGGGTAATCGTCATGCACATTGTGATCATGGGCTGCGGCCGCGTGGGCTCCGCCCTGGCGCAGACCCTTGAACAGCAGGGCCACACGGTCGCCGTGATCGACCAGGACCCCACGTCCTTCCGGCGCCTGGGCTCCGGCTTCGGCGGACGGCGGGTGACCGGCGTCGGCTTCGACCAGGACACCCTGCGCGAGGCGGGCATCGAGGAGGCCGGCGCCTTCGCGGCCGTGAGCAGCGGCGACAACTCCAACATCATCGCGGCCCGGGTGGCCCGCGAGATGTTCGGCGTGGAGAACGTCGCGGCCCGGATCTACGACCCGCGGCGTGCCGAGGTCTACCAGCGGCTCGGCATCCCGACGGTGGCCACCGTGCGGTGGACGGCGGACCAGATGCTGCGGCGGCTGCTGCCGTCCGGCGCGGAGCCGCTGTGGCGCGACCCGAGCGGCGGCGTGCAACTCGCGGAGGTGCCCGCCTCGGACGCCTGGGTGGGCCACAAGATCAGCAGGCTGCAGGAGGAGACCGGCGTGCGGGTGGCCTTCCTCACCCGGCTGGGCGAGGCGATGCTGCCGACGTCCCAGACGGTCCTGCAGGAGGGCGACCTGGTGCACGTGATGATGCGTACCGACGAGGTCGAGAAGGTCGAGGCGGCGTTCGCCGAGGGCCCGGAGGAGGCACACCGATGAGGGTTGCTATCGCGGGTGCGGGTGCCGTCGGGCGCTCCATCGCCGGTGAGCTGCTGGAGAACGGGCACGAGGTGCTGCTCGTCGACAAGGCGCCGACGGCCATCTCGGTCGAGCGCGTGCCGCTCGCGGAGTGGCTGCTGGCCGACGCGTGCGAGATCACGTCGCTGGACGAGGCGGCGCTCCAGCGCTGCAACGTGGTGATCGCGGCGACCGGTGACGACAAGGTCAACCTGGTCGTCTCGTTGCTCGCCAAGACGGAGTACGGGGTGCCCCGGGTCGTGGCCCGGGTGAACAACCCGAAGAACGAGTGGCTCTTCAACGAGTCCTGGGGCGTGGACGTGGCCGTCTCCACGCCGCGTCTGATGTCGGCGCTGGTCGAGGAGGCCGTGAGCGTCGGCGACCTGGTGCGGCTGATGCGCTTCAGCCAGGGCGACGCGAACCTGGTGGAGCTGACGCTGCCGCCGGAGTCCGCGCTGGCGGGCACGCGCGTCGGGGACGTGGACTGGCCGGACGACACCTCGCTGGTCACCATCATCCGCGGCAACCGCGTGCTGACCCCCAACAAGGAGGACTCCCTGGAGGCGGGCGACGAGCTTCTCTTCGTCGCGGCACCGGCGCGGGAGGAGCGGCTGGAGGAGCTGCTGTCGGTGCGGCGCGCGGACGCGTAGCGCTCCGCTGAGGGCGGTGCGGTCGCGCCTACTGGGGTGCGGCTTGCGCTTCGCGTGCGGCTGCGGGTGCGTTGTGGCTGGTCGCGCCGTTCCCCGCGCCCCTTAGGGCGCGTATTGGGTTGTGATCAATGATTGGCTCGGGTGAGGTCCCTGATCCAGATCATTGATGCTCGTAGATGAAGGCCGACGAGGTAGCTTTCGGGGGTTTTGTCGTAGCGGGTGGCGATGCCTCGCCAGGCCTTCAGCTTGTTGATCAGCCGCTCGACGGTGTTCCTCTCCTTGTAGAGGCCGGTGTCGTGACTGACGGGCCGGCCGCCCCTGGACCCCTTCCTCTTCCGGTTGGCGGCCTGGTCCTTCTTCTCCGGGATCACTGCCTTGATGCCGCGTTGCCGCAGGTGGGCGCGGTTGCCGCGGGAAGAGTAGGCCTTGTCCCCGGCGACCGCGTCCGGCCGGGTGCGGGGACGGCCGACGGGGCCGCGGACCCGTACCCTGCCCAGCACCGGGATGAACTGCGGGCAGTCCGCGGCCTGGCCCGCCGTCAGGACCAGGGACAGCGGGCGGCACCGGCGGTCGCCGGCCAGGTGGATCTTGCTGGTCTGCCCGCCACGCGAGCGGCCGAGCAGGGCGGCCTTCAGACGGAGCTTGCGCCGTCGCCGGACGCGTCGGCGCTCTTCCCGCTCCGGGTCGCTTTCGGCGTCCTGCCCGTCTTGTCCTTCCGGGCCGCCCCCTTTTGGCGTGCCCTCTCCTCGGCGGCGGCCTTCTCCAAGGCGGCCAGCACGTCGGCACCGAGGTGCATCCCGGCCGCGTCGTGATGGGCCCGGACGGTGGTGGAATCCACGCTGACCAGGGACAAGTCCACCCGCCCCAGCTTCGCCGCCTCGGCGATCAGTCCCTCCAGCAGGGCTTCGAAGACACCGGCATCCCGCCACTGCCTGAAACGGTTGTGCACGGTCGGCCAGGCGCCGAACCCGGCCGGCATCTCCCGCCACTGCGCTCCAGTGCCGAACCGCCAGATCACGCCCTCGAACTGCTGCCGCAGCCGCGACGGGTACGGACCGTACTCACCAATCGGCAGGTACGGAGCGACGTACTCCCATTCCTCGTCCGTCAACTGTGTCCGCGTCATGCACCCCGATCTACCGGATTCGCCCCCGCCGCGAGGGCGAATCCCACAGATTGATCACGACCCGATACGCGCCCTAAGGGGCGCGGGGAACTGCGCGTTTTTACTGCTTGGTGGCCGCCGCCTTCTCGCGTTCTTCCGCTTCCATCTCGGCGAAGACGTCGATCGGCGGGGGCGCCTTGGCCAGGAAGATCCACGTCAGGTAGACGGAGAGCAGCATCGGCGGGATGCCGAGTGCCACCTTCACCCAGCCGAGCTGCGTCGCGTCGCCCCACCAGTAGAGCGGGAAGAGGATCGCCGACTTGGCGAGCAGGATGAGGCCCCAGGCCCAGCTGGCCTTGGTGTAGGCGACCTTGCGGCCGGGATTGCGGGTGCGCCAGGAGAGGTTCTCCTTGAACACCGGGCCGAGGATCAGCCCCAGCAGCGGATACCCGGCGAGCGACGTGACGATGTACGCCACGGCCAGCCCGAGGCTGTAGAGCATGCCCGGCAGGTAGAAGTTCTTGGCGTCGCCGGACATCATCGCGAAGACGGCGCCGAAGGCGACCCCGAAGACGCCGCTGAAGGCGTGCTTGAGGGTGTCCTTGCCGATCAGCCGGGCGATGCCCAGCACCAGGGAAAGCCCGAGCGCCGCGATGGCCGCGCTGTGGATGTCCCGCTTGACGGTGTAGATCGCGACGAAGACCAGGCCGGGGACGGTCGTCTCGACCATACCCCGCACCCCGCCGAACGCCTCGAACAGGGCCGCCTCGGTGGCCGCTCTCGCGTCGGCGTCCGCGTCGGCCCGCCCTTGCTGGTCCATCGGCTTGTCGAGAGACGTCACCCGCTACTCCTGTCCGAGAGGTCGGAGTTCGTACTTGGGATTGAACAGCACCCGGCGGCCACGGCTCATGGAGATCCGGCCGGAGGCGATCAGCTTACGGCCGGGCTCGATGCCGACGATGGAACGGCGCCCGAGCCACACCACGTCGAGCGCGGCGGAACCGTCGAAGAGCTCCGCCTCCAGGGCGGGGACCCCGGCACGCGGACGGAGGGTGACGGTCCGGAGCGTGCCGGTGACCTTCACTATCTGCCGGTCGTCGCAGTCGCAGATCTTGGTGCAGCCCGTCTCCTCCGCGTCCTGTTGCAGCTCCGCGGAGTGCAGGTCCTCCTGCGAGGTGGACAGCCGGTCCAGCATCCGGCGCAACCGGCCTGTCGGCTTCTCGGAACGGGGTACGACGCTCATGTCCCCCAGCCTACCGGGGCACCCACCTGGCGCAGCCCTTGCGCGACGGGGTGCCCCGTCAGGGGCGCGGGGAACTGCGCGACCAGCCATGACGCGCCCCGCGGACGCGCGCCGAGCTCACGAGGCACCCCGGTGGGCGCGGGGGTCCGGGGGCGGAGCCCCCGGTCACAGCTCGAAGCGGTACCCCATGCCCGGTTCCGTGATGAAGTGCTTGGGGTGGCTCGGGTCCAGTTCCAGTTTGCGGCGGAGCTGGGCCATGTAGACGCGGAGGTAGTTGGTCTCGGTGCCGTACGAGGGGCCCCAGACCTCCTGGAGGAGCTGCTTCTGGCTGACGAGACGGCCCGTGTTGCGGACCAGGACCTCCAGCAGGTGCCACTCGGTCGGGGTGAGGCGGACGTCCCGCCCGCCGCGGTTGACCTTCTTCGCCGCGAGGTCGACGGTGAAGACGTCGGTCTCGACGATCGCGTCGTCGCCCGCGGCCGACGGCCCGGTCGGCTCGGCGCGCCGTACCGCGGCCCGCAGCCGGGCGAGGAGCTCGTCCATGCCGAAGGGCTTGGTGACGTAGTCGTCGGCGCCCGCGTCGAGCGCCTCCACCTTCTCGTCGGAGGTCTGGCGGGCGGAGAGGACGAGGATCGGCACCCGGGTCCAGCCGCGCAGGCCCTTGATCACCTCGACGCCGTCCATATCGGGCAGGCCGAGGTCGAGGATGACCACGTCGGGGTGACGGGCGGCGGCGAGCTGGAGGGCCGTGGCACCGTCGGGGGCGGCGTCGACCTCGTACTTCCGCGCCTTGAGGTTGATCACGAGAGCGCGGACGATCTGCGGCTCGTCATCCACCACGAGCACCCGGTTCATGCGGAACCACCTCTGCTGTTCGTTCGGGCCCGTCGGCCGGGCCCGGGGTCTTGGTCGTGAGCTTGTCTGTGCGGCGCGCGGCCGGGAAGGGGAGATGCGGGGAGTGTCAGGAGGTGGCCTGGGCCGGGATGTCCGGCCGTACGGGCGGGCGGCCGGCCGCCGCCCGGAGGGTGAGGACCATGGTCATGCCGCCGCCGGGCGTGTCCTCGGCGGCGAGGGTGCCGCCCATGGCCTCGGCGAAGCCCCTGGCCACGGCGAGCCCGAGGCCGACGCCCGCGCCGCGCGGGGCGTCGCCGTAGCGCTGGAACGGCTCGAAGATGCGGTCCTTCGCGCTGTCCGGGACCCCGGGGCCGCGGTCGGCGACCCGGACCTCCACCCGCTCCCCGAGGGCGCTGGCGGCGACGAGGACGGGGGTGCCGTCCGGGCTGTACTTCACGGCGTTCTCGACGATGTTGGCGACGCTGCGCTCCAGCAGGCCGGGGTCGACGGCGACCATGGGCAGCGTCTCGGGGATGTCGAGGGCGACACTGCCCTCGGGCACTCCCCCGAGGGCCATCGGGACCACCTCGTCCAGGTCGATCTCCCTGATCAGCGGGGTGACCGTGCCGGTCTGGAGGCGGGACATGTCGAGCAGGTTGCCCACGAGGTGGTCGAGGCGGTCCGCGCCGTCCTCGATCCCCGCGAGCAGCTCGGCCTCGTCCTCCTCGGACCAGGCGACGTCGTCGGAGCGCAGCGAGGTCACCGCGGCCTTGATCCCGGCGAGCGGGGTGCGCAGGTCGTGGCTGACGGCGGCGAGCAGGGCGGTGCGGATCCGGTTGCCCTCGGCGAGCTCCTGGGCCTTCTCCGCCTCGCCGACGAGCCGCTGGCGGTCGAGGACGACGGCGGCCTGCGCGGCGAAGGCGGCCAGCACGCGCCGGTCCTCGGCGGGCAGCACCCGGCCGGAGAGCGCGAGGGCCATGTTGTCGCCGACGGGCATGTCGACGTCGGCGTCCTCGGGCCGCAGCAGGGGCTTGCCCGTACTGGTGACGACGCTGCTGGCGCAGGTCCAGGGGTCGACCTCGCTGGCGCGCTCCAGCAGGGCGACGGACTCCATGGCGAAGGTCTCGCGCACCCGCTCCAGGAGCGCGTCCAGGCTGTCCTCGCCGCGCAGGACGCTGCCCGCGAGGAAGGAGAGGATCTCGGACTCGGCACGCAGCCGCGCGGCCTGGTGGGTGCGGCGGGCGGCCGTGTCCACCACGGAGGCCACGGACACCGCGACGAACACGAAGATCGCTATGGCGACGATGTTCTTGGTGTCGGTGATCGTCAGCCGGTGCAGGGGCGTGACGAAGAAGTAGTTCAGCAGCAGCGAGCCGAAGGCCGCCGAGGCGAGCGAGGGCAGCAGGCCGCCGAGCAGGGCGGCGGCGACCGTCATGCACAGGAACAGCAGCATGTCGTTGGCCAGCCCGAGGTCCGGCCCGATGTGCGTGAGCAGCAGGCTGAGCAGGGCGGGCCCCGCGACGCCGACGAGCCAGCCGGCCACGATGCGGCCCCTGCCCAGGCGGGCGCCGCGGGAGACGGGCAGGCCGCGGCCCTTGGCGACCTCCTCGTGGGTGACGATGTGGACGTCGAGGTCGGGCCCGGAGTCCCGGGCGACGGTCTGGCCGACGCCGGGGCCGAAGATGTACTGCCAGGTCTTGCGGCGGCTGGAGCCGAGCACGATCTGCGTGGCGTTGACCCCGCGGGCGAACTCCAGCAGCGAGGCGGGCACGTCGTCACCGATCACATGGTGGAACGTGCCGCCGAGGTCCTCGACCAGGGTGCGCTGGACGGCGAGCTCCTTGGGCGACGCCGAGGTCAGCCCGTCGCTGCGGGCGATGTAGACGGCGAGGATCTCGCTGCCGGAGCCCTTGGCGGCCATGCGCGCGGCACGGCGGATGAGCGTACGGCCCTCGGGGCCGCCGGTGAGGCCGATGACGATGCGCTCGCGGGCATGCCAGATCGTGGAGACGCTGTGCTCCGTGCGGTACTGCCGCAGGTATTCGTCGACCCGGTCGGCGGTCCACAGCAGCGCCAGCTCGCGCAGCGCGGTCAGGTTCCCGGGCCGGAAGTAGTTGGAGAGGGCGGCGTCGACCTTGTCGGCCTTGTAGATGTTGCCGTGCGCCATGCGGCGGCGCAGGGCCTGCGGCGACATGTCGACGAGCTCGATCTGGTCGGCGCGGCGCACCACCTCGTCCGGCACGGTCTCGCGCTGCCGGACGCCCGTTATCGACTCCACCACGTCGCCCAGCGATTCCAGGTGCTGGATGTTGACGGTGGAGACGACGTCGATGCCCGCCTGGAGCAGCTCCTCGACGTCCTGCCAGCGCTTGGTGTTGCGGGAGCCGGGCACGTTGGTGTGGGCCAGCTCGTCGACGAGGGCCACGGCGGGGCGCCGGGCCAGCAGCGCGTCGACGTCCATCTCCGTGAAGGCGGTGTCGCGGTAGGTGAGCTCACGACGGGGCACCGTCTCCAGGCCGTGCAGCATGACCTCGGTGCGCGGACGGCCGTGGTGCTCCACGAACCCCACCACGGCATCGGTGCCGCGCTCGACGCGCCGGTGCGCCTCGGAGAGCATTGCGTATGTCTTGCCGACGCCCGGTGCCGCGCCGAGATAGATCCGAAGCTTGCCGCGTCCCATGGCCCCATTGTCTTTCACGAAGCGCGACGGTGTTCCGGCCGGTTGTCGGCCCGGAGGTGCAGCACTGTCGCGTCACGCCCGACCTTACGGCCATGGAATTGGACATTTGGGTCCGGGGCGGGAACTCCCGCAGGTATTGACGCGGTCCTGACGCCAGGGGCCGTGACCATGGTGCGACGGCGCCGCTCGGGGCCCGTGACACCATGACCGCCATGGCTGACGTACGTACGGCGCACACCTCGGAACTGAGCCCGGCGGAGCTCGTGGCGATCCGCTCACTGCTGGACGACGCCTTCGAGGGCGGCTTCTCCGACGACGACTGGGACCACACGGTGGGCGGCATGCACGCCCTCGTCCACGAGGACGGGGAGCTGGTCGGCCACGGCTCACTGGTGCAGCGCAGGCTGCTGCACGGCGGGCGCGCGCTGCGCGCGGGCTACGTGGAGGCCGTCGCGGTCCGCGCGGACCGGCGCCGCCGGGGCGTCGCGTCGGCGGTGATGGAGGCCCTGGAGCGGGTGCTGCGCGACGGCTGCTACGAGCTGGGCGCACTCGGCGCGGCGGACGAGGCGGTACCGCTGTACGAGGGGCGGGGCTGGCGGCAGTGGCAGGGCCCGACGTCGGTGCTCGCCCCCGCGGGGGTCGAGCGGACGGCGGAGGAGGACGGGTGCGTCTACGTGCTGCCGCACGTGGCTGTCGACCTGGGCGGGGAGCTGATCTGTGACTGGCGGCCGGGCGACGTCTGGTAGGGCGCGGGGAGTCGTCCCGCCGTTGTCGCCTGGGGCGAGCACGCCCTCCGGGCGTGTCCTCAAACGCCGGACGGGCTGAATACGCCCCTACGGCCGGTGCGCCGGGCAGGCCGCGCCTGGCCCGCCCGGCGCACCGGCGACAGAGGTGGTGGGGACTATCGTCCGTGAACCGTGTCGGCGACCGGTGCGGTCCACATCTGGCCCCGGGCCGACATCACGTCGGTCCACTGCTGCGCATGTGCGCCCGGCTTCGTGCTGGAGTTGTCGATCTCCAGGACCTTGCCGCTGTTCACGTTGACGATCCGGCCGGAGTCGTTGTCGAAGTCGAACCGCCAGAGCTGCGTGGCGGTATTGCCCACACAGGTCCACTGCTGGGCCGGGGCACCGTTGTCCTTGCGGGAGTCGGCGATTTCCAGGCACTTGTCGGTGTTGACGTTCACGATCTGGAAGTCCCGGTCCTTGACGTGGACGAAGCGCCAGATCGGCCGCATGCCGTTCTTCTCCATGGAGCAGTCGCTCTGCAGCATGGCCACGCCGTTCTTCCCGGAGCTGTCCGCGGGCTGAAGGCACAGGTTGCTGTGCTTGTTGACGATCCTGTGCTGGGTGCCCGGTGCCTCGGTGGCAGAGCTCACGCCCGACGCCGCCAGGACGACCGCGGCACCGGAAGCAGCGACGGCTGCGACCTTCGAGAAGAACTTCATCTTTCATCCCCGTTTACTGGAAAACGCAACAAATCCTGACACGCCCCGCGTGTCGAAGTTGATCATGATCATATCCATCAACTCCCCTTTTTCCCACCGGAATCAGTCATTCCGGTTTGCTTCACAGCCCTCCCCCCGCATCGCTCCGTGACCGCGGCACAGGGCGCCGTCTCAGCAGCTCCGCGAGCCCCTGCCGGGTGGCGGCGACCACGACGCGGTCGTCGGGGCGCAGGACGTGGCCGGGGTCGGGCTCGGCGGCCGGGCCCGGGCCCTGGGGGGTGAGGGCGAGGGCGCGCCACAGGCCAGGGCGGAAGGCCTCGTCGAGGGTGCGGCCCGCGAGCCCGGGGTGGCTGCCGGCCTCCACCGCGGCGAGCAGGAGGACCTTGCGCTCGACCGGTACGGCGCCCAGGATCTGACGGCCGATCATCGCTCCGGCGAAGCTCGGGGCGACGAGGGAGGAGACGCTGCGGCTGCGGGTGCGCGCCTGGGGGTGGGAGTCGCGCAGGGTGCGGTAGACGGCCTTGGCGAACCGGTCCTCGTACAGCCGCATCACCACGCCGAGGTCGGGCTTGACGGCGCGTGCGTAGAGCACGGCCTCCAGGTTGGTGGTGTCGCTGCTGGTGAGCGCGAGCAGGGTGCGGCTGTCGCCGATCCGGGCGGACTCCAGCACGCCCTCCTCCGTGACGTCGCCGATGACGGTCGGCACGCGCAGCGAGCGGGCCAGGGCCACGCCGCGGGCCTGCGGGTCGCGCTCGACGCAGACCACCGGGATGTCCAGTTCGCGCAGCCGGGCCAGCACCCGGGTACCGATCTTGCCGAGTCCGAGCAGCACCACGTGGCCGCACAGCCCGCGCGGCGGGCGCCGCAGTACGGAGGCCGAGCGGAAGGTGCCGAGCCCCTCCAGGGCGGCGGCCACGAGCAGGGGCAGGAGCAGCAGGCCGAGGAGCCCGGAGAGCAGTTGGAGGAGCTGGCGGCCGAGCGGCTCCCCGATGGCCGGGTTGTTGATGGCGAAGAGGTCGAGGAGGGAGAGGTAGACGGCGTGCGCCGGGTTCGTGTCCGTCACCAGCCAGGAGGCGACCGCCAGTCCGCACACCGCGGCGACCAGCCCGGCCAGCGCCCAGCGCAGCCTGCGGGAGAAGAACGAGCCGAGCGGCAGGCTGCGGTCCGCCAGGCGGACCAGGCGGGCAAGCCGCGTCAGCCGGGACGCGTGCTGCGGCGCCCCGGCGTAGCGGACCGTCTCCAGGACGATCCGGCCCCGGCCGCCCGTCCCCGTCGGCACCGCCTCGTCGGGCAGCATGACGGGCCCGTCGCCGTCGGCGTCGGGGCGCACCGGCGAGAGCAGGGCCAGGGTGCGGGCGCCGTCGGGGTCGCGCTCGCCCTGGGCGAGCGGGGGTCTCTCCACGGCTCTCAGCAGCAGCCCGCCCGCCTCGATGACCCTGTTGTGGCCGGAGACGGCGGTGGCGACGAGCGCGGGCGCGGCGCCGTCGGCGTCGGAGAGGACGGTGGTGGTCGCCTCGGCGGCGGACGCGCCGTCGGCGCCGGTCCGGGCGGCCTGGTCGAGGAGCGCCTCCAGGTGCTGTCCGAGCCTGCGGTTGTACATCCGGATCACGAGCCGCAGCCGCGGGTTGGCGCGGCGGGCCCGCAGCGCCGCGTGGATGTTGGTCTCGTCGTCGTCGTAGACGAGGGCGAGGGCGGTCGCGCGGCCCACGCCCGCCTCGGCGAACGTCTCGTCGTCGGGTTCGGCCGCCTCCACGACGCGTACGGGCCCGCCGGGCGGGCCGCCGTTCACGGGGGCGGCGCCCGCGCCGCCGTTGACCCCGGCGGCGCGGCCGACGGCGCCGGTCACGCGCCCGAGGAGAGCGGCGGCGCGGCCCGGCACCGCGGCCGGACGGTGCCGCCGGTCATGGGCGGGCGGCACCACGAGGGTGACGTGCTCGCCGTAGACGCCGGAGAGCTCCGCGGCGAGCCGGTGCGCGAGCCCGTCGTCGCCGCAGACCACCATGTGCGGTACGGGCGCGACGACTTGGGGCTGAGGGGAGGATGAGGCCACACCCCCAGAATGCCGTCCGACGGGGCGCCAGGGGCGCATAGTCGTCAAGCTTGGGTCAAGTAGTTGCGTTCATACGCAAGTACCGGGCTATGCTTCTTGCGGCTCGACGCAAGTTTGCTTCCCCGGTCGGGGAAAGAGTCGACGACCGGCGCCCTCGCGCGCCACGGCCGGGAGGAGGCGAGAGACATGGACGGCAGTTGCAGTAGTCCGGGTCACAGTTGGCCCGTCCGTATGTCCTCGTCGACCTCCGGTACGCGGTAACCACCTCCCCTGCGCACATTTCCCAGCCACCCGTGCGGCATCCGCCGCTCCGGGGTCTCGTGCTGCCCGCTCGCAGGGGGGATCGCTGCCGCGTGCCCCTGAAACCTCCCCCACCGGGGGACAAGGGAGGCTGTCATGACCCACCTGACCACCACCACTCCACCGCCCGTCCCGACGCAGCGCAGCGCGGTGCTGGACGACGCGCACGTCGGCGACATCCGCGGCGCCCTCGGCACCATCAGGCTGGACGACACCGCGCCGCGCAAGGGGCTCTCCGCCAAGCTCAAGACCCTGCTCGCCATCGTCGGCCCCGGGCTGATCGTGATGGTCGGCGACAACGACGCGGGCGCGTTCGGCACCTACGGCCAGGCCGGGCAGAACTACGGCACGAGCCTGCTGTGGACCCTGCTGCTCCTGATACCCGTGCTGTACGTGAACCAGGAGATGGTGCTGCGCCTCGGCGCGGTCACCGGCGTCGGGCACGCGCGGCTCATCCTGGAGCGGTTCGGGAAATTCTGGGGCGCGTTCTCGGTCATCGACCTGTTCCTGCTCAACGCCCTGACCATCGTCACCGAGTTCATCGGCATCACGCTCGCCGTGGGCTACCTGGGCCTGCCCAAGGTGCCGAGCGTCCTGCTGGCCGCCGTCATCGTCGTGCTGGCCGCGTCGACCGGCTCCTTCCGCCGCTTCGAACGCACCGCGGTCTTCCTCTGCATCGGCTCGCTGCTGCTGATCCCCATCTACTTCATCGTCCACCCCTCGACGTCGCGAATGGCGCACGACTTCGTCGTCCCCGGCATGCCGCACGGCTCCCAGCTGTCCGACGTCATGCTGCTGATCATCGCGATCGTCGGCACCACCGTGGCCCCGTGGCAGCTGTTCTTCCAGCAGTCGTACGTCATCGACAAGCGCATCACCCCGCGCTTCATGCGCTACGAGAAGGCCGACCTGTGGCTCGGCATCGTCATCGTGATCGTCGGCGCCGCCGCCATGATGGGCTTCTGCGCCGCGGCCTTCGGCGGGCACGCCGAGTTCGGCAACTTCACCGACGCGGGTGACGTGGCACGCGGCCTGGAGAAGTACGCGGGCAAGACGGCCGGCGTGCTCTTCGCGATCGCCCTGCTCGACGCCTCCATCATCGGGGCCTCCGCCGTGTCGCTGTCGACCGCCTACGCGATCGGCGACGTCATGGGCCTCAAGCACTCGCTGCACCGGGGCGTCAAGGCCGCCAAGGGCTTCTACGCGGTCTTCGCCGGACTCGTCCTCACCGCGGCCGTCGTCGTGATCATCCCCGGCTCGCCGCTCGGCCTGCTCACCGAGGGCGTCCAGACCCTCGCCGGCGTCCTGCTCCCGTCCGCCTCGGTCTTCCTGCTGCTGCTCTGCAACGACCGGACCGTCCTCGGCCCCTGGGTCAACGGACGCGCGATGAACGTCTTCACGTCGATCGTCGTGGCGGTGCTCGTCACCCTGTCCGTCATCCTGACCGCGGCCGTGCTCTTCCCCGACATCACCTCGGGCGCGATCCTCGACATCATGGGCATCTGCGGCGTCGCGGGCATCCTCGCCCTCGGCTACGCCGAGACACGGCGCCGCAGGAAGGGCTGGGCGCTGGCCGGCCCCGTCGACCGCACGGGCAAGGAGGAGTGGCGGATGCCACCGCTCGACGAGCTGCCCGCGCCCGTGATCTCCACCAGCCGCAAGGTCGGTCTCACCGCCCTGCGCACGTACCTGCTCGCCGCGATGATCCTGGTGATCGTCCGGATCGTGCAGCTCGCGCTCGGCCACTGACGTCTCCGGGGCGGCCGATCCCTTGCGGGGCCGGCCGCGCCCACCGGGGTGCCTCTTGCGCTTGGTGCGCGGCTACCGGTTGCGTTGTGGCTGGGCGCGCCCACGCGGCGGAGCCGCACAATGTCACAGCCCCGCGCCCCTGACGGGGCGCCCCGGGGCGCCCGTGCCGTGTCAACCGCGCCCCGCCGTTGACCTCCTCTGCTTTCATGGGGTCTGCCATGTCCTATCCATCGCGTCCCACCACCTGGCGAGTCTCTCTGTCCGGCCGGGTGGCCGGGCGGCTGGGCCGCATGTCGTGGGTGGACGTGGTCGTCGCCGCCGCGGTGCTGGTCGGGCTCTACCTGATGCTGCGGGTGGGCAAGGGCGCCACGGTCTCCTTCGACCCCGCCCACGTGGCCAGGGTCGACACCGACCCGGCGAAGCTGCCGTACTACGCGGCGCGCAGCCTGCTGCGGATGTTCGCGGCGCTCGCGGCGTCGGTGGCCTTCACCCTCGTCTACGCCTACGCGGCCGCCCGCAGCAGGCGGCTGGAGCGGGTGCTGATCCCGGCCCTGGACATCCTGCAGTCCGTGCCCGTGCTGGGCTTCCTGTCCGTCGCCGTCACCGGGTTCATCTCGCTGTTCCCGGGCTCGCTGCTGGGGCTGGAGTGCGCGTCCATCTTCGCGATCTTCACCTCGCAGGCCTGGAACATGACCTTCGGCTTCTACCACTCGCTGATCACGCTCCCCCGCGAGCTGGACGAGGTCTCGCGCTCGTTCCGGTTCACCCGCTGGATGCGGTTCTGGAAGGTCGAGCTGCCGTCGGGGGCCATCGGGCTGGTCTGGAACGGGATGATGAGCTTCGGCGGCGGCTGGTTCTTCCTCGTCGCCTCCGAGGCCATCAGCGTCTCGCACCACAAGTACGCCCTGCCCGGCGTGGGCTCCTTCGCGGGCACGGCCATCGCCGACGGCGACCTGGGCAAGGTCGGCTGGGCCGTGGCCACCATGGCCGTCATGGTCATAGGGGTGAACTTCGTCTTCTGGCGGCCCCTCACCGCGTGGGCGGAGCGGTTCAAGAACGAGCAGTCGGAGGCCGCCGACGTCCAGCGGTCCCTGGTGCTGGACTTCGTCCGCCGCTCCTCCTGGCCCCGGCTCCTGGGCAGACTCGCCCGGCCCGTCGGTGAGGCGCTCGGCCGGGCGGGGCGCGTCTTCGGCACCGACGACCAGCCGCTGACCGTCAACCGCACCCGCCGCCGGACCGGCGACCTGGCCTTCGCGCTCGTCGCCGGAGGGCTCGTCCTGTGGGGCGTGCTCGACCTGCTCGGATACCTCAACGCCCACACGGGCCTCGGGGTGTTCGGCGAGCCGCTGCTGCTGGGACTCGCCACCCTCGCGCGCGTCGTCGTGCTCGTCGCCTTCGCCACCGTGGTGTGGGTGCCGATCGGCGTACGGATCGGCTTCTCGCCGAAGCTGGCCCGTATCGCGCAGCCCGTCGTCCAGCTCCTCGCGAGCTTCCCCGCGAATTTCCTCTTCCCGTTGGCCACCTGGTTCTTCCTGCGCACCGGCCTGTCGATCAATATCGGCGGCATGCTGCTGATGGCGCTCGGCGCGCAGTGGTACATCCTCTTCAACACCATCGCCGGGGCCTCCGCCATCCCCTCCGACCTGCGCGAGGCCATGGACGACCTCGGGGTGCGCGGCTGGCAGCGGTGGCGGCGCCTGATCATCCCCGGGATCTTCCCGGCCTATGTGACCGGCGGGATCACCGCCTCCGGCGGCGCCTGGAACGCCTCGATCGTCTCGGAGGTCGTCACCTTCGGCGGTACGACGCTCACCGCGACCGGCCTGGGCGCGTACATCTCCCGGGCCACCTCCACCGGCGACTACCCGCACCTCATCGCGGGCATCGCCGTCATGGCCTGCTATGTCGTCGGCCTCAACCGGCTGCTGTGGCGCAGGCTCTACCGCCTCGCCGAGACCCGCTACTCCCTTTGAATCACACTGTGAACACATTCGTCAGCCGTCTCCGTCTCCTGAACCGCTCTGCTGGAAGGAGCCCCGCCATGGCCCCGGGAACCACTCCCGGGCGGACCGCCGCCCGCCTCGCCGACGGCGAGGTCCTGCTGGCCGCCGAGGCGGTCACCAAGTCCTACGCGGGCGCCGACGGCGAACTGCCCGTCCTGGCGGGCATCGACCTCCAGGTACGGGCCGGGGAGATCGTGGCCCTGCTCGGGCGCTCCGGCTCCGGCAAGTCCACGCTCCTGCGCTGCCTCGCGGGCCTCATCCCGGCGAGCTCCGGCCGGGTCACCTATCGCGGCGAACCGCTGACCGGCGCCAACCCCGGCACCGCCCTGGTCTTCCAGACCTTCGCCCTGCTGCCGTGGCTCACCGTCCAGCAGAACGTCGAGCTCGGCCTGGAGGCGCGCGGGGTGCCCGCCCGCGAGCGCGCCGCGGCCGCCGTGCAGGCCATCGACCTCATCGGCCTCGACGGCTTCGAGTCCGCCTACCCCAAGGAGCTCTCGGGCGGCATGCGGCAGCGTGTCGGCTTCGCCCGCGCGCTGGTCGTGGAGCCGGACGTGCTGATGATGGACGAGCCCTTCTCGGCGCTCGACGTCCTCACCGCCGAGAACCTGCGCGGCGAGCTCATGGAGCTGTGGGCCTCCGGGCAGTTCCCCACCCGGGCCGTCGTGCTCGTCACCCACAACATCGAGGAGGCCGTGCTGATGGCCGACCGCGTGGTCGTCCTCGGCTCGCGCCCCGGCACCCTCAAGGCCACCTTCGACGTGGCCCTGGAGCGCCCGCGGGACCGCAACGCCCCCGAGTTCGACGCCCTCATCGACGCCATCTACCAGGTGATGACGGGCCGCGAGAAGGACACCGCGCCGCACCTGCCCGGCCGTACGGCGGCCGAACCCGCCGAGCTCGCGAAGCGCACCATCGCCAACACCCCGCTGCCGCAGGCCAGCGTCGACGGGCTCTCCGGCCTCGCCGAGATCGTCGCCCAGCACGGCGGCGGCTGCGACCTGGCCGACCTCGCCGAGGAGCTCGGCCTGGAGGTCGACGACCTGCTGCCCCAGGTCGACGCGCTCGACCTGCTCGGCTTCACGGTCGTACGGGACGGCGAGCTGCTGCTGACCCCGCGCGGCACGGCCTTCGCGGGCGCCGACGTCCAGGAGTCCAAGCGGATCTTCGCCGACGCGGTGGTCGAGGCCGCGCCGCTCGTCCGGCTCGTCGTCACCAGCCTGCGGCGTACCGGGGGCACGCTGCGGGCCGGGTTCTTCCGGGACCTGCTCGCGCATCACTACACGAGCGAGCAGGTGACGGAGCAGCTGGAGACCGCCACGGACTGGGGGCGGTACGCGGAGCTGTACTCGTACGAGGCCGCGCCCGAGGAGTACGCGCTCGACGAGGGCGGTGCCGCGTTGGGGTAGGGGCGCCTACGAGCTCGGCGCGCCCTGTTGTACGGCGACTGCGGGTTGTATGTGGTTGCTCGCGCAGTTCCCCGCGCCCCTTACGGGGCGCTGGTGCGGGGGCGGAGCCTTCGGGCTGCCGCTGTTGCCCTCGCGGGGGCCTTGACGGGAGCTGCTGCCTCCTGGGCCCCCGGCACGTCCTCAAGGGACGTCGTCTCCCCCTGCGACACCAGGACCGCGCCCTCCAGCAGCGTGCGTACGTGTTCGCCCGCCGCCCGGTAGAAGATGCGCGTGCCCTCGCGGCGGGATTCCACCAGGCCCGCCGTGCGCAGCCGGGCCAGATGCTGCGAGACGGCCGCCACATGCGCCCCCACCATCTCCGCCAGCTGTCCCACGGAGTGCTCACGCTGCGCCAGCGCCCAGAGGAGCTGGAAACGCGTCGTGTCGGCCACCGCCTTCAGTACGGCGACGGCCTGTTCCACCCTGTGGGCCTCTCCCGGTGAATCTTGCGCGACCATGCAAGGAGTCTAGACGGCCCGTGTCCCACAGGGGTGGGACGAAACTCCGGGTCACACATAAAACCGCAGGTCAGGGGCCTGTTAACGGTAGTGGAAACCGATGCCGTTGCAGCCTTTGCGCCACCGGTGGCCCGTGCGGTTCACTCGCAGTCGAAGCCCCCGCACCAGTCAGCCTGGAGGCACTGTGCCCGGCCACACCCATACCCATGAACCCGCCACCGCGAGCCATGGCCACGGCCCCCACGACCACGGTCACGACCACGGCCACGGCGGTCACAGCCATGGTGTCGCGGCCGACGCGGACCGCCGCTGGCTGACCATCGCGCTCACACTCATCACCGTGTTCATGGCCGTCGAGGTCACCGTCGGCATCCTGGCCCGGTCGCTGGCCCTGATCTCGGACGCCGCGCACATGCTCACCGACGCCGCCTCCATCGTGCTGGCGCTCGTCGCGATGCGGCTGGCGGCGCGGCCCGCCCGCGGTGGTTACACCTACGGCCTCAAGCGCGCGGAAATACTCTCCGCGCAGGCCAACGGCCTCACGCTGGTCCTGCTCGCCCTGTGGCTGGGTTACGAGGCCGTGCGGCGGCTCATCAATCCGCCCGACGTCGAGGGCGGCTTGGTCCTGGTGACCGCGCTGGTGGGCATCGCCGTCAACATCGTGGCCGCGTGGTGCATCTCGAAGGCCAACCGCACCTCGCTGAACGTCGAGGGCGCCTTCCAGCACATCCTCAACGACCTCTTCGCCTTCATCGGCACCGCCGTGGCCGGTCTGATCGTGATGCTCACCGGCTTCGCGCGCATGGACGCCATCGCGACGCTGGCGGTCGTCGCGCTCATGCTCAAGGCGGGCATCGGCCTGATCCGGGCCTCCGGCCTGATCTTCCTGGAGGCCGCCCCCGCGGGCATCGACCCGGACGCGGTCGGGGACCGCCTGGCCGGCGCCGACCAGGTCGTCGAGATCCACGACCTGCACATCTGGACGATCACCTCCGGCCAGCCCGCCCTGTCGGCCCACGTCCTGGTGAAGCCGGGCGGCGACTGCCACGCCGTGCGCCGCCGTCTCCAGGAGACGCTCCGCGAGGAGTACGGCATCACCCACGCCACCCTCCAGGTCGACCACCTGGGCGAGGACGCCGACGAGCTCCTCCACATCGGCTCCGCGGCCCCGGACCGCGCTCCCCACTGCGACGACAGCCACGGCCCGGTCCACCGGCCGGGGCCGCACGACCACTGACGTACGGCCGTACGTCAGTCACCCTGGCCTGTGGCGCCCAGTCCCTGTGGCAGCACCTCGCGGAGCGCGGTGACGAAGGCGCCGAGGGCGGGATGGGCCGTGGCGCCCCCGCGGTGGGCGACCGCGCTCCGCCGGATCAGCGGGAGCGGCGTCACCCGCACGCCGGGCGGCGGTGCCAGGGCGCTGGTCTCCGGCACCACCGCGACGCCCGCTCCCGCCGCGACCAGGCGCAGGGTGGTGTCGTAGTCGTCGACACGGTGCCAGGAGTCGGCGCGGAAGCCGCTCGTCTCGCACAGCCGGGTCACCACCGTGTGACACAGCGTCCCGGGCGTGGGCAGGATCCACGGCACATGACGCCACTTCCATACCGCATCGTCGGTTTCCTCGACCCGCCACCCCAGGGCCGCGGGGTCGCCCGGAGCGGCCAGCAGCATGCGCTCCGCGAAGACGGGCCTGCTCCGGATGCCCGGTTCCGAGACCGGCGAGAGCCCCTCGTAGGAGTGCACCAGGGCCAGGTCCAGCGCTCCCGCGCGCAGCGCGTCGGAGGCCTCCGCGGGGTCGACCTCCTGGATCCAGGGCTGTACGCCCGGGGAGTGCGAGCGCAGGGCGACGAGCAGGTCCGCGGCCAGGAACCGCGCGGCGGACGGATAGATGCCCAGCCGCAGCGGTCCGCTCGCCCCCTTGCCCTCGGCGAGCTCGGCCTGGGCCGCCTCCAGGTGTTCGAGGATGACCTCGGCGTGGCGCACCAGGTTCACCCCGGCCGGTGTCAGCGCCACGCGGCGGCCGCTGCGCTCCAGCAGTGTCACGCCCGTCTTCCGCTCCAGCAGGGAGAGCTGCTGGGAGACGGCCGACGGGCTGTAGGCGAGGGCCTCGGCCACGGCGGCGATCGTCCCCCGGTAGGCGAGCTCCCGCAGCAGGCGCAGTTGGTGGAGACTGAGCATCGGCTCAGCTTACGAGGACCGTCAGTTCTTCGCGCTGGACCGCGGTACGGGGTGCGGGGAGCATCCCTGCCATGGGAACCAACACGCTCGCACGCGGGGTCCACGTCCCGCTGATCACGCCGTTCACCGAAGCCGGTGAGGTCGCCCTGGACGCCCTGGAGCGGCTGGCGCGCGAACTGCTGGAGGAGGGGGCCGCCGGCCTCGTGGCCCTCGGCACCACCGCCGAGGTGTCGACCCTCACGGACGCGGAGCGGGAGGCGGTCGTCGACGTCGTCGCGCGGGTGTGCCGCGAGCGCGGCGCGCCGCTGACGGTCGGGGCGGGCAGCAACGCCACCGCCGCGAGCAAGGAGGCGCTGGCCGCGCTCGGAAAGCGGCCCGAGGTCGTGGCGGCGCTGACGCTCGTGCCGTACTTCACCCGGCCCTCGGAGGCGGGCGTACTGGCCCACTTCGCGGAGCTGGCCGCCCACAGCCCCGTACCGCTGATCGTCTATCACATCCCCTACCGCACCGGGCAGGAGCTGGGCGCGCGGACACTGCGGGAGCTGGGCGCGCTGCCGGGGATCGCGGGGGTGAAGTACGCGGCGGGCGGGATCACGGCCGACACCGTGGCGCTCATGGCCGACCTGCCGGCCGACTTCGCCGTGTTCGCCGGGGACGACGTCTTCTTCTCGCCGCTGCTCGCCATGGGCGCGCACGGTGGCATCCTGGCCTCCGCGCACCTGGCCACCGGTGCGTTCGCGTCGCTGGTCGAGGCGTGGCGCGCGGGCGACGGCGCCCGCGCGCGGGAGCTTGGGCACCGGCTTGCCGCACTGTCTGCGACGCTGTTCGCCGAGCCGAACCCGACCGTCGTCAAGGGGGTGCTGCATGCGCAGGGGCGTATTCCGTCGCCCGGTGTGCGGTTGCCGCTGCTTTCTGCTCGGGCCGGGTCGGTGGCGGGTGCGCTGGCTGCTCTCGATGCGTTTGCCGGCAGGCCGTAAGGGTCGGTTCGTACGCTGCGGGTCCGTTGCGGCCGGTCGCGCCCACCGGGGTGCCTCTTGCGCTCCGCGCGCGGCCACCGGTCGTCTGTGGCTGGTCGCGCAGTTCCCCGCGCCCCTTACGGGGCGCCTCCGTACCGCACATACGTGAGGGAGGGGCCCGCCGAGCATTCGGCGGGCCCCTCCCTCACGTCTCCTGACCGGCGATCAGCCCTGCTTCGCCAGCTTCTGGAGGTCGATGTTGAGCTTGAGGACGTTGACGTGCTCCTCGCCCATGAAGCCCAGCTGGCGGCCGTCGGTGTGGTCGTCGACGAGCTTGCGGACCTTGTCGGCGGGGAGGTTGTTCGCCTTGGCCACGCGGTCGGCCTGGAGGCGGGCGTACTCCGGGGAGATGTCCGGGTCGATGCCCGAGGCCGAGGCCGTGAGGGCGTCCACCGGGACCGACGACGGGGAGACGCCGTTGAACTCGGCGACGTCGGCCCGGCGCTGCTTGACCGTCTCCAGCAGGGTCTTGCTGTCGGCGGCCAGGTTCGAGGCACCGGAGACGAGCAGCTGGTACTGGGTGTTCTCGGTGTTCGGGCCCGCGGCCGAGGGGCGCGGCTGGAAGAACTTCGGGTCGGGCAGCGGGTTGCCGTCCTTGTCCTTCTTGTCCAGGACGTAGGTCTGGCCGAGCCGCTCGGAGCCGACGGACTTGCCGTCGACCTTGATCTCGGAGCCGTTGGCCTTGTCGTGGAAGGCGACCTGGGCGATGCCGGTGACGACCAGCGGGTAGATCACACCGCAGATCACCGTGAGGACCAGCAGCGCCCTCAGGCCCGCGCCCGCGATGCGGGCGGTGCTGCGTACGGAGTTGTTCATTGTCGTCACCCGATGCCAGGGATGAGGGAGATGAGCAGGTCGATGATCTTGATGCCGATGAACGGGGAGATCAGGCCCCCCAGTCCGTAGACCAGCAGGTTCCGCCGCAGCATCGCGTCCGCGCTCATCGGCCGGTAGCGCACGCCCTTGAGGGCCAGCGGCACCAGGGCCACGATGATCAGCGCGTTGAAGATGACCGCGGAGAGGATCGCGGACTGCGGCGAGTGCAGGCTCATGATGTTGAGCTTGTCCAGACCCGGGTAGGCCACCGCGAACATCGCCGGGATGATCGCGAAGTACTTCGCGACGTCGTTGGCGATCGAGAACGTGGTCAGCGCGCCGCGCGTGATGAGGAGCTGCTTGCCGATCTCGACGATCTCGATGAGCTTGGTCGGGTTGGAGTCCAGGTCGACCATGTTCCCGGCCTCCTTGGCGGCCGAGGTGCCGGTGTTCATCGCGACACCGACGTCCGCCTGGGCCAGCGCCGGGGCGTCGTTGGTGCCGTCGCCGGTCATCGCGACGAGCTTGCCGCCGGACTGCTCGCGCTTGATCAGCGCCATTTTGTCCTCGGGCGTCGCCTCCGCGAGGAAGTCGTCGACGCCCGCCTCTTCGGCGATGGCCTTGGCCGTCAGCGGGTTGTCACCCGTGATCATGACGGTCTTGATGCCCATCGCGCGCAGCTCGTCGAAGCGCTCGCGCATGCCCTCCTTGACGACGTCCTTGAGGTGAATAACCCCGAGGACGCGTGCGCCCTTGTCGTCCTCCACCGCGACCAGCAGCGGCGTGCCGCCGGCCTGGGAGATGTCGTCGGTGAGCTTCGTGGCGTCCTCGGCCACCTCGCCGCCCTGCTCCTTGACCCAGGCGACGACCGAGCCGGTGGCGCCCTTGCGGACCTTGCGGCCCTCGACGTCCACACCGGACATACGGGTCTGCGCGGTGAAGGGGATCCACTCCGCGCCGACCAGTTCGCCCTCGTGGCGCTCGCGCAGGCCGTACTTCTCCTTGGCCAGCACCACGATCGAGCGGCCCTCGGGCGTCTCGTCTGCGAGGGAGGACAGCTGGGCGGCGTCCGCGACCTCGGCGGCCATCGTGCCCTTGACCGGGACGAACTCCGAGGCCTGCCGGTTGCCGTAGGTGATGGTGCCGGTCTTGTCCAGCAGCAGCGTCGAGACGTCGCCCGCGGCCTCCACCGCACGCCCGGACATCGCCAGGACGTTGCGCTGGACGAGACGGTCCATGCCCGCGATACCGATCGCCGACAGCAGCGCGCCGATCGTGGTCGGGATCAGGCAGACCAGCAGCGCGGCCAGCACGATCATCGTCTGCTCGGCCTTCGCGTAGATCGCGAACGGCTGGAGCGTGACCACGGCCAGCAGGAAGACGATCGTCAGCGACGCCAGCAGGATGTTCAGCGCGATCTCGTTCGGCGTCTTCTGCCGCGCCGCGCCCTCGACCAGGTTGATCATCCGGTCGATGAAGGTCTCGCCCGGCTTCGTCGTGATCTTGATGACGATGCGGTCGGAGAGGACCTTCGTACCGCCGGTCACCGCGGAGCGGTCACCGCCGGACTCGCGGATCACCGGCGCGGACTCGCCCGTGATGGCCGACTCGTCGACCGAGGCCACACCCTCCACGACGTCACCGTCGCCCGGGATGATGTCGCCCGCCTCGCAGACCACCAGGTCACCGACGCGCAGCTCGGTGCCCGGCACCGACTCCTCGCTCCTGCCGTCCTCGGTCAGGCGGCGGGCGACGGTGTCGGTCTTGGCCTTGCGCAGGGTGTCGGCCTGGGCCTTGCCGCGGCCCTCGGCCACGGCCTCGGCCAGGTTGGCGAAGATGACGGTCAGCCACAGCCACACCGTGATCGTCCAGCCGAACCAGTCGCCGGGGTTCTTCAAAGCCAGCCCGGTGGTGACCACCGAGCCGACCTCGACCACGAACATCACCGGGGACTTGACCATCACCCGGGGGTCGAGCTTCTTGAAGGCGTCCGGCAGGGACTTCACCAGCTGCGCGGGATCGAAGAGGCCACCGGACACGCGGCCGGACTCGGCACCGTCGTGCGGGCGGGTCTCCTCGGGGCCCTGGGGCTCGGTACGGACAGGAGTGGTCGTGCTCATGAGAGTCCCTCCGCCATCGGGCCAAGGGCCAGCGCCGGGAAGTAGGTCAAACCAGTGATGATGAGGATCGCGCCGACGAGGAGGCCCGCGAAGAGCGGCTTCTCGGTGCGCAGGGTGCCCGCGGTCTCGGGCACGGGCTTCTGCTCGGCGAGCGAGCCGGCCAGGGCCAGGACGAACACCATCGGCAGGAAGCGGCCCAGCAGCATCGCGAGACCGATCGTGGTGTTGTACCACTGCGTGTTCGCGTTGAGGCCGGCCATGGCGGAGCCGTTGTTGTTGGCGCCGGAGGTGAAGGCGTAGAGGACCTCGGAGAAGCCGTGCGCGCCGCTGTTGTTCACCGAGTTGCCCGCGGTGTTGAGGATCGAGTGCGGCGGGGTGGCCAGCGCCATGGACAGGGCGGTGAAGCCGAGCACCAGGGTCGGGGTGATCAGGATGTAGCACGCGGCGAGCTTGATCTCGCGGGTGCCGATCTTCTTGCCGAGGTACTCGGGCGTACGGCCGACCATGAGGCCCGCGATGAAGACCGCGATGACCGCCATGACGAGCATGCCGTAGAGGCCGGAGCCGACACCGCCGGGCGCGATCTCGCCGAGCATCATCGACAGCAGGGCTATGCCGCCGCCGAGGCCGGTGAAGGAGGAGTGGAAGGAGTCCACCGCGCCGGTCGAGGTGAGCGTCGTGGTCGTCGCGAAGATCGCCGAGGCGCCGACGCCGAAGCGGGTCTCCTTGCCCTCCATCGCGCCGCCCGCCGCCTGGAGCGCGGCGCCGTGGTGCGCGTACTCCGTCCACATCATCAGGCCGGTGAAGGCCAGCCAGATCACGCCCATCGTGGCGAGGATCGCGTAGCCCTGCTTGACGTTGCCGACGAGCTTGCCGAAGGTCCGCGTCAGCGCGAAGGGGATGACGAGGATCAGGAACATCTCGAAGAGGTTCGTGAACGCGCTGGGGTTCTCGAAGGGGTGGGCGGAGTTGGCGTTGAAGTAGCCGCCACCGTTGGTGCCCAGCTCCTTGATGACCTCCTGCGAGGCCACGGCACCGCCGTTGACCTGCTGGCTGCCGCCCGTGAGCTGGCCGATCTCGTGGATGCCCGCGAAGTTCTGGATAGCGCCGCACGCGACCAGGACGATCGCGCCGATCACGGAGATCGGGAGCAGGATGCGGACGGTGCCGCGCACCAGGTCGGTCCAGAAGTTGCCCAGCTCACCGGTGCGGGAGCGGGCGAAGCCCCGGACGAGGGCGACGGCCACGGCCATGCCGACGGCGGCGGAGACGAAGTTCTGGACGGCGAGGCCGAGCGTCTGGACGGCGTGGCCCATGGCCTGCTCGCCCGAGTACGACTGCCAGTTGGTGTTCGCGACGAACGAGGCCGCGGTGTTGAACGCCTGGTCCGGGCTGATCGCGGTGAAGCCGAGCGAGAGCGACTTCGGCAGCACGCCCTGGATCCGCTGGAGCAGGTAGAGGAAGAGCAGGCTCGCCGCGGAGAAGGCGAGGATGCCGCGCAGGTACGCGGGCCAGCGCATCTCGGCGTCGGGGTCGGCGCCGATCGTGCGGTAGACCAGTTTCTCGGCGCGCAGGTGCTTCTCGGAGCTGTAGACGCGGGCCATGTAGTCGCCCAGGGGGCGGTAGACCAGCGCCAGCGCCGCGACGAGCGCGGTCAGCTGGAGGACTCCGGAGAGGACGGGGCTCATATCTTTGCTAGAACCTCTCCGGGAAAACGAGGGCGAGGATCAGGTAGCCCAGCAGGGCGACGGCCACGACGAGGCCGACGATGTTCTCGGCAGTCACAGCTTCGCCACCCCCTTGGCGACGAGAGCCACCAGCGCGAAGACCGCGATCGTGGTGACGACGAAGGCCACGTCGGCCATCGTGTGCTCCTAGAGAGTTCGGATATGAACGGACCCGAACAGCAAACCTCCGTTGTCGCGGTGCGAGCGCCCCGTTGACGCCTCTCATACGGCCATTAGCGCCCCCTTGACGGATTCCATACGCGCACCGCTCTGACCTGCGAAAACACCGCTGGGCCGCAACCCCTGCACGGGGTTGCGGCCCAGCGGAACGACTGAATCCAGCCGTTCGACGAGCGTTTTTCGCGTTTTTCGCGAGTGATCCCTAGCGGACCTCGGTGATCTCCGGGCCACGCTCCAGACGGTCGACGCCGCCCGCGAAGCGCGAGCCGGCGTCCTGCTGCTGGAGGCCCTCGGCGACCATCTGGGCGTCGTCCGGGAGCTTCAGCACGATCGGGTCGCGCGGCGCCATCGGGGACTCGCCGCGCACGACGACGGTGTCCCGGAAGATCTGCTCCAGGAGCCCGGCGGTCTGCGGCTGCACCGCGCCCTGGCCGGAGATCACACCGCGCAGGAACCAGCGCGGGCCGTCACAGCCGATGAAGCGGACCAGCTGGACGCCCTGGGCGCCGTCCGGCAGCGCCACCGGCACCTGGGCGCGCAGCTCCCAGCCCAGCGGGCCCTCGACCTCGTCCACGACGCCGCCCTGCTGGGTGACGCCTTCCGCGATCTCGTTCCGTACCTCGTGCCAGATGCCCTCGCGCTTGGGGGCGGCGAACGCCTGGAGCTGGACGGCGCTGTCGCGCAGCACCACCGTCGCGGCGACGATGGAGTCGCCCGCGACCTCGACCCGCAGCTCCATGCCCTCCACGCCGGGCACGAACAGTCCGCCCAGGTCCACACGGCCCTCGGCGGGGTCGCGGACCTCGGAGAGATCCCACGGCCCGTCGGGGCGCGGCTCCGGCTCCAGCCGGACCCTCTCGGCCGCGATGTCCTCTGCGGACCCGTCGGCGGAGGAATCCTCCGCCAACTCCTCGGAGGTCACGTCGTCGACCAGGTCGACGGCATCCTCCCCGCGCTTGCGGCGACGACCGAACACGTCACTGTCCTTCCCGGTCGGCAACGACCGAAGCGAATCCATTCCCCACGGCAGCGTGGCCACCGGTGGACCCGAAGCCCCCTTCGGCCCGTGCCGAGCCTGGAAGCTCCGCCACCTCGTGGAAGCGGACCTTCTCGACCTGCTGGACAACCAACTGGGCGACGCGGTCGAACCGCTCGAACCGCACGCTCTCGCGCGGGTCCAGATTGACCACAATCACCTTGATCTCTCCACGGTACCCGGCATCGATGGTCCCCGGGGCATTCACCATGGAGACCCCGCACCTGGCGGCGAGACCCGAACGCGGGTGCACGAAGGCCGCGTACCCGTCGGGCAGCGCGATGGAGATCCCGGTGGGCAGCACCGCGCGCTCGCCCGGCGCCAGCTCGGCGGCCTCGGTGGTGACGAGGTCGCAGCCCGCGTCGCCGGGGTGGCCGTAGGCGGGCAGGGGCACCTCGGGATCGACCCTGCGGATCAGCACGTCCAGGGGCGTTCGGCTCACGGGTTCACCTCAAAAGCTCGCGCGACCTTCACCTGGTCGGGGTCGGCCAGGGCGGCCTGGATCTCGGTGGGGCGGCCGTTCTCGATGAAGTGGTCGACCTTGACCTCGATGAACACCGCGTCCGCCTGGACCGCCACGGGGCCCTCGGGGCCGCCGATCCGGCCGGTGGCCGTGGCGTAGATCTTACGGCCGTGCACGGCCCGTACTTCCGCCCGAAGGTGCAGTACGGCGTCCACCGGCACCGGAAGTACGTAGTCCGTCTCCAGCCGTCCGGTCACGGCGATCACCCGCAGCAGCCAGCCCAGCGAGCCCAGCGTCTCGTCCAGCGCCGTGGCCAGCACACCGCCGTGTGCCAGACCGGGGGCGCCCTGGTGCGCCTCCTTGACGCGGAACTCCGCGGTGACGCTCACGCCCTCGCCGGCCCGCACCTCGACGTGCAGGCCGTGCGGTACCCCTCCGCCGCAGCCGAAACAGTATTCGTAGTGCGACCCGATGACCTCTCCGGGCGCGGGTGCGTCGGGGTGCCGTACGGGCGGTTCCGCCCCGTCCGGCAGCGTTGTCGTTCGTCCACTCACAGGGGCTGACCTTACCCGCGATAACAGAGCCCGGTCCCCTCCGTGGCAGGCTTGCTTCATGCAGCCTTACGAAGAACGCCTGACCGCGCCCCGTTCCTGGTGGTTCATCGCGGCGCTCCTCGGCGTCGCCATGGCGCTGATCCTGCTGCCGCTGGGCACGGTCCCGATGCTGGGCGGGCTCGTCGGCGGGGCGGCCGTCGCGGCCGTGGCGGTCAGCGCGTACGGCTCGGTGCGCATCCGCGTCGTGGGCGACGCCCTCGTCGCGGGCGACGCGAAGATCCCGCTGGCGGCGCTGGGCGAACCGGAGGTGCTGGACGCGGAGCAGGCCCGGGCCTGGCGCACGCACAAGGCCGACACCCGCGCCTTCATGCTGCTGCGCGGCTACGTCCCCACGGCGGTCCGGGTCGAGATCACCGACCCGCAGGACCCCACTCCCTATCTCTACCTCTCCACCCGCTCCCCCGAGCGCCTGGCCGCCGCGCTGACGGCCGTACGGGGCTGAGACGCGGCCGGGACGCACGGGACGCAGACGCACGGAGGACGCAGGAGGCCCGGCGCACCGCCGGTCACGGCTGTCCGGCGCGCCCGGTGTGCCCGTGGGGCGGTTCGGCGGCGGGCAGGGCGTCCCAGGGCACCTGGCGGCCGCGGAGGTCTTTGCGGACCTTCTCGGCGAGCCGCTTGGTGTCGCGCCGGTTCATCACGGCGCCCACCGTCGCGCCGATCATGAAGGGCGTGAGGTTGGGGAGGCTGCGGAACGTCCGCTTGAGCACCTGCTGGCGCAGCTCGCGCCGCAGCTGGCCGCCGAGGGCGGCGTTCACCGTCAGGGGCGAGGTCACGTCGATGCCGCGCTCCTCCGCCCAGGCGGCGAGATAGGCCGTGGCACGCCGGCGCACGGAACCGGGGGCCCGCAGGCCGTAGACCTCGTGGAGCTCGGCGATCAGCTTGAACTCCACGGCGGCGACGCCGACGATCTCGGCCGCCAGCTCGGCGGGCATGGCGGGCGGGACGGGCAGCATGGCCGCGGCGCCGACACCGGCGCCCACGGTGGACGTGCCGTACGCGGCACCGGCCACCAGCTTGTCCGCGAGCTCCTCGGGGCCGAGGCCCGGGAACTGCTCGCGCAGTGTCGCGAGGTCGCGCACGGGGATGCGCGGGGCGTTCGCGATGATCCGGTCGGCCACGGCGGTCAGCCCCGCCCTGGCGCCCCGGCCGCCCTTCCTGGCGCCGCGGCCCACCGCGGCGGCGAGCGAGGCCGCACGGCCCCGCTCGACGTCTGTGCCGCCCTCGACGGCGGGAACGGATGCCACGACGCCGACAGGCGCCTCAGCGCCCGCAGCGGGTGCCTCAGCGCCCGTGAGTCCGTCGGGGCCCTCGTCCCGCGCGGCGTTCCCGTCGGGCCCGGTGGTCAGGTCGGGCTCACGGGAGCGCCGCTTGCGGAACGGGATCGAGCCTGCCATCGCAGACCCGCTTCCTATTCGCAGTCGCGGCAGATCGGCTGGCCGTTCTTCTCGCGGGCCAGCTGGCTGCGGTGGTGCACGAGGAAGCAGCTCATGCAGGTGAACTCATCGGCCTGCCGCGGCAGGACCCGGACGGACAGCTCCTCACTCGAGAGGTCCGCGCCGGGCAGCTCCAGGCCCTCGGCGGCCTCGAACTCATCGATGTCGACCGACGAAGTGGACTTGTCGTTACGCCGGGCCTTCAGCTCTTCGATGCTGTCGCTGTCGACGTCGTCGTCGGTCTTGCGTGGGGTGTCGTAATCCGTTGCCATGTCGCTCTCCCCCTCTGGGTGTCTGCGGTGTCTCCAGCGCACGTAACGCGTGAGAGGCCGGACTTGTGCCCGACCCGAGGCGGAGATTTTGCCTCACATCAAGGTCTGTTACTCAATCGACACCCAACCGCACACCTGAAGAGGTGATGAGGATGGATGGCGAACCGGACCGTACACGGTCCGAATGCCGCACGGGGACGGGCCATCTCGTGTACTTCCCGTGATCAGGACCTCGGGAAACCCCGATTTTCGGGGCCTTCCCCCGGTCCCGCCGGTCACGGAGAGTGGGTGGCCGGAAGTTTGCCGGTGTGAGCGAACACACACATCCGTGGCGATGGGCGGACCATGAAAATTCCGCCCAAAGCGAACCTCCGAGCCGTCCCGTTCCACCGCGGTCCACGGCGGATCTCAGGTCGGCAGCACCACTCTCATGATCAAACCACCCCCGTCGCGCGGCTCGGCGGTGATCCTTCCGCCGTGCGCGCGGGCGACGGAGCGCACGATCGACAGCCCCAGGCCGACGCCCTTGTCGCTGCCGGTCCGCTCGGTACGCAGGCGCCGGAACGGCTCGAAGATGTTGTCCACCTCGTAGGCCGGGACGATCGGCCCGGTGTTCTCCACGACGAGGACGGCCCGGCCCGGCTGCGCCTGGGTGGTGACCTCGACCCAGCCGTCGGGGACGTTGTAGCGCACGGCGTTCTGCACCAGGTTGAGCGCGATCCGCTCCAGGAGCACGCCATTGCCCTGGACGACCGCGGGCTGCCGGGTGCCGCGCAGCTCCACGCCCTTGGTCTGGGCCTCCCCGCGGGTCTGGTCCACGGCCTGGGAGGCCACCTCGGCGAGGTCCACGGGCTTGCGGTCGACGATCTCGTTGTCGCTGCGGGCGAGCAGCAGCAGGCCCTCCACGAGCTGCTCGCTGCGCTCGTTGGTGGCCAGCAGCGTCTTGCCGAGCTGCTGGAGCTCCGGGGACGCGCCAGGGTCGGAGAGGGTGACCTCCAGCAGCGTGCGGTTGATCGCGAGCGGGGTGCGCAGCTCGTGCGAGGCGTTCGCCACGAAGCGCTGCTGCGCGGTGAAGGCCCGCTCCAGCCGGTCGAGCATCTCGTCGAAGGTGTCGGAGAGCTCCTTCAACTCGTCCTCGGGCCCGCCCAGTTCGATGCGCCGGGAGAGGTCCGTGGCGGCGACGCGGCGGGCGGTGCGGGTCATCTTGCCCAGCGGCGAGAGGACCCGGCCCGCCATGGCGTAGCCGAAGGCGAACGCGATCACGGCGAGACCGAGGAGGGCGAGGAGGGAGTGCTGCAGCAGCTTGCCGAGGGCATCCGCACGCATGCGGCCGGAGCACAGCTGGACGTAACTGTTGATCTGCTCCGAGGACAGGCCCTGACGCAGCTCGGGGCAGAGAGCCTGGTTGGGCACCTCGACGTTGCCGCTCACGACCCTGATCAACGGCGTGCCGGCGGAATCCAGCGCCCGCGCCGCGAGCAGATAGATGATCGTCAACAGCAGCACGCCGGCCATCAGGAACATCCCGCCGTAGAGCAGGGTGAGACGTATCCGGATGGTCGGGCGCAGCCAGGGGAAGGAACGGGCGACGGGCTGAGGGTCCCAGGCGGGCTTCGGCGGTGCCTGGGGG
>NZ_JAINFC010000210.1 GCF_020740835.1 Streptomyces sp. UNOC14_S4
ACCTCACCCGGGGCCTCGCCGGACAGGACCGAGCCACGGACCGGCCCGGGCAGCCCGTCCCCGGCGCGGGCCAGGGCACCTCCGGCGGCCTCGCGGGCGCCACCCTGCGCTGGTCCTCCGACAAGGGCTGGGTCGAGCGGAGCGCCGGGGTCGGCGAACCGCCCGAGACCGCCGCGCTGCCGATGCTCGCCCAGCTCACCAGCGCCGAGCAGCGCTGGGCCGACCGCGAGGAGGACATCACCACGGTCGGCGGCGACCCCTTCGAGGTGGGCCAGGTCTTCGCCCGCCGCTGGGCCGAGCGGCTCACGGACGCCGCGCACCTGGCACAGCTCTCGACGGAGTACCCGCGCATCCCGCACCGCATCGACGGCGAGCTGCTGCGCTACGCGGCCCGGTTCGGACTCCTCGCGCACAAGGACGACCAGATCGACGAACACGACCGCTACGCGATCCGCGCCGGCTTCTGGCGCGAAATCGACGCCCGAACGGCAGCGGAACACGCCCCGGCAGGCGACTGACACACGCGCCCCGCAAGGGGCGCGGGGAACTGCGCGAGCAACCACACACGGCCCGCAGCCGCCGGACGAGCACAGCGCACCGAGCTCGTAGGCGGCTTCCAGGGGCGCGGGGAACTGCGCGACAAGCCCCCACGGGGCCGCAAGCCGCGCGTCGAGCGCAAGAGGCACCCCAGTAGGCGCCCCAAGACAAAACGGCTCGCACCGCACAGTGGCGCCCCAAGCGCGAGCGGGCGCGGCGGGCCGCGTACCCTCATAGCTCGTGAGGACGGGTGTGCAGCAGGCGGCAAGCGAGGCGGTGTGCACCGTGCGCGGCCTGGTGAAGACCTACCCCGCCGCGCGGGGCCGCCGCGGGGCGCCCGGCACGGCCGCCGTACGGGCGAGCGACGGCATCGACCTCGACATCCTGCGCGGTGAGATCTTCGGGCTGCTCGGGCCGAACGGCGCCGGCAAGTCCACCCTCGTACGCCAGCTGACCGGACTGCTCCGCCCCGACGAGGGCAGCGTCGAGCTCCTCGGTCACGACCTGGTGCGCCACCCCGACCGCGCCGCCCGGCTCATCGGCTATCTCGGCCAGGAGTCGACGGCGCTGGACGAACTGACGGTCGCGCTCGCGGCCGAGACCACGGGCAGGCTGCGCGGCCTCGGGCTGCGCGAGGCCCGTGCCGAACGCGACGCCGTCATCGAGGAGCTCGGCCTCGGGCCGATCGCCGGGCGGCCGCTGCGGAAGCTCTCCGGCGGGCAGCGCAGACTGGCCTGCTTCGCGGCGGTGCTGGTCGGCGAGCGCCCCGTGCTCGTCCTCGACGAGCCCACCACCGGCATGGACCCCGTGGCCCGGCGGGCCGTGTGGGCCGCCGTGGACCGCCGCCGCGCCGAGCACGGCGCGACCGTCCTGCTCGTCACCCACAACGTGATCGAGGCGGAGACCGTCCTCGACCGCGTCGCGGTGCTGGAGCAGGGCCGGATCATCGCCTGCGACACGCCCGCCGGGCTCAAGGAACTCGTCGGGGACGAGGTGCGCGTGGAGCTGGTGTGGCGCAACGAGCCCCCGTTGCACGTCCCCGAGGTCGCCGCGCTGCGCGACGCGGCCACCGCCACGGGCCGCCGCTGGTCGCTGCGGCTCGCCCCCGCCGAGGCACGCGCGGCGGTCGCCGCCGTGACCGGCGGGCCCGCCTTCGCCGCGCTGGACGACTTCACCCTTGCCACGCCGAGCCTGGAGGACGTCTACCTGGCGCTCGGCGGCCGTACGGCAGGGCTGGTGAAGGCGTGAGCACGCGTACCAGCCGTGCGGCCGGACGCCGGTCCGTACCGAAGAGGAGCAACGCGGCGTGAGTGCTGTATCCGCAGAAGCGGCACCCGGACGGACCCGGGCCGGAGGGCGGAGCCGTCCGCGGCCCGAAGGGCAGGGCGCCGCGCCGCTCGCGCCGAGGGCGCGGCTGCTGCCGTCGCTGGCCGCGGTCTACCGGGCGCAGCTGTCGCGGGCCCGGGTGGCCCGGATCCCGCTGCTGTTCGTGGCGACGTTCCAGTCCGTCGGCATCATGATCATGATGCGCGGGGTGGTCGACGGCGGCGACGACGCGCGGTTCGTGGTCGCCGGGTCGAGCGTGCTGGTCGTCGCGTTCGTCGCGCTGAACCTGCTCGCCCAGTACTTCGGGCAGCTGCGCGCGAGCGGCGGGCTCGACCACTACGCGACACTGCCGGTGCCGCCCGCCGCGGTGGTGCTGGGGGCGGCCGCCGCGTACGCCTCGTTCACGGTGCCCGGGACGGCCGTCACCGCCGTGGTGGGAAGCCTGTTGTTCAAGCTGCCCCTGGGGCACCTGTGGATCATCGCCGCGGTGGTCCCGCTGGCCGGGGCGGCGCTGGCCGGGCTCGGCGCGGCGCTGGGGCTGCTCGCGCCGCGGCAGGAGCTGGCGACGCTGTGCGGGCAGTTGGGCATGTCCGCGGCCCTGCTGCTGGGCGTCCTGCCGACCACCCATATGCCCACCCTCGTGCTCTGGGCGCGGGACCTGCTGCCGTCCACGTACGGCGTGGAGGCCATGGCCCGGACCTTCGACGCACGGCCCGACTGGGCCGCCGTCGCCGCGGACCTGGGCGTGTGCGCGGCCGTGGGCGTGGTGTCGCTGGCCGCCGCGACGTGGGCGTACCGCAGGGCGGCCGTACGATGACGCGCCACGACGAGCCTCCTGCCACCCAGGACCCCGCGTCCACCTGGCACGATGGCAGGGTGACCGCACCACAGACGCCGCCGCAGCACGACCCGGTCCCCGCCGACGGGACCACCGACGGGCGGGAGCCCGCACTGCGCACCGAGTTGCTGGAGGCCGTGCTCATCGGGGTGGCCGTGACCCTCACCGGGGTGCTGCTGGCGCTGATGTGGGTGTGGCTCGCCCCGCGCGTGCCGCTGGTCTCGGACGGCCGGGCCGTCTACCTGAAGAACTCCGAGGGCGAGCAGGCGATCGGCGCGGACGGCACGTTCGCGCTGCTGGGACTGGGCTTCGGCGTGGTGACCGCGGCGGCGGTCTTCCTCTTCCGCCGCCGCGGCGGCATGCCGCTGGTGGCCGCCCTGGCACTCGGCTCCCTGCTGGCCTCGGTCGTCGGCTGGCGCCTGGGCGTCTGGCTCGGCCCGAGCCAGGACGTCGTCGCGTCCGCGAAGGCGGCGGGCAAGGGGGTCGTCTTCGACGCGCCCCTGAAGGTCGCGGCGAAGGGCGTCCTGCTGGCGTGGCCGCTGGCGGCGATGGTGGTCCACCTCTGCCTCACGGCGGCCTTCGGCCCCCGCGACCCGGAACCGACCCCGCACTGGCCTTTGCCGGAGGCTTGACCGGCGGGTGCGCCCCGTAAGGGGCGCGGGGAACTGCGCGACCAGCCACAGCCGACCCGCAGTCGCGCGCCGGCGCAAGAGGCACCCCAGTAGGCGCCGCCCCGCCCCGGGAAGTGGCAAAGGCCGGGCCGGGGCAACACACCATAGGCGTCAGGCCGGGTGCCGACCGTGGTTGGCCCGGTTCTTCTTGAGGCGCCAGCGGCGCTTGCGGGTGCGCTTCGACATGAGCCCTCCCTCGACCAGAAGACGCGGGGCGGCCAGGAACAGCCCCACCCCACGGTGATAGCCGAGCGCGGCGCCGCGGTCCAGAGCCCCCGGCAAGGGAGCCGCAATCGGACGAAGCGTCAGCTTTCGTCCGACCCGCCTCCTACCCGGAGGTAAGGTGATGGCCCGTGACCGAAAACGACCGGATATCCCAGATATCGCGCCGCACCGCCGTCACGGCCGTCGCAGCCACCGCCGCCCTGCTCCCCTTCGCCACGGGCCCCGCCGCGCACGCCGCGGGCCCCGGCACGGACAACGGCGGCCCGCGGCCCGCCTTCCTGCACGGTGTCGCCTCCGGCGACCCGCTCCCCGACGGCATCCTGCTGTGGACGCGGGTGACCCCCACCCCGGACGCCGTCCCCGGCTCGGGGACCGGGCCGGACGTCGAGGTCGGCTGGGAGGTCGCCGAGGACGAGTCGTTCGGCAAGGTCGTCGCCCGCGGCACCGTCACGGCGACGGCCACGAGCGACCACACCGTCAAGGCCGACGTACGCGGCCTACGGGCGGCCACCGCGTACTGGTTCCGCTTCGCCGCGGACGGCGTGCGCTCCCCCACGGCCCGTACGCGAACGGCCCCCGGTCACGACGTCGCCGCCCCCGGCCTGCGCTTCGGCGTGGTGTCCTGCGCCAACTGGGAGTCGGGCCACTTCTCCGCGTACCGCCACCTCGCCGCCCGCCGCGACCTGGACGCGGTGCTGCACCTCGGCGACTACATCTACGAGTACAAGTCGGGCGAGTACCCGGCCGCGAAGTATGTCGTCCGGCCGCACAAGCCGACGCACGAGATCGTCACGCTCGCCGACTACCGCACCCGGCACGGCCACTACAAGACGGACGCCGACCTCCAGGCCCTGCACCACGCGCACCCCGTCGTGGCGATCTGGGACGACCACGAGTTCGCGGACGACGCCTGGTCGGGCGGCGCCGGGAACCACACACCGGGCGCGGAGGGCGACTGGTCGGAGCGGATGGCCGCGGCGAAGCGCGCGTACTTCGAGTGGATGCCCGTCCGGCCCTCGGTCGAGGGCACCACCTACCGGCGGCTGCGCTTCGGCAAGCTCGCCGACCTGCACCTGCTGGACCTGCGGTCCTTCCGCTCGCAGCAGGTGCGCAAGGGCAGCGGCAAGGTGGACGACCCGGAGCGCACCATCACCGGGCGCGCCCAGCTCGACTGGCTCAAGGCGGGGCTGGCGTCCTCCGACACCACGTGGCGGCTCATCGGCAACCCCGTGATGATGGCCCCGGTCGCCTTCGGAGCCCTGCCCTCGCACCTGCTGGAGCCGCTCGCGAAGCTGCTGGGGCTGCCCACGGGCGGCCTGGCCGTCAACACCGACCAGTGGGACGGCTACACGGACGACCGGCGCGAGCTGCTGGCCCACCTGTCCGACCACGGCGTCCGCAACACGGTCTTCCTGACCGGCGACATCCACATGGCGTGGGCCAACGACGTGCCGAAGACGGCCGCGACGTATCCCCTCTCCTCGCCCGTCGCCACCGAGTTCGTGGTCACCTCGGTGACCGCCGACAACTTCGACGAGACGCTGCACGTCGCGCCGCACACGGTGTCGCTCGCCGCGGTGGCGGCGGTCAAGACCGCCAACCGGCACGTGAAGTGGGTGGACATGGACTCGCACGGCTACGGCGTCCTCGACGTCACGGCGGAGCGGACGCAGATGGACTACTACGTCCTGTCGGACAAGCGGGACCCCAAAGCGACGTCCTCCTGGGCGCGCTCCTACCGCACCCTGTCGGGAACTCAGCGCATCGAACGGGTGAAGTCCCCGGTCCGGTGACCGTCACGTCAGGCGCCGCGCCCCATCAGGGGCGCGGGGAACTGCGCGCCCAGCCCCCACCGGAGCCGCAGCCGCGCGCGCAGCGCAAGAGGCACCCCGGCAGGCGCAAACGGGGCGCGGCCGACAACGGCCGTCAGCCCGCCACTTCCTCCAAGAAGGAAAGCACCGTCCGCCACGCCGTCTCCGCCGCCTCCCCGTCGTAGTCCGACAGGTCCGCGTCCGTGAACAAATGCCCCGCCCCCGCGTACCGGTGCACCTCCACCTCCGCCCCCGCGCGCCGCATCCGCAGGTACCACGCGTTCAGCCAGTCGTGCGGCTCGAACGGGTCCGGGTCCGCCACATGCAGCTGCACCGGCAGCTCGTCCACGGACGCGTCCTCGGCGAGGTCGGACGTGCCGTGCAGGAGCAGCAGGCCGCGTGCCTTCTCGTCGGCGAGGGCCAGGTTCTGCGCGATCGAGCCGCCGAGCGAGAAGCCCGCGTAGACCAGGCCGCGCTCCGACAGCGGGGCCACGGCCAGGACGGCGCGCTTGAGCAGTTCGTCCGTGCCGATCTCGTCCTTGATCGCCATGCCCTCCTCGACGGTGTCCGCCGTCCGCCCGTCGAAGAGGTCGGGGGTGTGCACCTCGTACCCGGCGGCACGCAGCCGGTCGGCGGCCGTGTGCACCGCGGGGCGCAGGCCGTAGGCCGAATGGAACAGGACGATCGTGGTAGGGGACGCCACTGGAGTCACTTCCTCGAAGGTGAATAAAAGGTGGATCGCGTTCCCCCATCGTGCCAGTTACGGTCGGAGGGAAGCGTCCACCGGTGAGCCACGGCAGGCCGGAAGGAACCGAGGTGTCCATGGACATGGAGGGCATACTGCGCCCGCTGTCCCTCGTCGGCGGCGCGCTCGTCATCACCCTGATCGTCGGCTGGATCGCGGACAAGGCACTGCGCCGCGTCGACGCCCGGAGACCGGAGACCCCGCTGTGGGGTCTGCTGCGCCGTGGCCGCAGGCCGTTCCGGCTGGTGCTGGTCACGGCGCTGCTGCGCGGCGGCCTCCCCTCGGCGGAGCTCGCGCCGTGGAACGAGCGGGTGGTGGGGCAGGCGCTGACGCTGGTGCTGATCGGGGCGTGCGCGTGGCTGGGGGTGCGGGTGGCCGTCGCCGTGGTGGAGGCGATGTACGCGCGGTACGCCGCCGCGGCGCCCGACCCGGCCCGGGTGCGCCGGGTGCGGACGCAGGTGACGCTGATCCAGCGGATCGTCGGCGCGGCCATCTGCGTGGTGGCGGCGGCCGCGATGCTGCTGACGTTCCCGGACATGCGGACCGTCGGGGCGTCGATGCTGGCCTCGGCGGGTCTGATCGGCATCGTGGCCGGTGTGGCGGCCCAGTCGACGCTGCAGAACCTCTTCGCGGGGCTCCAGATCGCGTTCGGGGACGTGGTGCGCATCGGGGACACGGTCGTGGTGGCCGGCGAGTGGGGCAAGGTCGAGGAGATCACCCTCACCTATCTGGTGGTGGCCACCTGGGACGAGCGGCGCATCACCATGCCGGTCTCGTACTTCACCAGCAGGCCGTTCGAGAACTGGTCGCGCAGCAGCCCGCGGATGACGGGCACGGTCTTCCTCCATCTGGACCACTCGGCACCCCTGGAGCTCATGCGCGAGCATCTGCACCAGGTGCTCAAGGCGTCCCTGGAGTGGGACGAGCGGAACTGGAGCCTGGTGATCACGGACACCACCCCGACCACGATCCAGGTACGGGCGCTGGTGACCGCGAAGGACGCCGACGACCTGTGGGCGCTGCGCTGCATGGTGCGCGAGCGGCTGATCGGGTGGCTGCGGCGCGAGCACCCGTACGCGCTGCCGCGGCTGAACACCGCGCCCGCGCCCGACGCGCCGGAGGCCCCCGCCGTTTGAGCCTCAGCCGCCGCGCAGGCTGCGGACGTCCAGGTGGCGCAGCACCCGGTCGACGATCTCGGGGTCGGCGCCGGGCTCGCTGCGGGCGGCGAGCACCTCGCGGCGGGCGGCGGAGAGCATCTCGCCCTGGATGCGCTGGACGGTGCGGATGCGTTCGACGCGCTTGGCGTGGGCCTCGCGCCGTTCCTCGTCGAGCATGTCGGGGCTGATGCGGGCGCCCACGTCGTAGGCGCGCCGCTTGAGCTGTTCGAGGAGGTCGTCGGCGAGCTCCTCGGCCTGCTCGATCTCCAGGAGCCTGAGCTTGGCGGCCTTGGCGGCGCGGATGGCGAGCCGGCGCGCGAACTCCCGTTCCGCGTCGGTGTCGGACTGCACGCCCAGCTTCCTGACCAGCGCGGGAAGGGTGAGGCCCTGGAAGACGAGGGTGGCCATGATGACGGCGAAGGCGACGAAGACGATCTCGTCGCGGCCGGGGAAGGGCGAGCCGTCGTCCGTGGTGAGCGGGATGGCGAGGGCCAGGGCCACGGAGGCCACCCCGCGCATCCCGGACCACCACATGATCACGGTCTCGCGCCAGCTCAGCGGGATGTCCTCGTCGATGTCCCGGCGGCTGTGCAGTCGTTTCGCGAGCCAGGCGGCGGGCAGCAGCCACAGCAGCCGTACACCGACGACGACCCCGACGACGGCGCCACCGGCGGCGAGCATCTGGCCCCAGCGGCCCGAGGCGACGCCGAAGACATGGTGGAGTTCGAGGCCGATGAGGCCGAAGGCCACGCCCGTGACGAGGGTGTCGACGATCTCCCAGAAGGTGTGGCCCGCGAGCCGCCCGAGGACGTCGTCGGCGTCCATGGCGTACTCGGCGAGGAAGAGCGCGGAGGTGAGCACGGCGAGCACCCCGGAGCCCTTGAACTCCTCGGCGAGGACGTACGAGACGAAGGGCACGAGCAGCGTGAGCCCGATCTGGAGCGTGGCGTCGCCGAGCCGGTCCATGAGGTGCTTGGCCAGCCAGCCGAGCGCCAGGCCGACCGCCACGGCCACCACGGCGGAGAGCACCAGGTCGGCGACCGCGCCCCGCACCGAGAAGCTGCCGCTGACGGCCGCGGCGATGGCCACGTGGTACAGCACGATCGCGGTGACGTCGTTGAAGAGGCCCTCGCCCTCCAGGATCGACACCAGCCGGCGCGGCAGTCCGAGGGAGCCCGCGACTGCGGTGGCGGCGACGGGGTCGGGCGGGGCCACGAGGGCGCCGAGCGCGACGGCGGCGGCCAGGGAGACGCCCGGGACGACGGCGTTGGCCACCACGGCGACGGCGGCCGTGGTCACGAAGACGAGCGCGACGGCGAGCAGGAAGATCGGCCGCAGATTGGCCGTGAACTGCCGCCAGGAGGTGCGCTGCACCGAGGCGTAGAGCAGCGGCGGCAGCACCAGCGGGAGGATGAACTCGGGCGGCACCTCCACGTCGGGCACGAACGGCAGCAGCGCGAGGACGATCCCGACCAGCGTCATCAGCACCGGCGACGGCAGCCCGAGCCGGTCCGCGAAGGGCACCATGACGACCGCGCCGATGAGCAGCACGAACAGCAGGGCGAGCTGATCCACGGATGCCCTCCGGGCGGTTTGACCACATTTCGACCAAACCCACCCTGCCATGGGCTCCGCCGGGCGGCCCGAGGGGGGTGCCCCACCGTTGCCGCCTGCGGCGGGAGCGGCCTGCGGCCGCGTCCTCAAACGCCGGACGGGCTTGGTGGGGTTGTTGCTGTGAGCGGAAACTATTTCTGGGGGCTACGCCCCCAGACCCCCTTCCGGGGCTCCGCCCCTGGACCCCGTCAGGGGCGAAGCCCCTCAGGGGCGCGGGGCTGTGCTGCATGTGCGGCTCCGCCGCGTGGGCGCGACCAGTCGCAACGGGCCAGGGGCGAAGCCCCCTCAGGGGCGCGGGGAACTGCGCGACCCGCCCCCACCGGACCCGCAGGCCGCGCGCCGAGCGCAAGACGCACCCCCGGTGGGCGCAGCCGAAAACGAACCGCACCCCACCCCGGTGGACGGCGCTCTCAGAGCGCCTTCGTCATCGCCCGGTGCGGGATCCCGCTGCCTTCCTCGAACTCCGGCCCGTACGCCGCGTAGCCCAGCCGCTCGTAGAAGCCGAGGGCGTGTGTCTGGGCCTCCAGGTAGACCCTGGTCAGGCCCAGCCGCCGGGCCTCCTCCTCCACGGCGCGCACGAGGCGGACGCCCAGGCCGGTGCCGCGCGCGGCGCGGCCGACGGCGAGCCGCCCGAGGACGGCCACGCGATCGTCGGTGACACCCGCGTGGCCGTACTTCTTCCGGGCGGCCGGGCCGTGGAGAAAGCGGACCGTGCCCACGGGGCCGTCCGGTCCCGCGGCCAGGAAGTGGACGGCGTCCGCGTCGTACGCGTCCATCTCCTCGGCCTCGGGGACGCCCTGCTCCGCCACGAAGACCTCGCGGCGCACGGCGTGGCAGCCGTCCAGCTCGTCGAGGCCGACACGGCGGACGGGCACGGGCGCGGGCACGGCAGGGGTCACGAGCTCTCCGCGCGGACGGTCTCCAGAGCGTTGCGCAGGTCCTCGGGGTACTCGCTCTCGAACTCCACCCAGCGGCCGTCCGAGGGGTGCTCGAAGCCGAGGCGGACGGCGTGCAGCCACTGGCGGGTGAGCTTCAGCCGCTTGGCGAGCGTGGGGTCGGCGCCATAGGTCAGGTCACCGACGCAGGGGTGCCGGTGCGCGGACATGTGCACGCGGATCTGGTGCGTACGGCCGGTCTCCAGCTTGACGTCGAGCAGGCTGGCGGCCCGGAACGCCTCGATCAGGTCGTAGTGCGTCACGGACGGCTTGCCCTCGGCGGTGACCGCCCACTTGTAGTCGTGGTTGGGGTGCCGGCCGATCGGGGCGTCGATGGTGCCGCTCATCGGGTCGGGGTGGCCCTGGACGAGCGTGTGGTAGCGCTTGTCGACGACGCGCTCGCGGAACTGCTGCTTGAGCAGGGTGTAGGCGCGCTCGGACTTGGCGACGACCATGAGGCCGGAGGTGCCGACGTCCAGGCGGTGCACGATGCCCTGGCGCTCGGCGGCGCCCGAGGTGGAGATGCGGTAGCCCGCGGCGGCCAGGCCGCCGATCACGGTGGGGCCGGTCCAGCCGGGGCTGGGGTGCGCGGCCACGCCGACCGGCTTGACGATCACGACGATGTCCTCGTCGTCGTGGACGATCTCCATGCCCTCGACGGGCTCGGCGACGATCTGCACGGGCGCGGGGGCCGCGGGCATCTCGACCTCCAGCCAGGCACCGCCGGTCACCCGGTCGGACTTCCCGGCCGCGGCGCCGTCGAGCTGGACCTTGCCCGCCGCCGCCAGCTCCGCCGCCTTGGTGCGGGAGAAGCCGAACATACGGGCGATGGCAGCGTCGACACGCTCGCCTTCGAGGCCATCGGGTACGGGCAGGGCGCGGATCTCCGGAATGGTGCTCACCCGTCGAGTATGACGGACGGCTCCGACAGGCCCGTACGGCAGCGTCCGCGAGGGGCCCGTACCGGCCGGTTACCGCTTGTCGGAGGCGGGCGTCCCGTCGTCCTCGCCCGTCCGCCGGTCGTCGTGGACGGTGCCGTCCGGGTCGAGACCGCGGAAGGAGAGGATCACGATCAGGAAGCCGCCGCAGACGATCGCGGAGTCCGCGAGGTTGAAGACCGCGAAGTTCGCGGGCGCGATGAAGTCCACCACGCCGCCCTGGAGGTTCCCCGGCGAGCGGAAGATCCGGTCGGTGAGGTTGCCCAGCGCGCCGCCGAGCAGCAGCCCGAGCGCGATCGCCCAGGGCAGGCTGTAGAGCTTGCGGGCGATCCGGGCGATGACCACGATCACGACGGCCGCGATGAACGTGAAGACGATCGTCATGGCCTCGCCGATGCTGAAGGCGGCGCCGCGGTTGCGCTGGACCTCCAGCTGGAGCCAGGTGCCGATCACCTCGATCGGGTCGTGGTGCTCCAGGTAGGCCACCACGAGGAGCTTGCTGACCAGGTCGAGGACGTAGGCGAACGCGGCCACGCCGAGGAGCACGGCGATGCGCCGTCCGCCCTTGGTGCCGCCCGGCAGGTCGGCTTCCGCACCGTTTCCGGGCGTGCCGGTGGTCTGTTCCGCCTCTGTCACGTGAGTCCTTCGACGTCTCGTACCGCGCTCCTGCGTGCTTGAGGACGAGGGTACGGCACGCGCGCGGGGGCGGTTCAGCGGCGTTCTTGCCGCTGCTTGCACTCGACACACAGTGTGGCCCGGGGGAATGCCTGCATGCGGGCCTTGCCGATGGGTTTGCCGCAGTTCTCGCAGAGCCCGTACGTCCCGGCCTCCAACCGTTCCAGGGCCCGCTCCGCCTGGACGAGCATCTCGCGGGCGTTCGCGGCGAGGGCCAGCTCGTGCTCCCGGGTGATGTTCTTGCTGCCGGTGTCCGCCTGATCGTCACCGGCACCGTCGCCGGAGTCGCGCATCAGCCCGCTGATCGCCTCCCCGGAGGCGGAGATCTCGGCGCGCAGCAGCAGCACCTCGCTCTCCAGCTCGGCCCGGGCCTCGGCGATCTCCGCCACCGACCACGGCTCCTCACCGGGCCGCACGGCCAGCAGGCCCGTACCGGCC
>NZ_JAINFC010000211.1 GCF_020740835.1 Streptomyces sp. UNOC14_S4
CTCCCCAGCCACCCCCACCAAGACCCGACCGGAGGTCCATCCGTGACCCGTGTGCTCGTCGTCGAGGACGAGGAATCCTTCAGCGACGCGTTGTCCTACATGCTCCGCAAGGAGGGCTTCGAGGTCGCGATCGCGGCCACCGGACCCGACGGGCTGGACGAGTTCGAGCGCAACGGCGCCGACCTGGTCCTGCTCGACCTGATGCTCCCCGGCCTGCCCGGCACGGAGGTCTGCCGTCAGCTGCGCAGCCGCTCGAACGTGCCGGTCATCATGGTGACCGCCAAGGACAGCGAGATCGACAAGGTCGTCGGCCTGGAGATAGGAGCCGACGACTACGTGACCAAGCCCTTCTCCTCCCGCGAGCTGGTCGCCCGCATCCGGGCCGTCCTGCGCCGCCGCGGCGAGCCGGAGGAGGTCGCCCCCGCGGCCCTGGAGGCCGGTCCCGTACGCATGGACGTCGACCGGCACGTGGTCACCGTCGCGGGCGGCAAGGTGGATCTGCCGCTCAAGGAGTTCGACCTCCTGGAGATGCTGCTGCGCAACGCCGGCCGTGTGCTCACCCGGATGCAGCTCATCGACCGGGTGTGGGGTGCCGACTATGTCGGTGACACCAAGACGCTCGACGTGCACGTCAAGCGGCTCCGAGCCAAGATCGAGCCGGACCCGGGGGCACCGCGCTACCTGGTGACGGTGCGGGGGCTCGGCTACAAGTTCGAGCCGTAAAGGTGTGACCGGGGAGGCAAAGCCGGGCGCGCCCCATCAGGGGCGCGGGGAACTGCGCGACAAGCCCCCCACCGGGTCGGCAGCCGCGCGCGGAGCGCAAGAGGCACCCCGGTGGGCGCCACCAGCCCATGCCCCCGCCGCACGGAACTACCGAGAGGGCCCGGGAGCGATGCTCCCGGGCCCTCGGTGTCGATCAGTGACCGGCGTGCTGCTGCCCGCCCTGGCCCGGCTGCTGCGCCTGCTGGCCGGTGCGGTTCTGCTGGTTGGCGGACGGCGTGGCGCCCGGCTGGCCGGCGGTGTCGGCCTCACCCGGCTTGCCCGCCTGACCGGTCTGCCCCGTCTGCCCGTTCTGGCCGGCCTGACCACCAGGCTGGCCGCTCGGCTTCGAGGACGCCGCCGGTGCCTCCGACTCCGGGCCCCACTCCTTGAAGAAGCTCTTCGCGGGGACGACGAAGGCGGCGATGCCCACCTCGCCGGTGTCGCTGAAGTCGAAGGTCAGCTTCTGCGCGGTGCCGTCCTTCAGCGCCTCGCGGGCGTTCTCCACGACGGCGGAGGCGTTGCCCTTGCCGCCGAAAACCACGGCGCCGCCCGCGGGCACCACGAGCTTGCCGGAGCCACCCGCAGGGGTGATCTTCACGGCGGTGTTCTTGCCCGCGATGGTGATCGCCTTGAGCGTCTGGTCCTTGCGGCCGTTGTTGAAGAGCTTGCCGGTGATCACGGCCGGGCCCTTGGACTCCAGGTCCGGCTGGGTGATCACGTTCATGTTCTGGAGCCTGATGTCGCCGACCGTGGTGGCGGCGTTGTCCGGCTTGACCTCCAGCGTCTGCGCCTTGTTACCCGCCGCGCAGGCGGAGAGCGAGGCGATCGAGAGCACGAGGACGGAAGCGGCGAGAGCGCCGCGTCGAAGGCTGCTGCTCACGGCGGCGGCATCTCCTTGGACGAGGTAAGAGGTGTGTCAGCGCGCTTAGGTTACCCAGACCCCTCCAGGCCCTCGCACCCGACCCGCCCCCATGGTCAACTAGGCCCCGCTCGGCGGCATGGCCGAATATCCTCCACCGGCCCCTGGCTTGATCCCGTGACGGGTGGTGCGCGGGTTTATCCGGCGTGAATGCGGAGCCTTCCGGGAAGATGTTCGGGAATTGATCAAGTCGCTGGTGATCAATTCCGGAATCCGGGTGATGAAGTCCGTCCCGCCCCGAACGGAGTAGCGGAAGTCCGCCGACCGGACCCCGGCAAAACGGGACGTTCGACCGCTCGCGAGGCTCTCCGGGCGCCGGTAAGGTGCGCGTTTCCGCTCCCCCGAAGAACCGCTCCCACCTGCGAATACCCGCTTCCGGAACCCTCCCGCAGCACGTCCCGGTTGCTGTTGTCAAGCCCCGAGATATGCCCTGACCTGCGGAAACGCCATTCAGAACGGACAGTTCCCGTGTTAGACTGGATAGCCACGGAAGGGGTACCTGTCACATGACGTTCAAGGTTGGCGACACCGTGGTCTATCCCCATCACGGGGCCGCGCTGATCGAGGCCATCGAAACTCGCCAGATCAAAGGCGTGGACAAGACCTACTTGGTGCTGAAGGTCGCCCAGGGTGACCTGACGGTTCGGGTGCCGGCGGACAATGCGGAGTTCGTCGGTGTGCGCGATGTGGTCGGCCAGGATGGGCTGGACCGGGTCTTCGAGGTGCTCCGCGCACCCTATGCGGAAGAGCCGACGAACTGGTCCCGTCGCTACAAGGCAAATCTCGAGAAGCTCGCGTCGGGTGACGTGATCAAGGTCGCCGAGGTCGTGCGCGACCTGTGGCGCCGCGAGCGCGAGCGCGGTCTCTCCGCCGGTGAGAAGCGCATGCTCGCCAAGGCGCGCCAGATCCTGGTCAGTGAGCTCGCTCTCGCCGAGAACACCAACGAGGACAAGGCGGAGGCCCTGCTCGACGAGGTCCTCGCCTCCTGACGCGGCGAAGGCCGCATCGCCGGGCGGGTGCGCCCAGCGATGCCGGACACGACGCAACAGGTGCCGGACGTAAAGAAGTGCCGCGGTGCCCGCGCGATGACGAACACGTCATCCGCCGGGCGCTGCGGCATCTTGCGCTCCGGGGTGGCGCCGAGGCGCCGATCGTTCATGCCGTGCCTGATGTGCCGGGCCCGGGCAGTCGATCCGACCAGTTGTCACGGAAGGGGACTGATCGGGGCGTCGCGCCCGGCACCACCCCAGCTTCATGAGCGGGGGTACCTCCCAGGCCATACCCAATTCGGCTGAGGAAACAAACCTGAACGCCTACGCAATGTCTGATCGAGCCACCGCCGTCACCCCTTCGCGCACCGCCGCGGTGATCCCCGCGGCGGGCCGCGGCGTCCGCCTCGGCCCCGGCGCCCCCAAGGCCCTGCGCGCCCTGAACGGCACCCCGATGCTGGTCCACGCCGTACGGGCGATGGCGGCCTCCCGTGCCGTCTCCCTCGTCGTGGTGGTGGCCCCGCCGGACGGCGCCGCCGAGGTGCGCAACCTCCTCGACGCCCACCCGCTCGGCGGCCACACCCCCGCCGAGGTCCTCGTCGTGCCCGGCGGGACGACCCGCCAGGAGTCCGTACGGCTCGGCCTCGCGGCCCTGCCCGCGGACGTGGACGTCGTCCTCGTCCATGACGCCGCCCGCCCCCTCGTGCCCGTCGACACCGTCGACACCGTGATCGCCACCGTCCGCGGCGGTGCTCCCGCCGTCGTCCCGGCGCTGCCCCTCGCGGACACCGTCAAGCAGGTCGAGCCGCGCGCCGTCGCCGGTGAGGGCGGACCGGAGCGCGTCACGGGCACGCCCGAGCGGGCCCTGCTGCGCGCCGTGCAGACGCCCCAGGGCTTCGACCGGCGCACCCTCGACGCCGCCCACGAGAAGTTCGCCGCCGCGGAGGGCGAGGGCGCCACGGACGACGCGGGCATGGTCGAACGGCTCGGCGAGCCCGTCGTGCTCGTCCCGGGCCACGAGGAGGCGTTCAAGGTGACCCGGCCGCTGGACCTCGTCCTGGCCGAGGCCGTACTCGCCCGGAGGAGGGCCACCGATGGCTTCTGAGACCACCCCCGACCCCGTCGTCCCCGTGCTGCCGCTCGTCGGTATCGGCACGGACACGCACGCCTTCGAGGAGGGCCGCGAGCTGTGGTGCGGCGGCCTGCTCTGGCCCGGGGAGACCGGCCTCGCCGGGCACTCCGACGCCGACGTCGTCGCCCACGCCGCCTGCAACGCCCTCTTCTCCGCCGCGGGCCTCGGGGACCTCGGCGCCCACTTCGGCACGGGCCGGCCCGAGTGGGCGGGGGCCTCCGGGATCACGCTGCTCACGGAGGCGGCCCGCATCGTGCGCGAGGCCGGTTTCGGCATCGGCAACGTCGCCGTCCAGGTGATCGGTGTCCGCCCGCGCATCGGCAAGCGGCGCGCGGAGGCGGAGAAGGTCCTCTCGGAGGCCGTGGGGGCGCGGGTGTCGGTCTCCGGCGCCACGACGGACGGTCTGGGCTTCCCTGGCCGCGAGGAGGGCCTGACGGCCGTCGCCACGGCGCTGGTGTTCCCCCGGGGCTGATACGGGGCTGATACCGGGTTTTCCGCCCCTCCGGGGCATACGGTGGCCGGTGCAGGGCCGTCACTCCCAGCCGAGGGAAGGAAACGCACCGTGTCCGCCGAACTCTCCGACGACCTGAAGAAGCTCCTCGACGACACTCCCGTCTTCGCCACCGTCGCGACGGTCCAGCCCGACGGCAGCCCCCAGCTGTCCGTCACCTGGGTCGCGCGCGACGGCGACGACCTGCTGATCTCCACGACGATCGGCCGCCGGAAGGAACGGAACCTGCGGCGTGATCCGCGGGTGACCGTGATGATCAACCCGCCGAACGCGCCGTACACGTACGCGGAGGTGCGGGGGTCTGCGACGCTCTCCACGGAGGGCGGGGCGGAGCTGATCGACGAGCTGGCGCGCAAGTACACGGGGAAGGACTACGCGGACTTCTATCCCGCGGCAGCGGAGGACGCGCCGCGGGTGGTCGTCCGCGTCACCCCGCGCAAGGTGGTCGGCTCGATCTAGGCCCCTGGCCCGGCTATGACCGGGGGCTCCGCCCCCGGACCCCCGTGGTGGTCGGTTGCGGCCGGTGGGCACAAACGGGAGGGTGACACGTCGGGTCCGGGGCGAAGCCCCGGGGCTTAAGGGGCGCGGGGAACTGCGCGACCAGCCACAGACGACCGGTGGCCGCGCGCGCAGCGCAAGACGCACCCCAGTAGGCGCCGCGGGTCGCGGGTCAGTGATCCGCGGACTTGCCCGCACCCACGCGGTCGCGGTCCGGCTCCGCAGGAGACTCGTAGAGGCGGATCTTCGGCACGGCCAACCCCTTGCGCGGGGCCGTCGCGGAAGACGCCGGTGCCGCGGAGTTGCGCCGCATCTCGTCCATGCCCTTCAGCAGGGCCTTGCGCAGGCGCTTGCCCAGGGGGCGCTCCACGTAGCGGTGGAGCAGCCACGCCGCGCCCAGCATCACGACGACCAGCCCCGGTACGAGCACGTGCGCGGGGACGCGGTCGCGCAGGGCGTAGATCACGGTCATGCCGATGTACTGGTGGATCAGGTACACGGGGTAGGTGAGCGCGCCCGCGGTCGACAGCCAGCGCCACTGGATCCGGTCGAAGGCGCCCACCGCGATCAGACCCATCAGCACGAACGCGACGACGATGATCAGGGACGCCGGCCAGGTGGAGACCGTGTGCGTGGAGTTGTCCGCGACGCGCCGCGGGACGTGGTGCAGGGCGAGCAGCAGCGACATGGCCACGATGCCCCACAGCAGGCCCGTGGGCTTGAAGCGGTACATCAGGTAGAAGGCGATGCCCGCGACGAAGTAGGGCGCGTACAGCGGCATCGCCCACATTTCGAGGATCTTGTTGTCCGTGCTCATCGCGGTGATCCCCGCGACGGTCCAGATGCCGCAGAACAGCACGCACTTGCGGTAGGTGACGCCCGTGGCGACGACGATCGCGAAGAGTACGTAGAACTTCAGCTCGATGAAGAGGGTCCAGTAGACGCCGTCGACATCCCAGACGCCCATGCCGGTCTGGAGCATGGTCAGGTTGGTGAGGACCACGTCCCAGTTCTGCACCTGGCGCACCTGCGGCCACAGGGTGACCACGGCCGCGGTGACGAGGACCGCCACCCAGTAGGCCGGGTAGATCCGGGAGGCGCGGGAGACCACGAAGTCGCCCAGCGTTCTGCCCCAGGTGCTCATGCAGATGACGAAACCGCTGATCAGGAAGAAGACCTCGACACCGGTCCACCCGTACTGGGCGACCGCGTGGGCGTTCGGGAAGATCTCGCGGGCGTCCCGGCCCCAGCCGCCGCGCAGGGCGACGTAGTGGAACATCACGACCATCAGGGCCGCGAGGATGCGGAGCCCGTCCAGGACGTACAGCCGCGGGGCGGACTGCTGGACGGCTGCCCGGCCGCCATCGAGTTCACCTCGTCCGGCGAATCGCATGTCGTCCTCTCCGATTGGGGTCCCAGTGACCGAAAGTCGGCTCATCCTACGCAGGCCCGTTCGTACGCATGCTGGCACAGGAGGCCCGGCGCCGCCGTGACAGTTATCTCCTGTCTCTGACGTAATTCCAAGCCCGGCCCCGCAAGCGATCTTGCGGGCGGCGGCGACTCGTCATGACGTTTCCCGGATGTCCGTACAAGGCGGGTCACCCGGATCCGATCTCCGTCGCGGCCCTGCGCAGACCGCGGCCGAGAGCGCCCGCCAGCGGACGCTCCACATACCGGTGTACCAGCCAGGCGGCCTGCAGTATGACCAGGATCAGGGCGGGCAGTAGGACGTAGCGGGGCACGAGGCCGCCGCAGTGCCGGATGACCAGCCAGCCGAGGCGCTCGTGCAGCAGGTACAGCGGATAGGTCAGCGCCCCGGCGGCGGTGAGCCAGCGCCGGTCGAGCCGCCGGGTCCAGCCGAGCGACACCGCCGCCATCGCCAGGAAGAACAGCGTCAGCAGCACCGTCGTCGGCCAGTGCGGCACGTGCTGCCCCATGTGGCCCTCCGCCCGCGCCTGCGCGTCCAGCAGCGTGTGCTGGGCGACGAGGAAACAGCAGCTCACGATCAGCCAGTGGACGAGGTTCGGGCGGAAGCGGTGCATCAGGTGGAAGGCGACGCCCGCGATGAAGAACCAGCAGTCGTCCGGCATCAGCACCTGGTCGAGCACCGGATCGCGCACCGCCGCGGCCACCGCCCCCGCGCAGCCCCAGAGCACGCAGAAGCCCACCGCGCGCCGGTGGGTCAGCCCCCGCCAGGCGATCAGCGCGAAGAGCAGGTAGAAGCGCATCTCCACCCAGAGCGTCCAGTAGACGCCGTCGACGGAGTCCACCCCCAAGGGTGACTGGAGCATTGTCAGATTGACGGCGGCGTCCCTCGGACGGAGGGTTTCGCCCGTCGCGGGCCACAAAAGGACGGCGAGAGTCACGACGAGTACGCCGAACCAGTACGCGGGGAAGAGCCGTGTGACGCGCGACACGGCGAACTGTCCGACCGTCCTGCCCCAGCAGCTCATGCAGATCACGAAGCCACTGATGAGGAAGAAGAGCTGCACGCCCAGCCAGCCGTAGGACGCGGGCAGGAAGGCCGTCGGGAAGACCGCCGCCGAGGGCCGCTCCCATACGCCGCTGCCGAAGGCCACGTAGTGGTACGCCACCACCATCAGCGCGGCGAGCAGGCGCATACCGTCCAGCGCGGCCAGCCGCCCGCGACGGCCGCCGCTCTCCTCCCGCCGGGCCTTCCGGGGGTCCGCGAGCTGTACCGGCAGAGTGGAGTGCAACACCCCTCCAGGGGTTCGCGGCGGGCGTGGGGTTCGCTGACGTCCGTTGCATTCGCTGTCGTGCTGCGGAAGTTACCATGCAAACTTATCGTTTTGCCGCAATAAGAAAATAACGGTCAAAGCGTTACGTCTTACGAACCAACCGGCCATGTGCTCAGCGCACTGCCCGAAGGCCACTACCCTGGTTGCGTGACCATTCGCCTGTACGACACCAGCGCCCGGCAGATCCGTGACTTCTCCCCGCTCAAGCCGGGCTGTGTCTCGATCTACCTGTGTGGCGCGACCGTGCAGGCCGCACCGCATATCGGGCACATCCGCTCGGGTCTGAACTTCGACATCATGCGCCGCTGGTTCGCCTACCGCGGCTACGACGTGACGTTCGTCCGGAATGTCACGGACATCGACGACAAGATCATCAACAAGTCCGCCGAACAGGGCCGCCCCTGGTGGGCGATCGGCTACGAGAACGAGCGCGCCTTCAACAGCGGCTACGACGCCCTCGGCTGCCTGCCGCCCACCGTCGAGCCCCGCGCCACCGGCCATGTCACCGAGATGGTCGAGATGATGCGCGGCCTGATCGAGCGCGGCCACGCCTACGAGGCGGACGGCAACGTCTACTTCGACGTCCGCTCCTTCCCCGGCTACCTGGAGCTCTCCAACCAGGAGCTGGACAACCTGCTCCAGCCGTCCGGCGAGGGCGAGACCGGCAAGCGCGACCCGCGCGACTTCGCCATGTGGAAGGCAGCCAAGCCCGGCGAGCCCTCCTGGGAGACGCCGTGGGGCCGCGGCCGCCCTGGCTGGCACCTGGAGTGCTCGGCCATGGCGCACAAGTACCTGGGCGAGGCCTTCGACATCCACGGCGGCGGCCTGGACCTGATCTTCCCGCACCACGAGAACGAGATCGCCCAGGCGAAGGCCTTCGGTGACGACTTCGCCTCCTACTGGGTGCACAACGCCTGGGTGACCATGAGCGGCGAGAAGATGTCCAAGTCGCTGGGCAACTCCGTGCTCGTCTCGGAGATGGTCAAGCACTGGCGCCCCATCGTCCTGCGTTACTACCTGGGCACCCCGCACTACCGGTCGATGATCGAGTACAGCGAGGAGGCGCTGCGCGAGGCGGAGTCCGCGTTCGCGCGCATCGAGGGCTTCATGCAGCGCGTGGTGGAGAAGGCCGGTCCGGTCGCCCCCGCCGCCGAGGTGCCCCCGGCGTTCGCGGAGGCCATGGACGACGACCTGGGCGTGCCCCAGGCGCTGGCGATCGTCCACACCACCGTCCGCCAGGGCAATTCCGCGCTCACCGCCGACGACAAGGAGAGCGCGGTCGCCCGGCTCGCCGAGGTCCGCGCCATGCTCGGTGTCCTGGGCCTCGACCCGCTCGACGAGCGGTGGGCGGGCACGGCCACCGGCCGCGGCGACGACCTGCACGGCGTGGTCGACTCCCTGGTCGGGCTGGTGCTGGAGCAGCGCCAGGCCGCCCGTACCCGCAAGGACTACGCCACCGCCGACGCCATCCGTGACCAGCTCCAGCAGGCGGGCCTCGCCATCGAGGACACCCCGTCCGGCCCCCGCTGGACCTTGTCCTGACGGCTCTGCCCGCCCGACCCGAGCAATACGGCGCGTCCTGAGAGACACTTTTCGTACGTACGTTTACAAGAGCCCCGGCTCTTGAGCAGTAGAAGAAACAGGTGCACCCATGGCCGGCAACAGCCAGCGCAGGAACCGCCGCACGTCCAACAAGAAGGGCGCGCAGGTCGGCAGCGGCGGCCAGCGGCGCCGTGGCCTGGAGGGCAAGGGCCCGACCCCGCCCGCGAGCATGCGCAAGGGACACAAGAAGAACCGCGTGGCCAACGCCCAGGCCAGGCAGGCGGCGGCCCGCCGTCCCGCCCCGCGCCGCGGCGGTGCCAAGGGCACCAACGAGCTGGTCGTCGGCCGTAACTCGGTGGTCGAGGCGCTGCGCGAGGGCGTGCCCGCGAACGCGCTCTACGTCCAGCAGTTCATCGACAACGACGAGCGCGTCCGCGAGGCGCTCAAGCTCGCCGGCGAGAAGGGCCTCCACCTCATGGAGGCCCCGCGTCCCGAGCTGGACCGGATGACCAACGGCCTGAACCACCAGGGCCTCGTGCTGTCCGTGCCGCCGTACGAGTACGCCCACCCCGAGGACCTCACGGCCCTGGCGTTCGAGGGCGCCGAGGACCCGCTGATCGTCGCCCTCGACGGGATCACCGACCCGCGCAACCTCGGCGCGATCGTCCGCTCCGTCTCCGCCTTCGGCGGCCACGGCGTGGTCGTCCCCGAGCGCCGCGCGGCGGGCATGACCGCCAGCGCCTGGAAGACCTCGGCGGGCACCGCCGCGCGCACGCCGGTCGCGCGCGCGACGAACATGACCCGCACGCTGGAGGCGTACCAGAAGGAAGGCCTGATGGTCGTCGGCCTGGCCGCCGACGGCGACGTCGAGCTGCACGAGCTGGAGGCGCTGGAGGGCCCGGTCGTCATCGTCGTCGGCAGCGAGGGGAAGGGTCTGTCCCGCCTCGTCGGCGAGACGTGCGACTTCCGTGTCCGCATCCCGATGCCGGGTGGGGCGGAGTCGCTGAACGCGGGTGTCGCGGCGGGTGTTGTTCTTTACGAGGCGGCTCGCCGCAGGGCGTAGTGCCGGGGGCGCCTACTGGGGTGCCTCTTGCGCTGCGTGCGCGGCTGCGGGTCGGTTGTGGCTGGTCGCGCCCACGCGGCGGAGCCGCATATCGATGTTGCCCCGCGCCCCTGATGGGGCGCGGTGGCTGCACCGCTTCACGCATGTTTCAAACGCCGGAGGGGCTGAAATCAGCCCCTCCGGCGTTTTGTGGTTCATGGCCTTGACGGGTCTCGGACAGTTCGAACCGGTCAAGGCAGTGTCCTAATCAGAAGTCACTCGGTTAGATGAGTGTGGACACCAGAACACCCCGCAAACCCACGGGGGGAAGCTCTTCCGGGTACGACGACCAGCCCGCGCTGAGTACGGTGAAAGTGCCGTCGGACCCGGCGCAGATCGTCGTCAACCATATGAGTTTCCGCGTGCAGCTCGCCCGGCCGCCGCGCCTCGCCCGCCAGTTCGCCGGGGTCGCCGACACGGCACAGCTGCCCACGGTCAAGGCCGCGGCCCGCCGCCGGGCCCCGGTGGTGTGGAGCGGCCGCACCCGGCCCGGCGACGCGGCGCCCACCGAACTCCTGCAGGCCGTAAGGGACTCCGCGCATCCCGCGGAGTCCGCGGTCGGCGGTGACGCGGGCGTCACCCAGGTGCTGCCCCGCATCCGCGTGGACGATCCGCCCGCCACCGTCGTGGGCCCCCGTGGCCCCGTCGACGCCGGTGAGCTCGTCGACCCGGTGGGCCCCCGGACCCAACTCCTGCACGGCGTACGGCCGACGGGCAGCGCGTACGACGAAGGCTTGTACGGGGACGAGGAGTTCGAGGGCGACGAGGACGCGGCACGGCGCGAGCGCGGCGCGGGGGACGATCTGCGCACCGCGTACTACCCCGGGCGCAGGATGAATCTGGGCGTCGTCCTGCTGCCGCTGCGGATCTTCCTCGGGCTCGTCACGATCTACGCGGGCATGGGCAAGCTCTGCGACCCCGTCTACTTCGACGGCGGCCGCAAGGGCTCCATGGTCACCTGGCTGACCTCGCTGCACCCGTGGGCCGTCGCCTCGCCGCTGCGGGACTTCGCGCTGGCCCACCCGGTCGGGTCCGGGCTCACCGTGGCCTTCCTCCAGATCGTCGCCGGTGTCCTCACCATCTTCGGCCTCTGGCAGCGGCTCGCCGCCGGCATCGGGGTGCTGCTCTCCCTCGTCCTGCTGATGACGGTCAGCTGGCGCACCGTCCCCGTCTACGACACCCCCGACATCATCTACCTGGCCGCCTGGAGCCCCCTGGTCATCGCGGGGGCGCCGTTCTACTCCGTCGACGGGCGCCTCGCGGGCGAGGCGTGGCGCACGCTCGGGCCGCGCGCGCACCTGTGGGACCTGCGGCGGCGCGTGCTGCGCCGCGGGGCGATCATGGCGACCGTGCTCGTCGGCCTGTCCCTGATCGTCGGCTCGACGCTCGGCGGCGCGGTCCGTTCCTCGTCGACGGTGCGGACCCCCGGGCCGAGCGACCCGCCGGTGAACAACCTCCCCGGCTCGCCGTTCCCGCAGGCCCCGGGGACCGGTTCGCCGTCGCACGCGAAGGGCTCGGCGTTCCCGGGCACGCCGAAGCCGTCGGCGCCCGGTCACAAGACCGCCACTCCGTCGGCCACCGCGCCCGCCGCCCCCGGCACCGCGCGGGCCCCGGAGAGCACGGCGGGCGCGGCCGGGCACCCGGGCGCGAGCCACGGCGTCCACTC
>NZ_JAINFC010000212.1 GCF_020740835.1 Streptomyces sp. UNOC14_S4
TCGCCCTCCACGACCCCGGCGCCCTCGTCGTCGCCGTCGGCGCACCCCGGCACCGGGGCCACGGATGGCGACGCCTCGTCGGGCGGCAAGCACCGCAAGGACCCGTCGATCGCCCCCACCGGCGACCCGACGCAGATCCCCACCGCGCCGGTGCCGTCCACCGACGGTCCCGCCGACCGGCCCACGGATTCCGCTTCGACCCCGTCGCAGACACCCGGCGGTTCGAACGGCGGGTCGGACAAGGGCGCGGAGACCGGTTCCGCCGAGGGCGGCGGCAAGCACCGCGCCGGCTCGCCGCGTTCGGACGAGGACGACCGTGTCTCGCGGGGCGGCGGTGACGCCCGTACGGAAAAGCCCGCCGCGGGCGACTACACGGTACGGCCCGGTGACAATCTGTCAGACATCGCGGAGGCCCACTCCGTTAACGGTGGCTGGCATTCCCTGTATCAGCGCAATGAGAAAGCGGTCGGTTCCGATCCCGACCTGATCCTTCCTGGTCAGCGCCTTGAGGTTGGCAAATAGCGCGACAGTTCGGGGGGAATGTCCGTTCCAGTCGAAAGTGAGACATGGGTCTCTTCGCAGTTCGGCGGAACGGACTCCTCCAAAACCGGGCACACCCCCTCTCACCTGCGGAAATGCAAGGTTTCCGTGGGTAACAAGGGGCAACTGTGGCTGGAAAGAGGGGTTTGAACGCGGCGGCCCACTGTGTTTACCGTCATTTCCGCTCGCCACCGCGAGCACCACGGTCGCCACGCCGAATCCTGCCGGCGACCGGCGGAGTCGTCGCGAAAGCGCCGTAGGCAGGAGCGGGGGAACCAAGGTAAGTCGCCGTCAGCGGTCCGTCAGGGCCAGGACGGCTAGGGGTGAAGCCGAATGTGCTCGCACAGGAGGCCGGGCGAACTCACAGCCCGAACCCGACAGCTCACCTCGTAGGCGTCGGTGAGGAAACGACTCATGTCCAAGGGCAAGCACCGTCGTCCGTCCAAGGCCGTCCGCATCGTCACGCTCGCCGGTGTCGCCGGCGCCGCGGTCGCGGCCCCGCTGATGATTGCGACCTCCGCGAACGCCGCGTCCGTGTCCACGTGGGACAAGGTTGCCGCGTGTGAGTCCGGCGGCAACTGGTCCATCAACACCGGCAACGGCTACTACGGCGGCCTGCAGTTCTCGCAGTCCTCCTGGAACGCCGCCGGTGGCCAGGCGTACGCCGCCCGAGCCGACCTGGCCTCCAAGTCCCAGCAGATCGCCGTCGCCGAGAAGCTGCTCGCCATGCAGGGCCCGGGCGCCTGGGGCTGCGCCGTGCCCGGCATGACCACTGGTGGTTCGGGCGCCGACACCTCCGACTCCGGCTCCGGCACCGCCAAGTCCGACCGCGGCACCTCCACCAAGTCGCACGCCGACCGCAGCGAGCGCCAGACCGCGCCCAAGAAGACCACCCCGAAGCACGCCGCTCCGCAGGCCCAGACCGCCGACGACGAGGACGAGGCTCCGGCCCCGAAGCAGTCCGCCCCGAAGCCGTCCACGCCGAAGCACGCCGCTCCGCAGACGGTCAAGACCGGTGACGGCGAGTACGAGGTCAAGGACGGCGACACGCTCAGCTCGATCGCCGACGCGAAGAAGATCAAGGGTGGCTGGGAGAAGCTCTACCAGCTGAACAAGGACATCGTGGCCGACGCGGACCTGATCTACACCGGTCAGCACCTGCACCTCGGCTGACCCGCCGCGGGCGGGCGCGGTGGCTCACGCCGTGCCCTGCCTCTGCCTTGCGGCTTGCCCCGCCTCGTTGCGCCCCCGACGCGACGAGGCGGGGCTCCGTCATTCCTGGGGCCGCGCCCCCGGGCCCCCGCCCACCGGGGTGCCTCTTGCGCCCGGCGCGCGACCGCGGGTCGTCCTCGGCTGGTCGCGCAGTTCCCCGCGCCCCTGACGGGGCGCGCCCCCGGGACTCTTACTCGCTCAGCGAACAATGTCGGGGTTCGCCCCCTGATCAGCGTATCTACGTGATTTCGCAGCCCGCAGGGCCATGCAACCCTCCGCCGCCCGTTAGGCTCGTGGCTGCAGCACTCCAGACACACATGAAGGAGACCCTCGTGCCGTCCATCGACGTCGTCGTAGCTCGCGAGATCCTGGACTCTCGCGGTAACCCCACGGTCGAGGTCGAGGTCGGCCTCGACGACGGCTCCACGGGCCGTGCCGCCGTGCCGTCCGGTGCCTCGACCGGTGCCTTCGAGGCCATCGAGCTCCGTGACGGTGACAAGAACCGCTACATGGGCAAGGGCGTCGAGAAGGCCGTGCTGGCCGTCATCGAGCAGATCGGCCCGGAGCTCGTCGGCTACGACGCCACCGAACAGCGTCTGATCGACCAGGCCATGTTCGACCTGGACGCCACCGACAACAAGGGCTCGCTCGGCGCCAACGCCATCCTCGGCGTCTCGCTGGCCGTCGCCCACGCCGCCTCCGAGGCCTCGGACCTGCCGCTGTTCCGCTACCTGGGCGGCCCGAACGCGCACCTGCTGCCCGTTCCGATGATGAACATCCTCAACGGTGGGTCGCACGCCGACTCCAACGTGGACATCCAGGAGTTCATGATCGCCCCGATCGGCGCGGAGTCCTTCTCCGAGGCCCTGCGCTGGGGCACCGAGGTCTACCACACCCTCAAGGCCGTGCTGAAGGCCAAGGGCCTGTCCACCGGCCTCGGCGACGAGGGCGGCTTCGCCCCGAACCTGGGCTCGAACCGTGAGGCCCTCGACCTCATCCTCGAGGCCATCAAGCAGGCCGGCTACACCCCCGGCCAGGACGTCGCGCTGGCGCTGGACGTCGCCGCCTCCGAGTTCTACAAGGACGGCGTCTACACGTTCGAGGGCAAGGACCGCACCGCGGCCGAGATGACCGAGTACTACGCGGAGCTCGTCGACGCGTACCCGCTGGTCTCCATCGAGGACCCGCTGTTCGAGGACGACTGGGAGGGCTGGAAGACCATCACCGCCAAGCTCGGTGACAAGGTCCAGCTCGTCGGCGACGACCTGTTCGTCACCAACCCGGAGCGCCTCGCCCGCGGCATCGAGGAGAACTCGGCGAACGCCCTCCTGGTGAAGGTCAACCAGATCGGCTCGCTGACCGAGACCCTCGACGCGGTCGAGATGGCCCAGCGCAACGGCTTCAAGTGCATGATGTCCCACCGCTCCGGCGAGACCGAGGACGTCACCATCGCCGACCTGGCCGTCGCCACCAACTGCGGCCAGATCAAGACCGGCGCCCCGGCCCGCTCCGAGCGCGTCGCCAAGTACAACCAGCTGCTGCGCATCGAGGAGATCCTCGACGACGCCGCGGTGTACGCGGGCCGCAGCGCGTTCCCGCGCTTCAAGGGCTGACGAAGCCCCACGGGCGCACCCCTCGCGTCCGGCTGACCATCCCTCGGGGGCACGAAATCCCCGGGGGATGGCGGCAGCCTCACTACGTCCCCGGCCCCGGTCCCGTACCGTGGCCGGGGACGTACGTTCGTAATGAGACTGCGGGCGTCGAGTGACCACGGGGAGGCGAAGTGCCGGGAGACCGGTTCTCCACCGCTGCCAGGCTCAAGGCGCTGATGAGCGGCCCGAAGGCCCGGGTGTACCGCGCGGGCTCCCGCCGCCGCGGCCGGCTCACCGGGCGGGCGGCGCTCCTCGCGCTCGTCGTCTGCTCCCTGGTCGTCGCCCTCGCCTACCCGATGCGCCAGTGGGTCACCCAGCGCTCGGACATCGCCGACCAGCGGCGCAAGACCGAGCAGGCCCGCGAGCAGGTGCAGCGGCTGCTGGACGAGAAGGCGCGCCTGGAGGACCCGGCGTACGTCGAGAGCCAGGCCCGCGAGCACCTGCACTACCTCCGCCCCGGCGAGACCGGCTACAGCGTGGTCGACGGCAGCGGCGCCGCCAAGCGGCCCAAGGACCAGGGCGCCGCCGACCGGCCCTGGTACAGCAACCTCTGGGACGGCGTGGACCAGGCCGACACCGGCGCGCCCGCCCGCTGAACCCCGTACCTCTTTCGCAACCCTTTTCGACTTTCGACAGAGCACGAGCGAGCACATGGACACCCCTCCTCCGAAGACCGAGCCCACCGCCCCCACCGAGGCGGACATCGAGGCGTTCGAGCAGCAGCTGGGCCGCCCGCCGCGCGGGCTGCGGGCCATCGCCCACCGCTGCCCCTGCGGCAACCCCGACGTCGTCGAGACCCAGCCGCGGCTGGAGGACGGCACGCCGTTCCCCACGACCTACTACCTGACCTGCCCGCGCGCGGCGTCCGCCATCGGCACGCTGGAGGCCAACGGCGTGATGAAGGAGATGTCGGAGCGGCTCAAGACCGACCCGGAGCTCGCCGAGGCCTACCGCAAGGCGCACGAGGACTACATCGCGCGCCGTGACGCGATCGAGGTCCTGGAGGGCTTCCCGAGCGCCGGCGGCATGCCGGACCGCGTCAAGTGCCTGCACGTGCTCGTGGGCCACTCGCTGGCCGCCGGTCCGGGCGTCAACCCGCTGGGCGACGAGGCGATCGCCATGCTCCCCGAGTGGTGGGCCAAGGGCCCCTGCGTGAACCCGTGCGGAGGCGAGGAGAAGTGACGCGGGTCGCCGCCGTCGACTGCGGTACGAACTCGATCCGGCTGCTCGTCGCCGACCTGGACCCGGCGACCGGGGCCTTCACCGAGCTGGACCGGCGGATGAAGATCGTCCGGCTCGGCCAGGGCGTGGACCGCACGGGCCGGCTGGCCGACGAGGCGCTGGAGCGCACCTTCGCGGCCTGCCGGGAGTACGCGGAGGTGATCCGCGAGCTGAAGGCGGAGCGCACGCGCTTCGTGGCGACCTCGGCCTCCCGCGACGCGGAGAACCGGGACGAGTTCGTCCGCGGGGTCGTGGAGATCCTGGGCGTCGAGCCCGAGGTGATCACGGGTGACCAGGAGGCGGAGTTCTCCTTCGTGGGCGCCACGAAGGAACTGACGGGCCGTGACGACATAGCGAAGCCCTACCTCGTGGTGGACATCGGCGGTGGCTCCACGGAGTTCGTCATCGGCGAGCAGCACGTGCGCGCGGCGCGCAGCGTGGACATCGGCTGTGTACGGCTGACCGAGCGTCACCTGGCCGTGGACGGCGCGCTGCCCGACACGATCGCGCCCGCGGACGTCGCCGCCATGAAGGCGGACATCGACGCCGCCCTGGACCTGGCCGCGGAGGCCGTCCCCCTCGCCGAGGCCCGCACGCTGGTGGGTCTCGCGGGTTCGGTCACCACGGTCGCGGCCATCGCGCTGGGGCTGGCCGAGTACGACTCGGAGGCCATCCACCACGCCCGGCTCCCGCTGACGAAGGTCCAGGAGATCACCGGGATGCTGCTGGCCTCGACGCACGCCGAGCGCGCCGCGATCCCGGCCATGCACCCGGGCCGCGTCGACGTGATCGCCGCGGGCGCCCTCGTCCTCCAGTCGGTCATGGAGCGGGTGGGCGCCGAGGAGGTCGTCGTGAGCGAGCACGACATCCTGGACGGCATCGCCTTCAGCATCGCCTGACGCGCCCCGGAAGGGGTCCTGTGGCCCCCGCGGAGGCCCCTGGAGGGCCCTTGCGGGGGCTTCCGGAGGGGCTCCGCGAAGAATGTTCGTGAAATCCTTCACATGAAAAAACGGTGCGCGCGGTACGCGGGCGCGCCGAACTGCCCCGTTTGGGGCGTTCCAAACGTTGCGCGGCCGGATAGCGTCTGGTTTCTGGCGAGTTAAAGGAACGTTTATGCGGGTCGCGTGACGACGGTGGTCCAGTCGCCTCCGGAGCCGCAAGGCCAGTTCAGCGGGGGTCTCCAACGCGTGCGGCGGTGCCGTGGTTCCCTTGCGGGGCTATGGCGTGTGTCACGGTGGCGGCGGAGTGTAGCAGACACCTCCTGGATCCTTGTGAAGGGGCGCACGAGCACCCCCGTCCGGAGTGCTGGATACTCGAAACATGAGCACCACGGAGCGTCCACGGATCCTCGTAGTAGGCGGTGGGTACGTCGGCCTGTACGCGGCGCGTCGCATCCTCAAGAAGATGCGGTACGCGGAGGCGACCGTCACGGTCGTCGACCCGCGCTCGTACATGACGTACCAGCCCTTCCTTCCTGAAGCAGCCGCCGGCAGCATCTCCCCCCGCCACGTCGTGGTGCCGCTGCGACGCGTGCTCCCCAAGGCGGAGGTCCTGACTGGCCGCGTCACGACCATCGACCAGGACCGCAAGGTCGCCACCGTCGCCCCGCTCGTCGGCGAGGCGTACGAGCTGCCCTTCGACTACCTGGTCATCGCGATGGGCGCGGTCTCCCGTACCTTCCCGATCCCCGGCCTCGCCGAGAACGGCATCGGCATGAAGGGCATCGAGGAGGCCATCGGCCTGCGCAACCACGTGCTGGAGCAGCTGGACAAGGCCGACTCGACCACGGACGAGGAGATCCGTCGCAAGGCGCTCACCTTCGTCTTCGTCGGCGGTGGCTTCGCGGGCGCGGAGACCATCGGCGAGGTCGAGGACATGGCCCGCGACGCCGCCAAGCACTACCGCAACGTCAAGCGCGAGGACATGCGTTTCCTCCTCGTCGACGTGGCGGACCGCGTCCTCCCCGAGGTCGGTCCGAAGCTCGGCGAGTACGGCCGCCAGCACCTGCTGAGCCGTGGCATCGAGGTCATCCTCGGCGAGTCGATGAAGTCCTGCGTCGACGGCCACGTCGTGCTGTCGAACGGCGTCGAGGTCGACGCCAACACCATCGTGTGGACCGCGGGCGTCAAGCCCAACCCGGCGCTGGCCCGCTTCGGCCTGCCGCTCGGTCCGCGCGGTCACGTCGACACCCTGCCGACCCTCCAGATCAACGGCATGCCCTACGCGTTCGCCGCCGGTGACAACGCCCAGGTCCCCGACCTGGTCGGCCGCGCCAACGGCAACGAGAACGCCTGGTGCCCGCCGAACGCCCAGCACGCCCTGCGCCAGGCCAAGGTCCTCGGCGACAACGTCGTGGCGGCCCTGCGCGGCTTCGAGGCCGGGCAGAAGGAGTACAAGCACGCCAACAAGGGTGCGGTGGCGGGCCTCGGCCTCCACAAGGGCGTGGCGATGATCGTCATGGGCAAGATGAAGATCAAGCTCAAGGGCCGTCTCGCCTGGTACATGCACCGTGGCTACCACGGTCTGGCCATGCCGACCTGGAACCGCAAGATCCGCATCTTCGCGGACTGGACCCTGGGCATGTTCCTCAAGCGCGAGGTCGTCTCCCTCGGCGCCATGGAGAACCCCCGCGAGGAGTTCTACGAGGCCGCCAAGCCGGCCCCGCAGGCCCCGAAGGGCGACGCCAAGCCGTCCGACAAGAAGGCCGACACCGACAGCAAGGCCAAGGCCTCCTGACGCCGTAGGCGACAGCCGGCCGCAGCGGGCCGGTGCCGCGGGTGACCGTGGCCACCACAGCGCAACACGCCGAAGGGCGTCCACCAATCCGTGGGGTGGACGCCCTTCGGCGTTTCCGCGTTTTCCGTGCCGGAACGGGCATCCTTCGACGTGATCCGTCACTCTCGGGCGAACCGGCCTGACGGAACGGGACTATCGGGCCCCTGACTGGTGTTCAGATGTCAGTTGAACGTTTCTCCTTGCCCTGCATCTGACTGTGCATCACGGAGGTGTGCGACATGGCCGACGCCGCTCGACGGCTCACCACGCTCGTGGAAGACGTACTGGGGACCCCGCTCCCCGTCCGGCTCCGGGCCTGGGACGGCAGCGAGTACGGGCCCCCCGGCACACCCACCCTCGTCGTCCGCCACCGCCGTGCCCTGCGCAGGCTGCTCTGGAAGCCGGGCGAGCTCGGCCTGGCCCGCGCCTGGGTCGCGGGGGAGCTCGACGTCGAGGGCGACCTCTACGAGGCGCTCGACCTGCTCGCGGGCACGCTCTGGGAGCGCGGCGAGGACGCGGGGCGCGCGCACGGCCCGAGCGCCCTGCTGTCGGCGGCGCGCGACCCCCGGCTGCGCTCCGCGGCCGCCGAGCTCGTCAAGCTGTCCGGCCCCGGGCTGCCGCCCCGTCCGCCCGTCGAGGAGGCCCGCAGGACGGGCGGCCCGCTGCACACGCTGCGCCGTGACAAGCAGGCCATCAGCCACCACTACGACGTGGGCAACGCCTTCTACGAGCGTGTGCTCGGACCGTCGATGGTCTACTCCTGTGCCTACTGGGAGGGCCCGGACGGCACCCTGGAGGACGCCCAGCGCGCCAAGCTCGACCTGGTCTGCCGGAAGCTCGCACTCGAACCGGGGCAGCGGCTGCTGGACGTGGGCTGCGGCTGGGGCTCCATGGTGCTGCACGCGGCCCGCGAGTACGGCGTCGACGCGGTCGGGATAACCCTCTCCGAGGAACAGGCCGCGTACGCCCGCAAGCGCGTCGCCGAGGCCGGGCTGACGGACCGCGTCGAGATCCGCGTGCAGGACTACCGCGAGATCACCGACGGCCCCTTCGACGCCGTCTCGTCGATCGGCATGGCCGAGCACGTCGGCTCCGCGCTCTACGCCGAGTACGCCGCCGACCTGCACCGGCTGCTCCGGCCGGGCGGGCGGCTGCTCAACCACCAGATCGCGCGGCGGCCCCTGCGGGACGAGGAGGCCTACGAGATCGACGAGTTCATCGACCGCTACGTCTTCCCCGACGGCGAGCTCGCGCCGGTCGGGCGCACCGTCGCCCAGCTGGAGGAAGCGGGCTTCGAGGTCCGCGACGTCGAGTCCCTGCGCGAGCACTACGCGCTGACGCTGCGGGCGTGGGTGACGAACCTGGAGGCGGCGTGGCGGGAGGCGGCCTCCCTCACGTCGCCGGGGCGGGCGCGGGTGTGGCGTCTCTACATGGCGGCGTGCGCTCTTTCTTTTGAGCGGAACCGCATCGGGGTGAACCAGGTGCTCGCTGTTCGTACGCCGGAGTCGGGGACGTCGGGTCTTTCGCTGCGCACGCGGGAGTGGCGGGGGTAGTCCTTCTTCCCACCCACCGGGGGCTGCGCCCCCGGACCCCCGTTTCGCCCACCGGGGTGCGGCTTGCGCTGCGCGCGCGGCTGCGGCCCCGGTGGGGGTTGGTCGCGCAGTTCCCCGCGCCCCTGATGGGGCGCGGTCGCCGTATGTCTCTCCCCCCCCGGTTGTGGGCAGGCGTTCCGCAGGGCGGAACGGGTGGGCACAACCGGACCACCGGCCGCAACTGACCAGGGGGTCCGGGGGCGGAGCCCCCGGTCACAGGCTCCGGGTATGCGAAAGGGGCCGCAGCCCCCGGGTTGGAGGGGGATGGGGGCTGCGGCCCCGGTATGAGTGACCCCGCTGCGGGGTTACTCCGCCTTGATGGCGGTGAGCATGTTGAGCTTCGCCGCCCGCCGCGCGGGCCAGAGCGCCGCGAGCACACCCACCAGCGCCGCCAGCAGCAGGAAGAGCGCCATGCGGCCCCACGGCAGGATCAGCTCGAAGTCCGCCAGGGACTTGCCGATCAGGCGGCCGCCGGCCCAGCCGAAGAAGACGCCGAGCCCGATGCCGAGCACCCCGCCGAAGAGCGAGATGAGCAGCGACTCCAGGCGCACCATCCACTTGATGCCGCCGCGGTCGATGCCGATGGCCCGCAGCATGCCGATCTCCTGCGACCGCTCGAAGACGGACATCGCCAGGGTGTTGATCACGCCCAGCACCGCGACGACGACGGCCATGGCGAGCAGCCCGTAGAGGATGTTGAGCATCAGGTTGATGCCCTTGGCGATGTCGTTGGAGATGTCCTGCTTGTCCTTGATGGAGATGGCGGGGTTGTCGCCGAGGGTCTTGCGGATCGAGTCCTTGGCGGCGGTGCCGACGCCGTCCTTGGCCTTGACCAGGATCTGCATGTCGACGACGTCGGACTGGTGCGGGGCCAGGGTCGCGTTGTCGACCATGACGCCGCGCACGAGCTCGCTGCTCTTGAAGATGCCGGAGACCGTGAACGGGATCTTCTGGCCGTCCTCCACCGTGGCGGTGAAGGAGGAGCCGACCTTCCAGCCGTGGTCCTTGGCGAGCTTGTCGTCGACGACGGCCTTGTCACCGGAGAGCCCGGCGAAGGAGCCCGACTGGAAGTCGTACTTCGCCAGGTCGGCGATGCTCTTGCCGTTGACGCCGGTGAGCGACTGGTGGTCGTCGCCGATGCGGGCGGCGGTGGTGCGCAGCGGGCTGACGGCGGAGAGCGCGGGGCTCTCGGCGAGCTTCTTCGACACGTCGGGGGAGAGCGGCGTGCCGCTCGCCATGGAGACGATGTAGTCGGCCTTGATGGCCTTGGTGGCCATCTTGTCGATGGCCTGCTGGGTGCTGCCCGCGATCACGGTCATGCCGGTGATCAGGGTGAGGCCGATCATCAGCGCGGAGGCGGTCGCGGCGGTGCGCCGCGGGTTGCGGACCGCGTTCAGCTGGGCGAGCTTGCCGGAGATCCCGAAGGGGCGCAGCAGCGGGCCCGCGGCGGCGATCAGCGGCCGGGACAGCAGCGGGGTCAGCACGAAGACGCCGATGAGGAGCAGACCGGCGCCGAGCGCCAGGATGCCCTGCTCGGAGCCGGCCAGCACGAGCGCGGCGCCGATGGCGCTGAACGCGGCGCCGATGCTGTTGCGCACGACGAGGGAGCGCGGGGAGGCCGCGGCGTGGACGCTGCTCATGGCGGCGACCGGCGGGATCTTCGCGGCGCGGCGGCCGGGCAGCCAGGCGGCGAGCATGGTGACCACGATGCCGACGACCAGCGAGGCGACGACCGTGCCGGGGGAGATCACCAGCGGGCCGTCCGGGATGGTGGCGCCGGTGGAGCCGAGCAGCGAGCGCAGGCCCGCGCCGATGCCGATGCCCGCGACGAGGCCGGTGACGGCGGCGACGGCGCCGACGACGAGCGCCTCGATCAGGACGGAGCGGGTGACCTGGCCGCGGCTCGCGCCGACGGCGCGCATCAGGGCGAGCTCCTTGGTGCGCTGGGCGACCAGCATGGTGAAGGTGTTGGCGATGATGAAGATGCCAACGAAGAGGGCGATGCCCGCGAAGGTCAGCAGGGTGGTCTTCATCGTCTCCATGCCGGAGGCGATCTCCTTGGCCTGGTCGTCGGCGAGCTTCTGACCGGTCTGGGACTCGGTGTCGCGCGGCAGGACCTTGTCGACCGCGGCCTTGAGGGCGGTCTGGGAGGTGCCCGCGGCGGCCTTGACGTCGATCTCGCTGAACTCGCCAGCCTTGGCGTAGTACTTCTGCGCGGTCGCGGTGTCGAAGAGGACGAGGCTGCCGCCCGCGGCGACGTTGCCGTCATCGGTGGTGAAGACGCCGGTGACCTTCGGGGTGAGGACGGGGCCGTCCACGGACAGCCGGACGGTGTCGCCGACCTTGTAGCCCGCGCGGTCCGCGGTCTTCGTGTCGAGGGCGATCTCGTTCGCGTTCTGCGGGGCGCGGCCCGTCTTCATCGCGTAGCGGGGGTCCTTGCCGCCCGCGCCCGGGTAGTAGTTGGCGCCGGTGGAGCCGAAGCCCTCGCCGACGAGCTTGCCGTGCTTGTCGGCTATGGCGGCGAAGCCGCCGACGGAGCCGGTGACCGAGGCGGCGCCCGGCACCTGGGCGATCTTGTCGAGGGTGGCCTGGGTGAGCTTGGGCGCGGCGCCCGGGTTGCCCTTGTCGCGGTCCTCCTTGTGAGGGGTGACGGCGACGTCGACGCCGGTGAAGCCCTTTTCGGAGCTCTTCTGGAAGGCGTCCGAGATGGTGTTGGTGAAGACCAGGGTGCCGGAGACGAAGGCGACGCCGAGCATGACGGCGAGCACGGTCATCAGCAGCCTGGCCTTGTGCGCGAGCACGTTGCGCAAGGCGGTACGGAACATCAGTCAGTCCTGTGGGAGAGCCCCTCGCCGCCGCGGGGCGGGCCGGGGGAAGC
>NZ_JAINFC010000213.1 GCF_020740835.1 Streptomyces sp. UNOC14_S4
GTGCAACTCCGCCCGCGCCCGCATATTCGCCAGCCCGCCCCGCCGCGGCGCGGACCCGACGCCCACCCCGTCGTCGGTGACCGTGAGGGTCGCCCACGCGCCGACGACGAGCGACACGTCCACGTGGCGCGCACGCGCATGCCGGGCCGCGTTGCTCAACGCCTCGACGGTCACGGCCAGCAGTTGCTCGGCCAGTTCGTCGGGGACATCCGTGTCCGCGGGCCCCTCGATCCGCAAGGCGGGAGCGAACCCCAGCGTGCGTGTCGCCGCCTGCGCGGCCTCGGCCATGGCGCGGCGCAGGCCGCGGCGGCCGCCACGAGCATCGCCGCCGGCGGTCCGCAGGCCGAAGATGGTGGAGCGGATGATCTGGATGGTGGTGTCGAGGTCGTGGACGGCGCGGCCGACGCGTTCGGCGGCCTCGGGGCGTTCGATGAGCCGGGTGGCGCTCTGCAGGGTCATGCCGGTGGCGAAGAGCCGCTGGATGGCGAGGTCGTGCAGGTCGCGGGCGATGCGGTCGCGGTCGTGGAGGACGGCGAGTTCCTCGGACTCGGCGCGCCGCTGGGCGAGTTCGAGGGCGATGGCGGCCTGGTCGGCGAAGCCCGACATCAGCTTCACCTCGGTGGCGTCGAACGGCGGCCGCCCGGCGCGGCGGCGCAGCCGGAGGGCGCCGCGCGTGTCCACGTCGATGTCGATCTGGAGGGGGACGACGACACAGGGCCCGCCGTCGTCGACGGCGTTCGCGCTGTCGTCGAGGGGGTCGTCGAAGGGGACGACGGCGGCGCTGTCCGCCTGCGCGACCTCCATGGCCCGTTCGGCGATGAGGTCCAGGATGTCGTCGGTGTCGGTGCCCGACAGCAGGCTGCGCGTGATCTCGCCGAGCGCTTCGAGCCAGCGCTCGCGGCGGCGGCTCTCGTGGTACATGCGGGCGTTGTCGATGGCTATGCCCGCCGCGATGGCGAGGGTGGTGAGCACGGCCTCGTCGTCGGCGTCGAAGGCGGCGCCGCCGCGCTTCTCGGTGAGGTAGAGGTTGCCGAAGACCTCGTCACGGACGCGGACGGGGACGCCGAGGAAGGTCCGCATCGGCGGGTGGTGCGCGGGGAACCCGTAGCTGCGCGGGTGCCGTGTGAGGTCGGTGAGCCGCAGCGGGGCGGGGTTGTGGATGAGCTCGCCGAGGATGCCGCGCCCGCACGGCGTACGGCCGATGCGCGCGGTGAGCTCGTCGGACATGCCGACGGGCAGGAACTCCGACAGCGTCTGCCCGTCGCCGACGATGCCGAGGGCACCGTACTCGGCATCGGTGAGCGTGACGGCCGCCTCGACGATCCCGCGCAGCACCTGCGGCAGTTCCAGGCCGCGGCCGAGGCTCATGACCGCGTCGAGGAGCCCGTGCATCCGGTCGGGGGGTGGCGTGCGGCCGGAGTCCGCCACGGCCGAAGTCGCTGCCGAAGCCACGGGGCAAGCTCCCCCACGGGCCCCCACACCGCCGCCCCCACTCGGGCGTTCGCTGCTGTGATCTGCGGTTCCTGTGGTTGTGGACATCCCCTGCTCCCCGGGCCCAGTGCCTGTTCAGCAGCGTACGGCAGGGGCCGAGAGGCCCCGGAGGCGGTCGGGACCACCGGGCCCGTCCGGTGCCCGTACGGCCCCTGCCGCGGGCGCGGCCCGACGGCGAGGCTGATGCACGGCCGGGAGGAGCCGCGTGTCCCGACCCTGACTCCCAGGCTCCTCCCGGATCGTCGGAGTACGCGCGAGAGGTGACCGGTGGACGGAACGGACAAGCCGAGCAGGACGGAGGACAGCGAGGGGAGGAAGGGCCCCGCTCCGGACCCCGTACAGGAACCCGCTCCGGACCCCGTACGGGACCCCGCACCGGAACACCCCCGCGCGCCCGAGCCGGGCCCGACACCGGACAAAGCCCCCGTACCGGTGCCGGGCCCTCGCCGCGGCTCTCCCGTCGAGTGGCTGACGACCACCGACCACAAGAAGATCGGCACGCTCTATCTCGTCTCCGCGTTCGCCTTCTTCATCATCGGCGGGCTGATGGCCCTGCTCATGCGGGCCGAACTCGCCCGCCCGGGCACGCAGATCCTCTCCAACGAGCAGTTCAACCAGGCGTTCACCATGCACGGTTCGGTGATGCTGCTGCTGTTCGCCATGCCGCTGTTCACGGGCTTCGCGAACTGGATCATGCCGCTGCAGATCGGCGCGCCGGACGTGGCCTTCCCGCGGCTCAACATGCTCGCCTACTGGCTGTTCCTCTTCGGCTCGCTGACGGCCGCCGGGGGCTTCCTCACCCCGCAGGGCGCGGCGGACTTCGGCTGGTTCGCGTACGCGCCGCTGTCGGACGCCGTGCACTCGCCGGGCGTGGGCGCCGACATGTGGATCATGGGTGTGGCGCTGTCCGGCTTCGGCTCGATCCTCGGCGCGGTCAACTTCATCACCACGATCATCTGCATGCGCGCGCCGGGCCTGACGATGTTCCGGATGCCGATCTTCACCTGGAACGTGCTGCTGACGGCCCTGCTCATCCTGCTGGTCTTCCCCGTGCTGGCCGCCGCGCTGTTCGCCCTGGAGATGGACCGCAAGTTCGGCTCGCACATCTTCGACCCGGCGAACGGCGGCGCGCTGCTCTGGCAGCACCTGTTCTGGTTCTTCGGGCACCCCGAGGTGTACGTGCTGGCGCTGCCGTTCTTCGGCATCGTCTCGGAGGTCATCCCGGTCTTCAGCCGGAAGCCGATGTTCGGTTACGGCAGCCTCATCGCCGCCACGATCTCCATCGCCGGCCTGTCGGTGACGGTGTGGGCGCACCACATGTACGTCACGGGCGGCGTGCTCCTGCCGTTCTTCTCCTTCATGACCTTCCTGATCGCGGTGCCCACCGGCGTGAAGTTCTTCAACTGGATCGGCACCATGTGGCGCGGCTCGCTGTCCTTCGAGACGCCCATGCTGTGGGCCATCGGCTTCCTGATGACGTTCGTGTTCGGCGGCCTGACCGGCGTCATCCTGGCCTCGCCGCCACTGGACTTCCACGTCTCGGACTCGTACTTCGTGGTCGCCCACTTCCACTACACGCTGTTCGGCACGGTGGTCTACGCGATGTTCGCGGGCTTCCACTTCTGGTGGCCGAAGTTCACGGGCAAGATGCTGGACGAGCGCCTCGGCAAGATCACCTTCTGGACGCTCACCACGGGCTTCCACCTGACCTTCCTGGTGCAGCACTGGCTGGGCGTCGAGGGCATGCCGCGCCGCTACGCGGACTACCTGGCGTCCGACGGCTTCACCACGCTCAACACGCTGTCCACGATCGGCTCGTTCCTGCTGGGCCTGTCGCTCCTGCCATTCTTCTACAACATCTGGAAGACCGCCAAGTACGGCAAGAAGGTCGAGGTCGACGACCCCTGGGGCTACGGCCGCTCGCTGGAGTGGGCGACCTCCTGCCCGCCGCCGCGGCACAACTACGCCTCGCTGCCGCGCATCCGTTCCGAGTCCCCGGCGTTCGACCTGCACCACCCGGAGATCGCCGAGGCGGAGGCCGCCCGGGAGGCCGCCCTGGAAGGAGCGTCCCGATGAGCGCCGTGCCGTACGCCGTGCCCGCGCTGGGCACCGGGGTCCTGTGCCTGTCGGGCTACGTCTGGTACGTCCCCGCCGCCCTGGACCTGCGAGCCGGCCGCGACCGCCCCGTCTCCCGCCTGCTGTCGGCCGCCGCCTGCCTCGCCGGCTGGGGCACCGCCGCGCTCGTCGCGGTGGCCCTGCTCACGCCCCTGCGGCTGGCCGGGGCGGCCGTCCTCGCGGCCGCGGGCGCGACGGCGACCGTGGGACTGCTCACCGCGGCCTGGCTGTACCGGCAGCGGGAGAAGCGGGAGACGCGACGTACGTGGCGGGAGCTGCGGAGGCGCGGGCGGCGCGCGCACCAGCCGGACCGGACGGCGTACCGGAAGCAGCCATGAGGTACGGCCCGGGACCAGGTGGTCCCGGGCCGTGGCCGTTCGCCGGTCAGGTCAGGTCAGTCCAGCATGGCGGCGAACATGCCGGGCTCGTACGAGCCGCCCCGCTGGTGCAGGATCACGCCCATTCGGTTGGCCGCGTTGACCAGGGCGACCAGGCAGACCAGCGCGGCGACCTGGTCGTCGTCGTAGTGCCCGCGCACCCGGTCCCACGTCCCGTCGGACACGCCCTGCTGCGCGTCGGCCATCCGCGTCCCCTCCTCCGCGAGCGCCAGCGCGGCCTGCTCGGCCTCGGTGAACACGGTGGACTCGCGCCAGGCGGCGACCAGGCTGAGCCGGACGGCACTCTCCCCGGCGGCCGCGGCCTCCTTGGCGTGCATGTCGATGCACCAGCCGCAGCCGTTGATCTGGCTGACGCGCAGCGACACCAGCTCCTGCGTGGCACTCGGCAGCGTCGACTGGTGGATCACCATGCCCGCGTTGGCGAACCGCTTGGCGAACTTCATGCCGATCTCGTTCTCGAACATGTTGAACCGGGCGTCCATGACGTCGTCCTCACTCGTGGCGGTACGTGCTGCACTGACGAACACGAGATGCCGGCGGCCCGCTCCTTGTGACAGGGGCGGCCATGTGACGTACACCATCGCCACCGGGTGTCACGGAACCGCCCGGACCGGCGTCTTGTGCGCGTGACACGGTCGGGAACGAACAGCAGGCAGGAGCAGCCGATGAAGCGCGCAGAGGACGACGGTACGGACCCCGCCACCGAGGCGTTCGTCGCCCACCGGAACCTGCTGTTCACCGTCGCCTACGAGATGCTCGGCTCGGCCGCCGACGCGGAGGACGTCCTGCAGGAGACCTGGCTGCGGTGGGCGGCCGTCGATCTCGACGCGGTACGGGACCGGCGCGCGTACCTGGTCCGGATCACCACCCGCCAGGCGCTGACCCGCCTGCGCACCCTCGGCCGCCGCAAGGAGTCCTACGTCGGCTCCTGGCTGCCCGAACCGCTGCTGACCGCCCCGGACGTGGCCGAGGACGTCGAGCTGGCCGACAGCGTCTCGATGGCGATGCTGCTGGTCCTGGAGACGCTCGCGCCCACCGAGCGCGCGGTGTTCGTGCTGCGCGAGGTGTTCGACCTCGCGTACGAGGAGATCGCCGAGGCCGTCGACAAGAGCCCCGCCGCGGTCCGCCAGATCGCGCACCGGGCACGGGCGCACGTAGCGGCGCGCCGCCCGCGCGGGGCCGTGTCCCCGGCCGAGACCCGGGGCGCGCTCGACGCGTTCCAGCGAGCGGTCGAGACGGGCGATCTGCAAGGGCTGCTCGACACCCTCGCACCCGATGTCGTCCTCCTGGGCGACGGCGGCGGCGTCAAGAAGGCCGTCCTGCGGCCGATCGTGGGGGCCGACAAGGTGGCCCGCCTGATGATCGGCGGCCTGGCCAAGGTCGCCGCCGCGCTGTCCCTGCGCCCGACGCAGGTCAACGGACACCCGGCGCTGGTCCTCCGGCTCGACGGCGAGCTGGACACCGTCCTGGCGGCGCGCGTCGACGACGGCCTCATCACCGGGCTCTACGCCGTGCGCAACCCCGAGAAACTGTCGCACATGGGACGGGAGTCGGTCCTGAGCCGCTGAGCGCCTTCGCGCGGGCAGGTGCCAGACTCCTCCTCCATGAGTCCACTTTCGCCCGAGCCGGGCCGCCAGACGTCCGACCAGCAGGAACTGCTCCTCGGCTACCTCGACTTCCTCCGCTCCGCGGTCACCGCCAAGATCGAGGGCATGCCGGAGGAGGAGCTGCGGAACAGCCGCCTGCCGTCCGGCTGGACCCCGCTGGAACTGCTCAAACACCTTGTCTACATGGAACGCCGCTGGCTCCGCTGGGGCTTCCTGGCCGAGCCGATACCGGAACCGAACGGTGACAGGCACGCGGACGGGCGCTTCCGCGTCACCCCGGACGACACGGCCGCCGACCTGCTCGCCGCCCTGCACGCCGGAGGCGAACGGACCCGCGCCATCGTCACCGCGGCGGCCGACCTGACCGCGGAGAGCGCCCTCGGCGGCCGCTTCCCCGTCGACGGCCGGGAAGGGCGCCCGTCGCTCGGCTGGATCCTCTTCCACGTCCTCCAGGAGTACGCCCGCCACGCGGGCCACCTCGACATCGCGCGGGAGCTCGCGGACGGGGTCGTGGGAGAGTAGCCGGGCCTACGACTTGCCGGGCAGGGCGTCGACGGCTGCCTGCCACGGGTAGCCGTCGCAACCACCCTCCGTCCCCGGAGCGTTCCGCTGCCCCGGCAGGAACCCCCACTCACTGAGCAGGATTTGCACTCCGGCGACCCGTAGCGCCCCGACACTCCGGGCAGTGGCCGGATGCCTGCCCTGCCCCTCGCTCCAGTGCGGCAGCGCGACGATCGGCAGCCCGAGCCCGGTCGCCTCGGTGACCAGCCCGAGGGCGAGCGTGTCGCTGATCCCGGCCGCCCACTTGTTGAGCGTGTTCGCCGTGAGCGGCGCGACGAGCAGCGCGTCGGGTGGCGGCAACACGTCCTCCTGTGACGGCAGCTTGTACTGATGGCGGACCGGATGCCCGGTGAGCTTTTCGAGCCGCGCGATCTCCCCTTCCGCGTCCTCGGTGGCCCATCGGTACGCGGACGGCGTCAGGATCAGGCATACGTCCCAGCCGCCCGCCTGGGCGGCACGGATGCCGGTGTCGACGCGGCGGACGGGGAGGGCGGCGCAGGCGACGAGGTACAGGACGCGGGTGGTCATGGGGGCAGTTCACCGTGTCGGCGGAGGGCCCGCAAGAGTGCTGTGGGCCCTCCGCCGTGAAGCCTGCCCCGCGCGTGACCGGCGGGGCCGGCGGTGTCCGTGTCCGGCTGGTGACCCGCCGCCGCTGGTGCGGGGGCCGGTGTCGTGTGTGCGGGGCGTTTCGATGCGTATATGACCTATTGGTTATTTAAGCTGGGGTGTATGGAGACCAGGGAGCAGATCTACCGGCAGTTGCGCGAACTGCGTGATCACCTGGGCGCGGAGACAGGGCGCTATGGCGAGATCAGCGACGGCGAGATCGTGATGGTGATGAGCCCGGTACCGCAGCACGGGCTGACTGCCAAGCGCATCGTGCGCCAGCTCGACGCCCAGCTGCCCGAGCCGCTTGCGGCGTTCGGGAACACCGACACCGACGATGAGCACCTGGGAAAGCTCCGTATCCCCGACATCGTCGTGGTGCCGGAAGAGGCCATGGACACGACCAGCCCGCTGGATCCTCGCGAGATCACCCTCGCGGTCGAGATCGTGTCCAGGTCCAACCCCGACAACGACTACGTCAAGAAGGTCGCCGACTACGCCGCGATGGGAATCCCCCATTACCTGATCGTCGACCCGCGTTCCGGTACCGCCCGCCACCTGTGGGCCGTGGTGGCCAAGGAGGGGCGTCCGGTCTACGACAACCAGGTCTCCTACGCCTACGGTGAGATCATCCCGATCGGCGACTTGCGGATCGGCACGTCAGATCTCCCCTTGTACTCGGACGGGCCGGGCCGGTGACGCCAGGTGAACTGGTGCGCGGGCGCCGTGAGGAACTGCGCTGGTCCCAGGCGCAGCTGGCGGATGCGGCAGGGACCGCGCATCGGTGGTCTCACGGATCGAGTCCGGCCGGCTCAATCCGACCGTCGACATGCTCGCCCGCCTGGCGACGGCCATGCGCGCGGAACTCACCCTGAACATCCTGCCCCGATAGCCGTCTGCCTGGCCATCGACCGCGACGCGCGGGACGCCCGTCCGGAGCAGGCACGGCGATGCCTCGCCGAAGCGCGGCAGTGTGCCCACATGCTGCGCGGCGACACGACGCACTACGAGATGTCCTTCGGGCCGACGAACGTGCGCATCCATGAAGTGGCGACGCTGATCGACTCCGGGGACACGGAACGGGCCCTCGCCCGGCTGCGCGAGCGGGGGACTGAACAGGGCCGCCAGGAATGGGAGATCCCGTCCGGGATCGTCGCGGAACGGGCCGGCCATCACCACATCGACGTGGCGGCAGCACGACTGGCCGAAGGTGACCGAGTCGGCGCCCACCGCGACCTGCTGAAGGCCCGGCGGCTGTCACCGAACTACGTCCGCTTCCACCCGACCGTTCGCAGCACGGCCGCGACGCTCGTACGCCTCGACCGTTCACAGGACGATTCCATCGCGGGCTTCGCGCGCTGGGCTGGTGTGTGAGTAACTGTCAAGCAATTCCAGGTGAGTTCACTCCCACAATATGTGGGAGCACGTGAGGTAGCGCGAGGCGCGATCCCCTCATCGTCATGAATGAAGGGATCGTGCTGTGCCCAGCCGCGCACACGCGCAGAAGTGGTTCGCCCACGCCGGAGTCGTACTTCTGCCTGCCGGGACCGTCTGGGACGCTATCCGGGTCAGCGGCGGCATGGCCGGGAACGTACTGGCGGCCGGAATCGACGGCCCCGTGATCCGCGACCGGGACGAGCTCTATTTCCTCGTCCGGCCGGGCGCCGCCGGTACGTGGACGACGCCGGGTGGCGAAGGGCTCGGAGCCGCCTGCTACGTGGCCGTACCGGCCCCGGAGTGCACGAGCGGGCCAGGTGTGCATTGGGCTCAAGCGCCGGACGGTAATGGTGCCTTGATCGATGCCGAACGGCTCGCCGCCCTGATCCAGGGCGTGTACGGGGAGGCCGGTCAGTGAACCAGTCTCCTCGGAGCGACGACAACGCCGAGGCACGGCGACGCCCCGTCGGCGTCACCTTCCTCACCGGCGCGCCACCCGTCACGTGGCCGCTCCCCGAGCTGAAGCGACACCTGCCGCGAAGCGTAAGGCGCAGCCCGAGCGGCGACAGCCCGCACGTCGACGGAAGCGCGCAGCCATCAGATCCGACGGAGGCCACCGGCGAGCCCTGACTGGGGGTGTCGATACTCACGCGTCCTCGACGGGGAGCCCGAGTGCTGAATCCTGGGTGTCCCCAGGGGGCGCCTTCGAGACTCCGGCACCGTGTTCCTCGTCCGGCTACCGCCGCTGGTACTGGTGATTATCTGAGGGCGGCCGGGCGGAAGAGTATCCGCGACATGAACACCACGCCGACCTGTCGATTCCGCGACCGTTCGCTGGCCGTGGCGTAGGAAAGCCCCGGCCTGTGCTCGGTATGACGCAGGCCGGGGCCGATGGACGGAGCGGCTATGTGCTCTGGAACGGCAGCGGGTTGTCAGAGGAGTCGAGCCAGGCCCGTTCGCCGTCGCCGTCCACGGTGAGACCGAAGCGACCGAATCCGGGGCGGCCTTGCCCCTCCCACCAGTGGTACGCGGCTTCCACCTCGTGCCAGAGACGACGTGGCCCGGACTGCCGGACAGGGAACGACGTCCCCTCCGGCATGTACCGGACCGATGCGGTGGATTTCCCGTCGGTGAGCCACAGCGTGCAGTCGGCTCCCTTGGGGGCGTCTCCCCAGTCCACGCCGTACCGGCACCCGGGGACACCCAGCCCGACCGCGAATCGCGCTTCGTTCGGGGTGAGCACCCGTGGGTCCGTGCCCGTCGAAGACCTGTCCCCCTCGGAGTCCTCGGGTTCCTCGGACTCCTGGGGCCAGTCGGCGGGCGCGTGGCCGGTCATCCACATGAACGATGCCTCCTCGACCACCTTGCCGGTCGCTGCGCGTCCGTCGGACTCGAGCCGGAGCAGCGCGCCGTTGCACATGCCGTTGCCCCAGGGGACGACCATCACCCCTTGGGTCTGCTCCACCCAGGAGTAGGGCACGTGCTGTACGGCGCAGGTGGCGATGAACCGCTCATAGGGGGCTTCGGCCTCCCACCCCTTGGCTCCGTCACCCCACACGACGCGCGGAGTGAAACCGACCGCCTTGAGTCGTGCCGCTGCGCGCTCTGCGAAGTGGACGTCCACCTCGATGGTGGTCACGCTGCCGGAACCGAGCCGGTGCGATGCCAGAGCGGAGTTCCAGCCCGTGCCGGCCCCGATTTCCAGCAGCGTGTTTCCGTCCCGCACGTCCAGTTCGCGCAGCATCATCGCCACCATGCGTGGCATGGAAGCCGACGTGGTGGGCCTGCCGTTCTCCTTGGCAAGGACCAATGCCATGTCGGAGGTGACGGCTTTCTCCCACTCCAGCGGTCTCGCCTCCCGATCGAGTTCCGTCACGGTGCCGTCTTCCCTATGGGCCCAGCACTGGGCCGGGATGAACGGATGGCGTGGCACTGCGGCGAACGAGGATTCCCACTGCGCCACCAGATAGCCGTCTTCGGTCAGGGACGCCACGAGATCGCTCCAGGCCATGCGCGCCTCTACTTCTTCTTGGGGTCAGGGGTGATTGGCGGGACCTGAGGCGGCTTCTCCCGATGTCCGTCGTGCGGTGCGGTGTCCGGCGGCCCGGAGTGGTTGCCGCCCTTGCCTTTGCCCATGGTCTCCTCGCATTCCGTGCTGCGCCCTGGTGTGGTGCGCTGACAACAACGCTAGGGACAACGGGATACCGACTCCCAGCCGATTGCATGAGGTTGCACAGCAGTTATCCGAGCCGGCCCATGGCATCCGCGATCAGATCGCGGGCGTTCGCCCCGTAGACGGCCAGAGTCGCCAGTTCGGCGAATGTCTCGGCGTACATGGCCACTTCACTGGGCTGCGTGAGCGTGAGGTAGCCGGAGACCAGCTCGACGTTGACCTGTGCCGTGTCGTAGATCCAGAACCCCTCGACCGGCCAGCGCTCACGATCCGGCTGCATGGGCACAATTCCCAGGCTGACGTTGGGAAGCGAGGCAATGTCCATGAGGTGTCCGAGCTGTCCGGTCATGACCTCGGCGCCGCCGACGCCAGTTCTGATCACGGATTCCTCGACGAGGAACGCGAACCGCCGGTCGCCCTCGTGCAGCACCTGCTGCCGTGCCATGCGAGCGGCCACCGCTTCGGCCACGTCGTCCACCAGGCCGCGCCGCCGCTGGATCGCGCGCAGAGCCGCCGCCGTATACATCTGCGTCTGGATCAGGCCGGGCACGAGCCACGAGGAGTACGACCTGAATCGGTGAGTCCGCTGGTACAGCGGTAGACGGGCCTCCTGTGCCCGTTTGAGCCCGGACCGCTCCATGCGCCGCCAGCCGATCCACATGCCCTCGGCGGTCCGCAATGAGGCAAGCAGGTCCTCCGTCTGGCCCTCGGCCCCGCAGGCCCGGCACCACGCCCGGATGTCGTCGGCGGACGGTGGCGTACGGGCGTTCATGATCCGCGAGGACTTGGACCGGCTCCACCCGCAGCACTCGGCCATGTCGGCCCCGGTCAGGCCGGCCTCCCGGCAGAGCTCCGCGAGACGGTTCGCGAGAGCCTGCCGGGCCTGCTGAGCGCTGGAAGACGGAGAGACGGCCATGGTGCGTGACCGTCAGGCAGGCTGGTATTCCGCGTGCGGAACGGCCCGCTCCCACGCTGCCTCGTACGCCTTGACGTACCGCGCGGCCAAGGCGGGGTCGTGGCACACCTCCATACGGAGGCCGGTCCACTGGCCCTCGCCGCTGAAGTGGTGCAGGATCACGGTCTCCTCGTCCATGACCCACCCGTCCAGCGCGGGGAGCAGCAGGTCACGCGCTCGCGCGCGAGGCAGCCAGCGCACGTCCTCACCTGCTGCGACGTTCGTGAACGTGCCGCCGTACTCGTACCGGACGTAGTCGCTCAGAGGCTCGGACACCACCCGCAGCCGCCGCATGACCACGCCCCGGCCGGTCGCCTCGTCGGCCTTCCATGACTGGATGATCAGGTCTCCTGTTGTCTCGTCCTGCCAGATCGTGGGCGATCCGTCGTCTGGGGTGTTCGGCCAGATCCCCAAGAACTTCAGGGCCATTGCCCACTCCTCCGCCGAGTCGGTTGCACCAGCGCGCACGAGCCTCGCCCCCCGTGTGACCAGCGTCAAGGGCACCCCCCACC
>NZ_JAINFC010000214.1 GCF_020740835.1 Streptomyces sp. UNOC14_S4
GTCGGCTGCCGGTAGGGGGTGCCTGCGTCCGCTGTCGGCTCTCCGCAGGGGGTGGCTATCCCCGCCACGGCGCCGGGCGGCTTGGCGCGCCCCATCAGGGGCGCGGGGAACTGCGCGAGCAACCACGACGCGCCTGCGGACGCCGGACGGGCATGGGCGACCGAGCTCGTGGGCGGCTTTTAGGGGCGCGGGGAACGGCGCGAGAAGTCCCCACAGGCCCGCAGTCGCCGGACGAGCCCAGCACACCGAGCTCGTGGGCGGCTTTCCAGGGGCGCGGGGAACTGCGCGACAAGCCCCCGCCGGGGGCGCGCTCGCGCGCGGAGCGCAAGAGGCACACCCCATAGGCGAACCCCGGTCACTGCCCGTCCGGCATGAGGACCCGGCGGAGACGGACACCCCCGTCGACCGTCTCCGTCGGCCTCACTTCGTGAGTGTGCCAGCAGGGTCTGACAACGCCCCGACAAGCAGCCGACAGCGCCCGTGCCGAACCTTCGGTAATGTCGCCTGACCTCCGCTTTCGTGTGGCGGTTCGCCGACCTACCGTGGGGGTATGACCGACGGTCGAACCACCTGGCGAGTAGCCGCCGACGTCGAAGGCAGACCCACGCGGCGCGACTGCGCGCACCTGGGTCAGGCGCGTGACGTGGAGCCCAGTACGACGGAAGGCTGCGAGGACTGCCTCCGTATCGGGAGTACGTGGCTGCACCTGCGCGAGTGCCTGGTCTGCGGGCATGTCGGCTGTTGCGACAGCAGCCCGAAGCAGCATGCCAGTGCTCACGCCCACGCCGAGCCCGGCCACGACCTGGCCCGTTCGTTCGAGCCGGGCGAGCAGTGGGCCTGGTGTTACGTGGACGGGCTGCTGCTCCTGCCACGCTGAGGCACCGCTCACCCCGTGGACGGCGGTACCCGCAGGATCGGCGCGAAGTACCCCTCGGGGTACGGCTCCCCGACCGGGGTTCCCGCCGCCTCCACCCAGGCGTGCGAGCGGAACGGCCGGGTCCGTACCCCGGTGCACCACGTGACCCACACGCCGTTCATCCGGCACAGCAGCACCACCGCCAGCGAACGCTGCAGGCACCCGTGCGACGTGGCGCAGCGCGCGCTCGCGGCGGTGACGGCCTCCCGCGCGGCCAGCGCCTGCTCCGGGCTCGCCGGGGCGCCCGCACCGAGCCGGACGAGGCGCAGTGCCAGCCGGATGCGGTCCGGTGGCAGTGCCGCGAGCAGCCGGGCCGTCACGACGGCCACCCGGACCTCGCGCCGCCCGAGCGGGTCCGCCCCGCTCACAGCTTCACCAACCGCGCGCTGCGCAGCGACGTGACCAGCGTCCCGACGTCCTCCTCGGCCTGCCCGGCGGGCAGGCTCGGATACCGCTGCCGCAGGTGCCGCGCGGCCTCGGAGGGGCCGGCACCGCGCAGGAGCGCGTTCAGGACGAGCGCGCCGGTGGCGTTGAGCTGCCAGTAGCGGCCGGTGCGCTCGTCGAGCAGGATCAGGCCGTCCTCGACGGCCGCCGTGCTGATCGTGTCGCGCAGGGCGACGGTCATGGGGCCCTCCCGGGCGGCGGTGGGCCGGCGGGGCCCTGGACGAGGCCCGCGGGGCGGGGCACGGAGCGGGAGCGCAGCCAGGCCTCGCAGGCGAGGGTCTGGGACAGGTGGGTGACGATGTGCGGCGTGGGGTGCGGGACGAGCAGCGCGTCCCGCAGCAGGGCCCTGTCGATCAGGCCCATCCCGGCCAGCAGCGAGCCGTCGAAGAGATCCAGCAGCTCCGCCCGGTGCCGGTTGAGGGCGATGTAGAAGTCGGTGCTGTAGTCGCCCTTGGAGGTGCGGGCCAGCAGGGCGGCCGGGACGATGTCCCGCATCGCCGCCGTGAGCAGTGGCTTGTACGTGGTGGGCCCGGCACGTTCGTGGAGGCGTACGGACAGGGCGGCGGTCAGCACCGGGTCGTCCAGGCAGGGCGCGGCCAGCGGCAGCCCGGCCCGCGCGGTGGCCGCTCCGAGCCGCCGGACGGTGACGCCCGCGGTCCGCGCGTACTGCACGGCGTCGTGCTGCGCGCGGTGCGGGGCCAGCGGTTCGGGGGCGTCGGCCGCGGCCTCGCGCAGCAGGACCCGGGCGCTGCGCACGGCCTCCGGGGTCGCCCACGGCGGCATCCGCAGCTGCGGCCCCCAGGACAGGCCGGGCACGGTCACCGTGGCGGGCGCCGCGTCCATCTCCTCGGCCGCCAGGGCCAGCCACTGCGCGTACGTGGTGCGGTCGACGAGGGTGCGCAGGAGCGGCCGGAGCGGCTGCCGCATGCGCAGCCGGTGCGTACGGAAGTGGGCCGGGGCCTTGAGCGGATGCTCGCGTGCCAGGTCGTGGAGGTAGCGCGGGGTGACGGAGAAGAGCTCGTCGCCGCCGTGCCCGGCCAGGTGCAGCCGGGAGCCCGCGGCGGTCATCCGGTGGGCGAGGTCGGCGAGCCGGGCCGCGTCGCGTACCCAGGCGCCCGGCTCCTCCAGCGGTGGGTGCGGGCCCGCCGCGCCCGCGAACCATAGCGGTCCCGCGTCCTGCGGCAGGCACTGGTGCTCCGCCTCCGGCAGGGCCGTCCGGGCCCGCTCCGCCCAGGCCACGTCGCTGTTCACCGGGTCGGCGCCCTGCCGGTACGTGGTCACCAGCCGGGCCGGTCCGCGCGCCGCCAGGAAACAGAGGCTCGTGGAGTCCAGGCCGCCCGACAGGTCGGCGCTGACCGTGCCGCCGTCCGCCGTGCAGGAGTCCACGGCCGCCGAGAGCGCCTGCCGCAGCGTCACGGCCCCCTCGGTGAGCGGGACGACGGGGTCGGGCGCCGTCCACCAGCGCCGTGCCGTCGCCCGGCCGTCCGGCTCCAGGACCAGACAGTGATCGGGAGGCACGGCCATGACGCCGTGCCAGATGCTCCTCCCCTCGACGGAGTGCACGGCGCCCGCGGGCAGCAGCCGTGTCACCAGCACCCGTTCGTCCACCGCGGCGTGGATCGCCCCGGCCAGCACGTCGCAGCGGCCCGAGGCCACCGTGGCCCCGCCCACCAGGGCGGAGAACACCCGGCGCACCCCCGAGGCGCTCCCGCGGACCCGCACCCGCCCGCCGACCGAGGCGATCAGGTGGAAGCTGCCCGCCAGCGTCTCCGCGACCCGCTCGACCTGTGCGAGGTCCTCCACATGGCTCACCAGAGCCGCGAGTTCGACGGCGGTGACAGGGCAGCGCCCGATCACCGCCACCCGCGCCCTGCCCGTACGGGCCACGGTCACCTGGCCCTCGGGCCAGTGCCCGAGCAGCCACGGGCGGCCGGAACCGTGGGCGACGATCCGGTCGGCCAGCGGCCGCAGCGCGCACACCGCGGCCAGGGCCGCCGGGCCGTCCGGCAGGACGACGAACCACTCCTCCTCCGGCACGGCGCGCTCTACCGCCAGTACCAGAGCTGGCCCTCGCCGCCCTCCTCCAGTGCGCTCCCCTCGGTCCACCCGAGCGTCTGGCCCGCGAAGTCCCCCACCTCCACGAGCGCCGGGGGCTCGTACACGTCCTGGGAATCGTTGGGTTCATTGGGCTCGCTGAGATCGGTGGTCATCGTCCGTCCCCTCCCGAAACGCCGACTTCCTGTCACTCAGAGTATCGGCTCGTAGTACTTCGTGAGGGTTGCGTGTGGTGCGCATACCCGCGCGCGGGAGTGCGCCGAGCGCGGTCCGGGCTTCCGTACGGTGTCCCGTGACGACTGGACGGGACGAGAGGGACTCATGCGGGAAGAGCGGCTCCTGGCGGCGGTGCGGGACGGCGACGCGGAGGCGGTGAGGGCACTGCTGGACGAGGGGGCCGACGCCGACGCGGTGGACGAACACGGCACTCCGGCCCTGTGCCTGGCGGTGGACGCGTTCGACCGGGCGGTCGTCGAGGAGTTGCTCAACCCGGTCCACCAGGCCCGGGTGGACCGTCCCGCCGCCGACGGCCGTACGCCCCTGCTGCGCGCGGTCGGCAACGGGGACCACGACATCGCGGAGTTGCTGATCGGGCGCGGAGCGCGCCTGTGGGCCGAGGACGCCGAGGGGCGCGACGCCCTGGCCCTGGCCCGGCACCGGCACACGACCGGCGTCGAAGCCGAACTGCGGCGCAGGAGCGGCGCGTCGGGGCGGATCGTGAGCAGGAAGGTCACGGACGAGGCCGGAAGCGTCTGCCGGGAACTCTCGCTGGGCGGCCTGAGGATGCGCGACGGCCACGCCGCCATCCTGACCGGCCTGGAGCCCCGCTACGGGATCACGCTGCCGTTCGCCGAACTGCTGGGCCGCGCACTGGCCGAGCCCGACCCCAACCACCAGGTCTGGCTGACGGCGATATGCGTGCTCCAGCGGCGCAACGACCCGGCCGACTGGGCGGAAGCGGCCGCCCTGCAGGACCATCCGGACCCGAGGGCACGGCTCTTCGGGGCGGAGGTACTGCACCTCGTCATCGCCTGCGACGACTGCGAGGACGAGTCCTTGGACGGGGTGCTCACCGGCCTCCTCCTCCCGTGGGCCGCGAAGGAGAAGGACCTGCCGGTGCTGCGGCTCCTCGCGGCCGGGCTGTCCAGCGCCGCCGACGCCAGGGCCGAGAGGCCGCTGCTCGATCTCACCCGGCACGACGACTCCGTGGTCCGGAGCCAGGCGCTCTCCGGGCTGCACTGGCAGGTCTCCCAGGGCCACCCCGAGGCACTGGCCGCGGCCCTCGCGTGCGCCCGGGACGCGAGCGCCGGCGCACGCGAAACCGCCTGCTACGCGCTTGAACGGGCGCCCGGGGATTCCTCCGCCTCGGACGTGCTCGCCGCCTGTCTCGACGACGAGAACGAGGCCGTACGCGTCAGGGCGGCCGTACGGCTGGCCCTGCGGGACGACGCGCGCGGTGACGAGGTGCTGCGCGCGGTCGAGAGCGCGGACGAGAACTCGCCGTACTACTGGGACCTGCACCAGGTGTGGCGGCACCGCCGCATGCCGTGACCCGCCCGGGCGTCCGGCCCGGCATACGCCCGTTGCGCGACCTTCCCGGCCGGTGGCCGAGATGGCGCCAGGTGCAAGGAGGCCGCTGACCGGTATCCGGCCGGCCGGAGTCGCAACCCGGCCTGTCCGGCTGTCATTTGACGTGGCTATGCTGGCGCTTTCCGGCATGTCCTTTTCGCGCTGGCGGGGGTGGGTCGTCGGTGGGTGGTCGGCGTAGGGCCCGTCGCCTGCGTCCGTGGGTCACGGTCGCCGGTCTCACCGCCTCCGCCCTCGTCCTCGTCGGTGTTCTCGCCCTGCTGGCCGACGGGACCGGGCCCGGGCACCAGGACGCCGCGGCGGGTTCCCCGTCGTCCTCCCCCTCCGCCCCGGAACGGCCGCCCCTGCCCCACGGTTCCGGAGAAGGCGAGCGCGTCGTCTATTCGCTGAGCCGTAAGCACGTATGGCTCGTGAAACAAGACGGCGGCGCGGTCCGTGATTTCCCCGTGTGGCCCGGTACGTTGAGGCCGACCCTCGGCGAGCACACCGTCAGCGGCAGGCGGGAGTCGACCACGGGCGGTGACGGCGTCGCCGTCAAGAACGTCGTCTTCTTCGACGTGTCCGGCAGTGTCGCGATCGGATTCTCGGCCGCCCTGGACGGCTCGTCGCCCCGGCCGGTGACCGGGAAGGCCACCGGAGGAATAAGGATGCGGTCCGAGGACAGCGACGCGCTGTGGGACTTCGCCAAGGAGGAACTGCCGGTGGTCGTGGTCGAGTGACCGGATCGTCGGGTCCGGGTGCCGAGTCCCCTGTTCCCGGCACCCCGTTCCCTCCCGTACGGCCGTCAGCCCGCGTACGGCACGTACGCCAGCCCGTGCGCCCCAGCCGCGCCCTCGGGGCGGTCCACGGCCAGGTCGGCCACCTTCTCGAAGCGGCGCAGGTCGACGACCGAGACCGTCGACGAGTCCACATTCGACACGTACGCCGTACCGCCGTCCGGCGACGAGTGGATCGTCAGCGGGAAGCGGCCGACCTCCACCTGGGCCAGGAGCTCGAAGGTGTCCGGGGACCAGACATCGAGGCTGCCGTTCTCCTGGGCGCCCAGCGGCCTGTCGGCGTCGGCGGTCAGGCGCAGCTCCCCCGCCAGGATCAGGCCCTCGCGCGTGGTGTGCACCGGCATCACCGGGCCGTGGGTGGTCAGCACCCGCTCGACGGCCCCGGACGCCACGTCGATGACGCGTACGCCGGGTCGGGCCTTCGACGGGGCGGACTGGAAGTCCGCCTTCGGCGCTGCCGCGTAGACGTACCGGCCGTCCGGCGAGACGTCGAGGCCCTCGCTGCCCGGCACCTCGATGCGGCCCGTGAACGTACGCGTCTCCAGGTCCACGACGGAGACGAACGGCGCCTCCTTGTTGGTGGCGTAGCCGCGACGGCCGTCCGGCGTGATCGCGAACCAGTGCGGGCCCGGGGCCATCGTGGGGACGCGGCCCAGGACGGAACGGTCCTTCGTGTCGATCACCACGACGCCGCCGGGCTCGTCCTCGCGGGCCTCGACGCTCACGTAGAGCAGGCCGCGCTCCGGGTCCAGGGCCAGTCCGTGCGGGCCGTGTTCGGGGGAGAGGTCGAGCACGTCGACGACGCGCCGGGTGGTCACGTCGATGACGCTGACCTCGTGTGCGTGGCCCGAGTGGGCGTGGTAGTAGCCCGAGCGGTACGCGCTCGTGCAGTACAGCACCCCGTTCGCCGCGTCATAGCACAACTCGTGCGGCTGCGCGGGGACACCGACGGAGTCCACACGCTCATGGGTGGCCGCGTCGAAGAAGGTGACGGTCGACCCGCCCTGGCTGACGACGGCGAGCAGATCGCCCTCGTGCGCGGAATCGGTGGTCATGATCGGAGTCCTCTCTGGGTTACCCAATCCGCCGGCGTTCCCCGGCACCCCAGAGCCTGCCGCCGCCCACGGATGATCTCCAGTGCACTCCTGGTACATAGTCTTTGCCTCTGCCGATAATCGAGCTGGTGGCGCCCGCGACGACATCCGGCACATATGACGGCCATCACATACACGCCTCCTCGGGAGAGCCCATTGGAATCCCTCGACATGAACCTGCTCGTCGCCCTCGACGCGCTCCTGGAGGAACAGAGCGTCACCGGCGCCGCCGCGCGGCTGCGCACCTCCGCTCCCGCCATGAGCCGCACCCTCGGCCGTATCCGGCGCGTGCTGGGCGACCCCGTACTCGTCCGGGCGGGCCGGAACCTCGTACCCACCCCGCGGGCCCTGGAGCTGCGGGCCGATGTGCACGCCGTGGTGCAGCAGGCCCGCGGGCTGCTCACCCCGCACGCCGCCCCCGACCCGGCGCGCCTCGCGCGGCAGTTCACGCTCCAGACCAGCGACATGCTGCTCGCCGCGCTGGCCACCCCGCTGACCGCGCTGGCGCAGGAACAGGCCCCCGGGGTGTCGCTGCGGTTCCTCCCGGAGAGCGTGGAGGACACGCCCGCCCTGCGTGACGGACGCGTCGACCTGGAGATCGGCGTCCTCGACCACCTCGACCCCGAGACGCGTACCGAGTCACTGACCGAACTCCGCCTGGTCGGCGCCGTCCGCCCGGGTCACCGGCTGGCCACGGCCCGCCGCGTCACGCCGCGCGCCTTCGCCGCGGCCGACCACATCTCCGTGTCCCGCAAGGGCCGTCGCCGCGGCCCCATCGACGACCGGCTCGCCGAGCTGGGGCTGGAACGCCGGGTGCCGGTGGCCGTCCCCAGCCACACCGTCGGCCTGTTCCTCGCCCAGAGCTCCGACCTGGTCTGCCTGGCCCCCGCCGTGCTCGCCCGCCACTGCGTCGAGGCCCTGGGCCTGCGGACCTTCCCCGTCCCGCTCGAACTCCCGCCCCTGGACATCGGGATGGCCTGGCATCCGCGCAACGACGCGGACTCCGCCCACCGTTGGCTACGGGAACGCGTGCGCGAGGCGTTCGCGGGGCTCGCGGACGACGGGAGACATGAGTATCGGGCCGATGAACCGACCGCCGTCAGTGGTCCTTCACGATGAGGCCGACGTGTTGCGCCAGTGCCGGTGCCAGGTCGAACAACTGGCCCGAGGTGATCATCGCGCCCTTCAGGCCGTCCAGCCCGGAGGTGATCCTCAGCGCGCCGGCCTCGCGCAGGTCGACCCTGGTCAGGGTGGCACGGTCGAAACGGGCGCCGTCCAGGGACGAGCCGGGGAAGCTGACGTCGGTCAGGTTGGCGCCGCCGAAGTCCACGTCGCGCAGGAGGCAGTCGACGAAGACGACGTCCTTCAGCGAGGTCGCGCGCAGGTTGACCGAGTCGAGTTTGCACTGGTGGAAGACGACGCGGCGCAGCTCGGCGCCGTGGATCTCCGTACCGGCGAAGACGCTCGCGATGCACTCGCTGTCCAGCCAGGTGGTCTCCGCGAGATTGGTGCCGACCACGCGGACGGTGTGCAGCCACACCTCGTCGAAGCGCGAGCGGCGGAGGCGGCCGCGGGTGAAGGTCGCCGAGGAGAAGGCCGACTCGCTGAAGAGGGAGCTGCCGCCGTCGGCGTCCTCGAAGTCCGAGCCGTCGAAGTGCAGCAGTTCATAGCTGCCCCCGTGCTCGATCCCGCCGGTGAAGGGCTCCAGGCGGGACGCGTACGGCAGCGCGGCCAGGTCTCGGGGGGCACGGACTCGCATGGGTGTGTTCCTTCCGGGGCAGCGGGCGGACAGCCCTCGCCATGGCCCGAGGAGGACCGTGCGGTGAGGGGAGGCCCCATGCTTGCGCTGTCCGGTCCGTTTTGCCCAATCGGCACGAGCCCGGAGAACGGCTCCGCAGGACGGATCGACCGCCGCCTCAGCCCTTCCATAAATACCCATAAAAGCAACAATTCACCCACCGATCGTGTGATGTTCCTCCGGTCCTCAAGGCGGGCGCCGCCCTCCCATCGACGTCCCGGGAAGTCAAGGCAGCCACTACGCAGGGGTTTTGGCGCATAAGCGACTCCGATCGCGAGCCCGGAAGCAGCCCACACCACAGTTCTCCCAGATTCATCGTGCACCACACCCCCCGTTCGCCGGATTCGGGGCATTCCGCTCACAGGCCGTTCTGGAGAACGGCCACCACCGCCACCTCGACATCGTGATGTGATGACCTCGTGAGCCGCCTCACCGAAGACAGCAACCGCCGCATGCTGCGGGCACGGGACGCGATGGACCGCGCCTACGCGCAGCCGCTGGACATCCCGGCCCTGGCGCGGATCGCGCACGTGTCGGAGGCGCACTTCACGCGCGTCTTCCGGGCCACCTTCGGCGAGACACCGCACCGCTACCTGCAACGCCGCCGCGTCGAGCGCGCGATGTTCCTGCTGCGCGACACCGACCGCAGCGTGACGGACATCTGCTTCGAAGTCGGCTTCAGCAGCCCGGGGACCTTCAGCCGCACGTTCCGCGACATCGTCGGCCGGTCCCCGAGGGCCTACCGCAAGGAGGCGCATGCGGCGCAGCGGGCCGCGGCGGCCGCGGGCGTGCCCACCTGCTTCACGATGGCCTGGACGCGGCCGAGCGCGTGACGGGCGGCCCGTCCGGCCCGCCCGGACCGAGCAGTTTCGGAGAAGTTTTCGCGGGCACCGCCCCGTAGCGTTGAGCACATGTTCAACGCGATCACTCAGTCCCAGATCTACGTCCTCGACCAGGACGAGGCCCTCGACTTCTACGTCGGCAAGCTCGGCCTGGAGGTCGCCGCCGACGTCCCCCTGGGCTTCATGCGCTGGCTGACCGTCAGCGTCCCCGGACACCCGGAGCGCCAGATCCTCCTGGAGAAGCCGGGCGCCCCGGCGATGTCCGAGGAGACCGCGGAGCAGGTCCGCGACCTCGTGACCAAGGGCGCGATGGGCGGCTGGCTCATCTTCACCACGGACGACTGCCGCAAGACGTACGAGACGCTGCTCGCCCGCGGCGTCGAGTTCACCGAGGAGCCCACGGAGCGGCCCTACGGGACGGATTGCGGTCTGCGCGATCCCTTCGGCAATCGCATCCGCTTCACCCAGCCGCTCGCTTGAGCCCGGGGCGCAGCCCCGGGCTGTGCCGCTGGGCCGTGCGCCTACTGGGGTGCGGCTTGCGCTGGGCGCGCGGCTGCGGGTCCGGTGGGGGCTTGTCGCGCAGTTCCCCGCGCCCCTGAAAAGCCGCCTACGAGCTCGGTCGCTCTTGCCTGTCCGGCGGCTGCGGGCTGTCGCTGGTTGCTCGCGCAGTTCCCCGCGCCCCTAAAAGCCGCCTGCGGGTCGTCGCTGGTTGCTCGCGCCGTTCCCCGCGCCCCTGACGGGGCGCAGGCCCAGGTCGTAGTCGAAGGTGTACGGGACTGACGATTCGCCGTGCTTGGCGGTGAAGCTGCCGGTTCCCCGCAGGCCGGTCAGTTCGCCGCTGCCTGACCCCGGTACGACCTGGAAGGTGCAGTGCACGGTTCCGTCAGCGTCGAACGAGCCCCGCTCCTCGACGGCGAAGGTGCCCTCGCGTCCCTCGAGGCTGCCGGTCAGCACCTCCATGCCGGCGAACGTGCCGGTCTTCTCCGTGACGTAGACGATGGCGTACTCGCAGGTGGTGTCGGCGGCCTCGATGCCGCCGGAGAAGGTGTTGGTGACGGAGGCGTGAGCGAGTTTCAGGCTCGCCCCGCTCGAGCCGACTGCGCGTTCTTCCCAGTTGGCGAAGGTGAAGTAGCCGGTTGTCTGCACGGACATGGATGTCCTCTCGGTCGGCCGCACCGTCTGTTCCGTGCGGGGTGTGACCAGCCTGACCGCTGTACCTGACATCTGCTGTCAGGTACAGCAGGACAATGGCTCCATGCGTGCCGACCGGCTTCTCTCCCTGCTTCTGCTGCTGCAGAACCGCGGGCGGATGACCGCTCCTGAACTCGCCGCCGAGCTGGAGGTGTCCGTTCGCACGGTCTACCGGGACATCGAGGCGCTCAGCGCCTCGGGCATCCCGGTCCGCGCCGATCGCGGGCCTGCCGGCGGCTACCGGCTCATGGATGGGTATCGCACCCGGCTGACGGGGCTCACCGACGCCGAGGTCGGGTCGCTCTTCCTCGCCGGAGCACCGGGTCCGGCGCGTGATCTGGGCCTCGGCGCGGTGCTGGCGACCGCGCAGCTGAAGCTGCGGGCGTCCCTCCCGGCCGAACTGGCCGACCGCGCCCGGCGTGTTCAGGACCGATTCCACCTGGATACGCCGGGGTGGTTCCGGGACGCCGACACGGTTCCGTATCTGGCGCCAGTCGCCCGGGCGGTGTGGGAACAGAGGGCGCTGCGTGCTCACTACCGGCGCTGGGGCGGTGAGGTGCACCGGGAGCTGCACCCGCTCGGCCTCGTCCTCAAAGCCGGGATCTGGTACCTGGTGGCGCGGGCGGACGGGGACACACGGACCTACCGGATATCGCGGTTCCTGGCCGTGGACACCACGGGAGAAACCTTCGAGCGACCGGCCGGATTCGATCTGGCCGCCTACTGGGAGGACTCCTCCCGGCGCATGGAGGCCGCGATGTACCAGGGCACCGCGCGGCTGCGGATTTCACCCCGCGCACAACGACTGCTGCCCGTGCAGTTCGGCACGGCTGGCACACGAGCCCTTGAGGAAGCAGGGCCACCGGACGACGAAGGCTGGGTGCAGGTGGAAATGCCCGTCGAGACACAGGCCGTCGCGGTCAGCGACCTGCTCAGGCTCGGCGCGGAGGCGGAAGTGCTCGGCCCGCCCGAGCTGCGCGACGCCGTCACCCGAACCGTGGCCGCACTGGCAACCCGCTACGCGGCATCACCGTATGAACCGGACAAGGTCCGGTGAGACGGGACAACCATCCCCCTGCGGAGAGCCGACAGCGAACGCAGGCGCCCCCTACGGACAGCCGACGTCCGGTGGAGGGGG
>NZ_JAINFC010000215.1 GCF_020740835.1 Streptomyces sp. UNOC14_S4
GGCGTACGGCACACCCGGACCGGTACTGCGCAACCCCGCCCACCACACGCGGACGGACCCGCCGACGGCCGATGCGCCCGTACCCGCCGGGGGCGAGCCCGTGGCCGACTCGGCGGCATGGCGTCCTGTCCCCCCGGCCGGGCCGTCGGCGCGGGACGCGGTGCCCGTACGGCACACCGCGCCCGAAGAGGTGCCCGCGCACCATCCCGCGGCGGATGATGCCGCGCCCGTGCAGTACGCCGCGGCCGACGCCGTCCCGGCGCGGCGCGCCGTGGCAGCCGTGCCCGACGCCGCGCCCGTCGTTCCGGCACCCGCGCCGGAGCGGGCCGCCCCGGCGGCGCAGCTCCACGAGGACCTGCTGCCCGGGATCCTGGCCGCCGCCCGTGCCGGGCGGCACAACGAGGCGGCGGCGATGGCCGCCGCCTGGGAACAGCAGGCTCTGCGCCGGTACGGGCCGAGCAGCCCGGAGGCCGGGCTCTGGATGGAAGTGCGCGCCGACCTCGCCCGGCTCGCGGGCGACCACGCCCGCGCCGCCGAGCTGTGGATGGCCGCCGCCCACGCCCGGCTGGAGCGCGGCGGCACCGGGGACACGGAGGCGGTCGCGGCGGTGAAGCGGGCGCACTACTGCTGGCAGCAGAGCGGCGAGCGGGCGCCCGCCCTGGCCGCCGAACTGCTGGCCCTGTGGGAGCGGGTGCCCGGCGGCGAAGGGCCCGCCGCGCACCTGCGCGCGCTCCAGGACGTCCCGCCCGCGGCCGCGCGCTGATGCGCCGTCCCCTGTCTCCGCGCGGTGCGGGACGAGTGGCGGGTGGCAGCCTGGACCCAGGGGGCCCGGTGGGACACACTCGGCGCATGCAGTGGACTGACATCGACCGCATCGCGGCGGGACTCGCCGAGCAGCACCCCGACACCGAGCCCCTCAAGGTCGACTTCCTGGACATCCGGGACCGGGTCGCCGGGCTGAGCGGCTTCCGGGGCGACCCGACCCGGGTGAACCTGCGCATCCTGGAATCGATCCAACTGGCCTGGCTGGACCGGACCGGCAGAGGCTGACCACGGGCACCCCCGGTCACCGGACCGGTGCTCCGGCCCGGTGACCGGGGGTGCGCCCCGGCCGGCGGTGTGCCTCAGATGATGGCGACCAGGGCCCCGGTCAGCCGGTGGAGGAGGCCGCCCAGCCCGATCAGGGCGCCGCCCGCGAGGCCGCCGAACGCGCCGACGGCGCCGCGGAGGATGCCCGTCACGGTGCCCAGCAGGCCACCGCGGTTGTATCCGTCGATGCCGCGGTTCGCCTCGGCGTTCCGGTTCACCTCGCCGTCGGCGCGGTTCTCGGGAACGGCCTCGTCGTCCTTGGCGAGCACGACCGTGGCCGCGACGGCGTCGGTGGTCGCCGCGGAGACGCTGTTGGCGTCGGGCTTCGCGGCGGTCGACTGCTGGAGAAGAGCTGCCCGGGCCGCGTTGAGCGCGCCCAGATGCTGCTTGACGGAGGCACAGGCCTGGGCGCTCGGCCGCGTGTTCGCCTGAGCCGGGGCTTGGACGACGGCCTGCCGCCCGGGTGCCTGCCGCACGACGGGGACCTGCCCCATGTCGCACGCCTTCGCGGTGCCCGCGGCCATCTTGGTGATCTCGCTGGTGTCGATGGCCGACATGCCCTCGACGGCGGCCCGGCGCAGCGCTTCGGGCGTCGGCGTGAGCGGGTTGATGGCCGGGACCTTGGCGGGCTGTGCCGGCGCCGCCACCGCGGGCTTGGCCGCGTGCGGCGGGGCCGCGGGGGCCGGGGTGGCGAAGGACCCCATGAGGGCCAGGGCGAGGGTGCCGCACGCGGCTCCCGCGAGAACGAAGCCGGTGGTGCGGGGAGCGTTCATCAACGTACTCCTAGGAGCGGAGGGATCTTGAAGCTCACCTTCCGTCCGCCTCCGGGGGCCCGCAATCGGACAGCGTCCAACAGGGTGCCCCACCCTCCCCGGCACCGCCGCCTGTCCTACCGTCAGGAAAGCCGAAAACCCCCTCATGCCGCATAGGGGGTCGGACAGTTGACAGTGCGTCGACCCCGCCCGCCGGATCTGATGACCCGTACGGAACGGGGGTGACGCTCTGTCGGCCGATCAGCCGAAAGCCCGTCAGGGAAGCCTGCCGGGGAAGCCCGTCGGGCAAGTCCTCGGGAAAGCCGTCAGGTAAGTCCTCGGGAAGGCCCCTGGGCAGGGGGTCAGCGAGCGGTCGCGTAGACCCGGGACGCGAATTCGGCGATCTCCTCGTCGCTGAGGTTCTTCGCGAGGTTGGCCTCCGTGATCATGCCGACCAACTGGTGTCCGCCGCGTACGTCGATGACCGGGAGGCGCTTGATCTGGTGCGTCTCCATGGACTCCAGGGCCTCGTGGGCATCCGCGTCGGCGTCGATCCAGTGCAGCGGCGAGGCCAGCTCGACGGCCTTCATGGCTGCCGGGTCGCGGCCCTCCGCGACACACTTGAGGACGATGTCGCGGTCGGTGATCACGCCCTTGAGCCGCTCGTCGGAGCCGCAGATGGGCAGGCAGCCGACCGTCAGATCGCGCATCATCCGTGCCGCGTCGGCCAGTGACTGCTGCTCGTCGACACATGTCACGCCCGCCGTCATGATGTCGCGGGCCGTGAGCCTCTTTCCAGCCATGATCGCTCCTGTCCTGCACTCGCTCCTGTCCTGCGTGCGTGACGGCATGGTGCGTCATCTCCATCGCACCACGGATGGCCCAACGCCGCCACGCGTCACAGGGCGGGGCGTCACCTGCCCGGCGGCGGTGAGCTGGCGACGGCGCCCGGCATGTGCTTCTCCATGAGCGCGATCTTGCCGTCGAGCGGGCTGTCCATCGCGGGCCACACGTCGGCCTGCAGGACGAGCTGGACCCGGGGCGCCCGCGCGGCGACGGCCTCCGTGGCGCGCTTGACGACGTCCATGACCTCGTCCCACTCACCCTCGATCATCGTGGCCATCGAGTCCGAGCGGTAACGGAGCCCCGACGCCTTGATGATCTTCACCGCTTCCGCGATGTGCTCCGGGAAGGTCTCCCCGACGCCCAGGGGCGTGAGGGTGAAAGAGATGAGCACGGTGTCCGGTTCCTTTCGGCTTCTTTATCGACAAGTTCTTTATCGGCAGGAGGGCTTTCAGGCGAGCGAGGCCCGGTAGGCGAGGACGGCGGGCGACCGGTACGCCGACGCGACCCGCAGCAGGCTGCCGATCTCCTCGGCGAGGTCCTGCGCTCCCGGACCCGCCAGGTTGGCCGTCTGCGCCTGCGGCTCCTCCCCGGAGCGCTTGGCGTGCAGCGCGGCGGCCAGCCAGCACGCCGTCACATGCGCCTCGACCAGGTGCCCGGGGACGTCCTGACCGGCCACATGCGTACGGACCACGCCGAGGGTCGCCGGGGACACATAGTTGCGCAGCACGATCATCGCGTCCCTGATCTCGATGACTCTGCGGTAGAGCAGCAGCTGGAGCGGGACCGCGGCGGCTCCCAGCCGGTTCCCCGGCCGCAGCACCACGTCGGGGCTGGCCGCCGTCAGGTCCTGCCACAGCGCGTCCAGGCCGTGGTACGAGCGGCGGTCGCTCAGGTGCTCACGGACACGCGCCAGTACGGGCAGTGCCGCGCCGACCGCCATGAACGCCGCCTCCACACCGGTCACCGGGGAGAACAGCGGGGCGAACACCGTCGACCTGGTCCGCAGGTAGAACAGCTTCAGCACCCACAACAGCGACGCCAGCAGGATGCCCGTGCCGAACAGCCGCAGCCCGTACCGCAGCAGCCGCGGCGTGCCGGTCCTGCGCCCGTAACTCCAGCACACGACACCGCAGGTGGTGTCCGCCGCCAGATGGAACGCGAAGAACACCCACCAATAGGCGTCCGGGACGCTGGCGATGTCCCGGGACGGGGCGATCTGGTTGCGGGCGTGCGCGGGGCCGGTGAGGTCCAGCAGCACCAGCGTCACCATCACCGTGAACGCGGCGCCGAAGACCGGGAGGGTGCGCCGATGCCTGCCCGCCGCCCCGAAGATGAACCACAGCACCGCCGCCGCGTCCACGATGCTGAACAGATGTGTCGACAAGTCGATCCAGTGGGCATCCGCGATCAGCCGCGACAACACGGCCGTGACCGGCTCCAGATGCATCGACATCGCGAGGGCGATCATCACGATCGCGAACCACAACGGGCGTTGCTCCCGGTGTCCGATGCCCTGCGGGGCCCGGACGACCGCCACCGTCCACAGGGCGACGATGCCGCTGTTCTCCACCCACGGCTGGTCTAACCAGCTGAACACGGCACCCCCGTACGGTGCGCCGAGCGCAGCCCCATGGCCGATTCCAGCCCGCCGAGCATGCCCGACAGCAGCGTCGGCGCGGGCACCCGGCCCGCGGCCTCCAGGATCAGGGTGGCGATCATCTCCGCCTCCTGTTCCTGCTCGTCGCCGTACCGGATACGGGCCAGCGCCTGCCGTACGGACCGCGGGTCGCCGATGTCGAGATGGCGATAGAGCTCCTGGTCGTCCCCCGCCGAACGGTGGTTGCAGACCAGGTGCCCGATCTCGTGCACGATGATGTGCTCCCGGTGCAGCGGGCTCGTCTGCGCGTCGTAGAGGATGAAGTCCTCCGTGTCCACCGACAGCAGCATGCCCGACGGCGTGCCGGGTACGGTCGGCGTCGGCAGCGCGAGCAACCGCAACGGACGGTCGCGCTCCTCGGCCAGCCGGGCACACAGCGCCTGGGCGGAGAAGGGGTCGGGCACGGGTATTCCGCCGATCACCTTCTGGCATCGGCGGCGCAAGCGCCTCCAGTGCATCTCGGTCGGCTCTCCAGGAGTGATGGGGACGGGGGGACAGAGAACCCGGTAGCCACGGCGCGTCACGGTGTCACCGCGGAGCCGCGGCGGCCGGGTCTGCGTGCGGTGCGGCTCCCTGGCTGCACGTTCCCCCGGACGTTCCCCCGGTCGGTTTCCGGCAACATCGCGAGCCCCCTAGCACCCATGCCTCGGCCGGATGCGATCGTAGATCGTCGGGCCGTCTCCTGCCAGGTCCCCGGGCGTACTCGGGGACGGGCGGTTCGGGGCGTCCTGTGGGGGCCGCTCACCCCAGGCTGCTGCGGCGCCCGAAACGGCTGCTGCGCAGACGGCGTCCGACGGCGTCCAGCCTCGGGTGGCGTTCCCGTTGCTCACGCGAACGGCGGTCGAGCTCCTCGACCAGACGCTGCGAGCGTTTCTCCACGTCCAGCTCGTCCAGGACGCGGTCCACCTCGGCCAGCAGGGCGCCGTGCAGCTGCCACTGGCGCGGGTGCTCCAGCACCTTGTCGAGCAGCAGGTCGGCCGCCCGGTCGCGGGCGGCGCGCCCGGCGGCCAGCGCGGCGGCCAGCCGTGCCTCCGCCTCCTCGGCGTTCGCGGTCACCTGGGTGGTGATGACCACCGCGAAGCTCTCCACCGCCCCCGCGAGCCGTTCGAACACCTCCTCCAGCGCGTCCGCCACGTCCGCAGTGAACAGGGGCTCGTCCGTGCGCTCCTTGGCCAGGTCCGTGAGCGTCCGGGCGCTCACCCGCAGCACCACGGCCGAGATCTCCAGTGCGTCCAGCCCTGTGCGCAGCACCACGCGGAACAGCAGCCCCTCCCGCACCCGGGGGTTCAGCCGCAGGCTGTCCTCCGCCTGCCGCAGCGAGGCGTCCACCTCGGCGATGTCGTGGTCCAGCCGGCGCGCCTCGTGCAGCCGGGCCGCCGCCTCGGCGACCGTGACCTGTCCCTTGGTCTCCTGCCCCATGTCCGTCAGGAGCCGGCTCATCCGGCGCGCGAGCTCCTCGATGGCCTCGCCCGCCGGCTGCACCCACAGCGGAGGGACGAAGAGAAAGTTGAACAGCAGGCCGACCACCGCGCCGATCAGCGTCTCCAGCACCCGGTCCCACGAGGTCGCCGCGACCCGCGTCACGCCGAGCACCAGCATCGCGCTGATCGCCACCTCGGGCACGAACTCGCCCACCCGCACGAAACGGCCGATGACCAGCGAGGCCAGGATGATCAGCCCCAGGCTCCACCACGAAAGACCCACCAGCGTGCTGAAGCCGATGGCGATCAGCACGCCGGCCACCACCGAGTTCACTCTGCGGATGCCGGTCGTGAGCGTCGCGTACAGCGTCACCTGCACGACGAGCAGCGCCGTCAGCGGCGCAGTGAGCGGTGCCGGTTCCCTGCTGAGCCACAGGGCCACCACGTAGGAGATCACCGCGGCCAGCGTGGAGCGCACCGTCTGCACGACCGCCGGTTCCCGGCCGCGCCGGACCAGGGTCGCCAGGGGATCGGAGAGCGCGGGCACCTTGTGCCTCTTCCCGCCCCGTGCCGCTCAGGACACCCGTCCTTCCCCCGCGCCACCCGGGCGGTCGCCCGTCACGGACCGGGTTCCCGCACGCGATAGCGTCCTGGAGGGCCGGTCGGAGGATGGGCCCCTGATAAGATACATACTATCCGGTTTGGTTTTCGGGGCCCCAGGGGCTGGCGCAGAAACTGGCACAGCATCTGGCACAGAATCTGGGGCGGGATCTGGCGCAGAGCCCGGCCCCAGGGAACCGGCACGGAATCCGGCACAGAATTTCGGGACACAGGAGGTGCCCTTCGTGGCGAAGCAGGCGCGGGCGATCCAGACGAGGCGCACGATCCTGGAAGCGGCCGGCGCGGTCTTCGACGAGTTCGGGTACGAGTCCGCGACGATCGCCGAGATCCTCTCGCGCGCGGGCGTGACCAAGGGCGCGCTCTACTTCCACTTCGCTTCCAAGGAGGAGCTGGCGCGCGGCGTCCTCGAAGCCGCGCTCACCACGGAAGGGATCATCCCGCAGGAGTCCCGGCTCCAGGAGTTCGTGGACATCGGCATGGTCCTCGCCCACCGGTTGCCCCAGGAGCCGGTGCTCAGTGCCCCCATCAGGCTGTCCGCCGACCGCAAGGCGCGGGAGCTGTTCGGCACCTCGTGGGCGGGATGGATCGACTTCGCCACCGAGCTGCTGGGCGTGGCCAAGGAGCAGGGCGAGCTGCTGCCGCACGTGGACCCGGCGCAGGTGGCGATGGTGTTCGTGAGCGCGTGGACGGGCGTGGAGATCGTCGCCACGGCGGCCGTCGAGGACGGCGCCACCCTGGAGCAGCGGATCGGGGTGATGTACGACCACCTCCTGCCGAGCATCGCCGTGCCCGCGCTGCTGCGCACGCTGGACACCGCGCCGGACCGCGGCGCCCGGATCTGGGCCGTGCACCAGGCCGCCGCGGAGGCGGTCGCGGCGTCGTAGGCGCCACCCAGGAACGGACCGGTCCTCACGGGGACCGGTCGACGCCGGGCCGTCGGGGGGCGGCCCGGCATTTCTTTTTCTCCGCAATTAAAACCGACCAGTCGGTTTTGATCACCACGCCTTCGTGGGTGTCGGCCTTGACTTCTCCGGCGCCCCGTGCGACCTATGACGCGTACACGTCATTACCTGCTTCCCCGGCAACCCCACCCCGGACAGGAAGGAAGCACACGATGCGTACGTCGCAGAAACCCCCCAACCGCAGGCGGACACTGGCGGGCGCCGCCGTGGCCGCGGTGCTGGCAGGCGCCGGAACCGTGCTGGCGGCGCCCCCGGCCCTGGCCGACACCGTCCCCGTGCAGTACACGTGCACCGGCCCCGGCGCCCCCGCCGGCGTCCAGTCCCTGCAGGTCGCCGTCACGGCTCCCGACGAGGTCCATCAGGGCACCACCGCGAGCGTCTCCGCCGACGTCATCACCACGATCACCGCCCCGATCGACCTCCCGGCGGGCAGCGTCACCGGCGAGCTGACCCTCGACCTCGGCGGTGCGGGCACCGGCAGCGTGACCGCGACCGGCTTCAGCAACGCCGACGTCGTCCCCAGCGGCACCCCGGTCTCGGTGACCGGCGGCAAGGTGCCGGTCCAGTTCCACGCCGTCGGCCCCACGACCTTCTCGCCCGGCAGCGCTTCCGTGCATGTCTTCGGCATCACCGTCGAGTGCGCGATATCGGGCACCGCGCCGGTCGCCGCGACGACGCGGGTCCTGGCCTCCTGACCCTCAGGCCCGGGTGAGCGCGGCGGCGCCGAAGGACACGTCGAAACGGTCGCACCAGATGCTGACGCTCGTGTACCGGCCCAGGTCCACATCGGCCGGGAGCGGGTAGTTCTGGTCGCCCTTGTTGCCCTTGAGGGCCCCGAGGCTCCGGTGGGCGCCGTCGTCGAACACATACCAGCCGGCCCGGCCCTCCTTCACCGGCGCGTCGGTGATCAGGACCCGGAGGTCCGGGCCGTTGCTGGTGTCCAGACCCTCCAGACGCAGGGTGCGGCTGCCGTCGGGCAGCTCCAGGATCCGCACCGTGCCGGTGGTGCGGTGCTCGTGACTGATCAGCTCGCCGGTGGCGAGCGTCCTGGCCCCGCCCCGCTCGGCCGTCGCCGCGGGGGCGGCCTCGCGCACGGTGGTGTCGAGCCACAGTTTCCACGGCTGGAACCAGAAGGCCGCGGCCGTGAGGACGGCGAGACCCGTGAGGGCGGCGGTCAGGAGCGCGCGGCGGCGGGTGCTCCTGCGGGACGGGGGCTGGGGGCGGTTCATCGGAGGCTCCTCGGACGATGTGCTGTCACCTGGCCCAACGGGCCCGAGGGGCGTGGACGATCCGCGTCCCGCATGACGAAAGTCTTACGAGGGTGATCCGGGCGGTAGACCAGGCGCCGATCCAGGCGTCGATCCGGGCGCCGTACGGGGCGTATGGGACGTACGGCGCCCGTCGTCGGGTGCCGTACGCGGTCCCGGCACGCGCGGGGGAGCCGCGGCGAACTCCACGGACCGCGGCCGTTGCCGGGACGTCCGGTCCAGCAGGACGACCGACACCGCCTCGGGAAGCACCTCCGCCCCTTCTGTGGACAGCCGCCGCACCAACTGCCGCAGTCGCCGCTCGTGCCGGGCGAAGGCCCGCCCCGGAGCCCGGCGGCCCCGCGCCTCCTGGCCCGCCAGGGCCTCCGCCGCGCCGACGTCGAGCAGGACGACGTGCAGCTCACGGCCCTGCCGGCCGACGGCCCGGGCCAGGTAGCGGCGCATCCACGGCCTGCTGCCGCAGTCGTGCACGAGCAGCGGCTCCCCGGTGCGTGCCCCCGCGCGCAGCCACCGGAAGTGCTCGAACCGCGCCCACGGCCGGTAGACCGCGTACGGCACCCGGGCGGGCATCACGGCCTCGCACGCCTCGTGGACGTCCCGCGGGTCCACCGCCGCGGCCGCCCCGGACCAGCGGCGCAGCAGGGTGCTCTTGCCGCTCCCCGGCAGGCCCGACACGACGACCACCGCGCCCGGCGGGTAGGAGAAGAGCGCGGGCGCGTCGCGTTCCCCGCGGAGGTCCACCAGGCCGCGCGGCCGCAGCCGCGCACCCGTCCGGCCGGGCCCCTCCGGTATGCCGGGCCCCTCCGGTATTCGGCCCGGCCCGTCCGGCCTGCTCGTCCTGCTCACCACTGCCCCCTGTTTCGAACGGTTGCCCACAGCTTGGCACGGTGTTCAGCGTCCGGCACCGACGGCCCGGACAGGGGGTCGCGGGGCAGCCGGGCGGCCGGGGGCGGAGCGCCGTGCCGTCCGACCAGGGGCGGTACCCTCGGCGTGGCCCGGGCAAGATCACGGCCCGGGCGGGAACCGGAATCATCGTTCTTTCATCCAGCAGGACGGAACAAACCATCATGTCCTTCGGGGCAGCAGCATCATCCGGAGTGACGAGATGACGCAGACGACGCAGACACAGTCCGGGGCGTACCAGTCCCGGGGGCACCGCCGTGCCAGCCGCGCCAAGCGATGGAGCATCGTCGTGGCGTCCATAGCCGTACTCGGTCTGATCACCGGAGGGGTGCTCAACTACCTCAAGGTCGGTCCGTTCTCCGACAAGGGTGAGAAGGTCACCTTCGGCCAGGCGCCCGCCGGGAACGGCGGCCAGGCGGGCGGGAACAGCGGCGCGCAGCCCGCTCCGGACTCCAAGGTGCTGATGCCGACCGGGCCCGCGGCCGACTTCAAGAACGTCGACACCCTGGGCGACGGCACGCACATCGCTGTGACCACCCTGGAGGGCAAGAAGTCCGGCTTCACCGGGAAGGTGTGGGTCTGGGCGCCCAAGGCGTACAACGACCCGAAGTTCGCCAACAGCGGCTTCCCCGTCCTGATCGCGCTCCCCGGCGGCCCCGGATTCCCGGACAACTACTGGATGGGCACCAACCTCAAGCTCCAGTCGTCCATCACCAAGTGGTACAACGAGGGCAAGAGCAAGCCCTTCCTGCTCGCGATGCCGGTGCTGAACCCGAAGAACAACGGCACCTACTGGGACGGCAGTGACATCCCCGGCCAGCCGAAGATGGGCACCTGGCTCACCGACGACGTCCCGGACCTGATGAAGGCCAACTTCCGGACGATCAAGTCGCGCGACGGCTGGGCCTTCATGGGCTCCTCCTCCGGCGGCTTCGCGGGGATGAAGGCCGTCCTCAAGCACCCGGACCGCTTCAAGGCCGCCATCGCCTCCGGCCCGGACATCGTCCCGGACTCCCCGCTGTGGAAGGGCCACAAGCAGGAGATGGACGCGAACAACCCGGAGCTCCTGGCCAAGGATCTGATCGCCAAGGGCGGCCCGGACGTCTACATCGCCTTCCAGTACGGCACGCGGGAGGACCCCATCACGATCAACGGGGTCAAGAAGTTCGTCGCCACCTACGGCAAGGGACCGGTGCACACCAACGTCAAGGTGATCGAGGGCGGCAAGCACGACGCCTACACCTACGTCCCCAGCATGGGCCAGGGCGCGCCGAGCCCGATCGAGTGGATCAGCCAGCAGTTGTCGGACCCGCTCCCGGCCTCCTGACGCCGGGCCCGTACTCCGCCCGCGACACCTCCGCCCGGAGCCGCGGGACCGCACCCGGTCCCGCGGTTCCGGCGTTTCCGGGTCTCCCGGAGGGCACCGGGAATTTACTCTGTGTCGGATCCGTGTCGGAGAATATTTGTGCGAACAGGGGCTTGGGGCATGGGCGGGGAAGACTCCCGGAATCCACTGCGGTTCAGCGTTCTCGGACCGGTCAGGGCCTGGCGGGGAGCCACCGAGCTGCCGCTCGGCGCCCGTCAGCAGCGCTGCGTCCTGGCCGTGCTGCTGCTGCGCGGCGGCGGGACCGTCACCGTCGGGGAGCTCGCCGACGCCCTCTGGGGGGAGCGGCCCCCGCAGTCGGCCCTCGGCACGGTGCGCACCTACGCGTACCGGCTGCGCCGCGTCCTCGGCCACGATGTCCTCGGCCCCGACAACGGTGGCTACCGCATCGACACCCGCCCGTGCCACGTCGACGCCGCCGAGTGCGAACGCCTCGCCGCCGAGGCCGCCCGCCACCGCGCGGACGGCCGTACGGAAGCCGCCCTGGACGCGCTGGAAGCGGCCCTCGCGCTGTGGCGCGGCGAGGCACTGCCCGGGCTCCCCGGTCCGTACGCCGAACGGCAGCGCGCCCGCTGGGCCGAGCGCCGCCTCGAACTCCTCGAAGCCCGTATGGAGGCCGCGCTCGACCTCGGGCGCCACGACCGGGTCACCGGCGAGCTCGCCGAACTCGCCCACGAACACCCCTTGCGCGAACACTTCTCCCGGCTGCGGATGCTCGCCCTCTACCGCGCGGGCCGCCAGGCGGAGGCCCTGGAGGCGTACGCGTCCGCACGCCGGGCCCTCGCCGCCGAACTCGGCGTCGAACCGGGCCCGGAACTGCGCGAACTGCACGCGAGGATCCTCGCCGCCGATCCCGCGCTCGCCCTCGCCCGCACAGCCACCGGCACGGCCACCCGCACAGCCGTCGGCACCGCCGAGCGGCC
>NZ_JAINFC010000216.1 GCF_020740835.1 Streptomyces sp. UNOC14_S4
GAAGGAAGGGGTGGGGGAGTGAAGGACGAGCCGGGGGGCGCACGACCGTATCGCGCGCTCGTCGTCACCGCTTCGAACCGGGCGGCTGCCGGTGTCTACGCCGACCGCGGCGGCCCGCTGCTCGTCTCCGGGCTCCAGGCGCTCGGGTTCGCTGTCGACGGCCCCCGGGTCGTGCCGGACGGTGATCCCGTCGAGGCCGCGCTGAGGGACGCCGTGCGGGAGGCGTACGACGTGGTGGTCACCACGGGCGGGACCGGGATCTCGCCCACGGACCGCACGCCCGAGGCCACTCGCCGTGTGATCGACTACGAGGTCCCCGGCATCCCGGAGGCCATCCGCGCCGAGGGCCTCACGAAGGTCGCCACGGCTGCCCTCTCCCGGGGCCTCGCGGGTGTCGCGGGCCGCACCCTGATCGTGAATCTGCCGGGCTCCACGGGGGGCGTGCGCGACGGTCTGGCCGTCCTGGAGCGGCTGCTGGCGCACGCGGTGGATCAGCTCCGCGGCGGTGACCACCCGGGCGGGAACGCGGGGGACGGCCCTGACGGGCACACCGGCCACTTCGGGCGTGCCGCCGACGAGCCCGGTCCGTACCGGGCCGAGCCCGGTACGGACCCGGCATGAGCGGCGCCTGGCCTGTGGAGCTGTGGGACGGCGATGTCGTCCTGCGCCCCATCAGGATGCGCGACCAGCACGCCTGGCGGGAGGTCAACCGCCGCAACCGCGACTGGCTGCGCCCCTGGGAGGCCACCATTCCGCCGCCCGCGCCCGGCGGGCCCGTCACCCAGCGCCCCACCTACCGGCAGATGGTCCGTCATCTGCGGGCCGAGGCCCACGCCGGGCGGATGCTGCCGTTCATCATCGAGTACCAGGGGCGCCTGGCCGGGCAGCTGACCGTGGCGGGCATCACCTGGGGCTCGATGTGCTCCGCCCACATCGGCTACTGGGTGGACGCGGCGGTCGCGGGTCGGGGCGTCATGCCCACGGCTGTGGCGCTCGCCGTCGACCACTGCTTCCACACCGTCGGCCTGCACCGGGTCGAGGTGTGCATCCGGCCGGAGAACCTGCCGAGCCGCCGAGTGGTGGAAAAACTCGCTTTCCGGGAGGAGGGGCTGCGCCCGGGGTATCTCCACATCGACGGTGCCTGGCGCGATCACCTCGTCTACGCGCTCACCGCCGAGGAAGTCCCGGACGGCCTGCTGGCCCGCTGGCACAGGTCCCGACCCGGCACTCCACAGAAATAAAATAAACGTTCGAATTTGACTGTCAATTGACAGTATTCGAGTGGTTCCGGCGCCAACAATCACAAAAAAAGTTCGAGATATCAGCCGGATCGTGCGACACACCGGGCCAATTGGCGGAATCCCTTGCGTGCGCCCCTCTACGGTGTGAAGTGTGAGCAGCAGCGGCCTCATCTACGCAGTCATCGTCGGGGCCTGGGCCGCCTACTTGGTGCCGATGTGGCTCCGTAGGCAGGACGAGCTCAATGAAGCCCGTCCGACGGAACGCTTCAGCACCGCCATCCGGCTGCTGTCCGGACGGGCGGGCATGGAGCGCCGTTACGCCAAGGGTCTGGAAGAGCGCGCGACCGACGACGCGCCGGTATCGGGCGAGCCCGCGGGCGACCGCGGGCCGGAGCCGGAGCCGGACATGCCGACCGAAGCGGTCGACGTCCGGCCCCTCGGCGCGCCCATGCAGCAGGGGGCGGCCGGGTCCTCCGGTGCGCCCTCCCTGGGCGCGGTGCCGTCCCTGACGGCCGCCGAGCGTGCCCGGCGCTCGAAGGTCCTCGCGCGCCGTCGGCGCACCACGGTGGTTCTCTTCTTCGTCTTCACGCTCGGTGCGATCGTGGCGGGCGTCGGCGGGCTGGAGTTCCTGTGGGTGCCTGCCGTGCCCGCGGTACTGCTCAGCACGTACATCGCCTATCTGCGGTCGCAGGAGCGACGCCGGTTCGCCTTCACCATGGACCAGCGCCGGGCCGAGCTGGCCGCGGCACGGCTCCGCGAGGGGCGTGCGCGCGCGCAGGCACAGGACGGTGCGGTCCTCGAGGACACGGCGCCCCATTCCGCGCCCGCCTCGTCCGAGCCGTCGGTGACGGCGGGACGCCGGGCGCTGGTCGAGCAGACCGACCACGCGGAGTGGGTCGACCAGCAGCGTGACCGGGGCGCGGGCGAGGGCTGGGAGCCGGTGCCCGTGCCGCTCCCCACGTACGTCACCGCGCCGGTCGCCCCGCGCGCCGGGGAGGACGTGGATCTCGACGCCCCGGACACGTGGAGCTCCGCCCGCTCCAGCGCCGCCGAGCCGGCGGGCCGCCGCCCGTCGGACGACCGCCGTGGCGCCCGCCCCCGTCGCCGTCCCCGCGAGCGCGGCCGCACCCCGCTCTTCGACCAGTACGCCGACGACGACCGACCTCGCGCGGCCAACGAGTGACCCTCCTCGCTGACCAGCGGGGACCGGATTTTTGAGCACCCGTAAAGGGGTGCTAGAGTTTCACTCGTTGCAAGGGCCTGTGGCGCAGTCCGGTAGCGCACCTCGTTCGCATCGAGGGGGTCAGGGGTTCGAATCCCCTCAGGTCCACCGCACGACTGTTCTTGAGTTCGCTCAGGGAGAGTTGACGAGATCCCGTCCGATCTGATTGATCGGGCGGGATCTTCGTGTTTCTGGGGTTTGTTCGAGGTGGTTTGCGAACTCGGCGGCTCTGGGGGGTGGTGGCTGGGCTGGCTGTGAGGCGAGTTCGGGGGTGATGCCGGGTGTTGAGGACGTGCCGGTGTTGCCGCTGGGCGGGTGGGCCGGTGCGGCTGGGCGGGGTGCTCTTCAGGAACCGTGTGGTGTGGCGCGCGTCAGGGTGGCGGTATCCCGGTGCTGGCGGAGGTGATCGTCATGACGTGGCTGTTGTGGCTGAGGTCGTTGCCGGTGGTTTCCGGTGTGGGCTGGGTTCCGGTGGCCAGGTGCCAGTCGTGGAGGATCTGCAGGTTGAGGGTGCAGGTCATCAGGGCGACGAGGATGGTCTGGGCGACGCGTCCGTGAGCAAGCCGTTTCTTGGGGTCGCTGATGTCGATGCGGTGGCTCTTGGCGCGTCCGTTGAGTCCTTCGTTGTTGGCCCGGATGGGTTTGTAGGCGTCGTGCCAGGCGGGGCCGAGGTAGGGGAAGTCCTGCCGGAACTTGTCGTGCGGGCCGAGCCCGCCGGGGTGGAGGGTGAGGGTCGGCTTCTGGCAGATCCGGGGCAGTTCACCCTTCGGTGGGGGATGCAGGCGTTCGGCCGCGGGAAGGGGGACGGTGGGCTTGGCTGCGGTGTGAGCGGCGGTTGCCCGGGGGCTGGTGAGGTCCACTGCCTTCGGCTGCGCGTTGGCGGTGCCGTGGACGCGGTGGAAGCGGGGGCAGTTGACCGAGGGCGAGGTGCCTGCGGGGCACTGGAGCCGGATGGTGCCGCGTGTGTCGGCGGCCTGCTTGGTTTTGAGGAAGAAGGGCTGGCGCTGGGCGATGAGCTCGGTGAGCTGAGCGTCCATGGCGCGGATGGTGTCGTCGTCCAGGCCCGTGGTGGCGTGCGCGAAGCGGGTCGGCATGGCGGGGCAGGCGAGGGAGCCGTCGACCAGGAGGGCTCCGGAGGGCGTGCTGCCCTGGATGCCGCGCTGCTTTTGTTTGTAGTCGAGAACGAGACGGTAGCCCAGGCGGCGGGCGGGCTCGGCGAAGTGAGGGGTGGTCTGGTCGGTGTAGGCGCGGTCGACGGCCAGAACCCCGGCCGGAAATCCGAACGGGACCAAGGCCTTGAGGGCGTGGATGGCGTTGGGGCCGAGGCGTTTGCCAGGAGTGTCCAGCACCAGGCCCAGGGCGAGTTGAGGGTGCTCGCTGATCCGATGGCCCGCGCGTGGGTGGCCTGCTGGATGGCGGCGGCTGCCGGCGACGAGCAGGGTTGCGCTGTGGCCGAAGATTCCCTCGGTAGAGCCTCCGCAGTAGTGCCATCCGGCTGTGATCTCGACGGAGGCCAGGCCCTTGTGGGTCCGTGGCTCGTGGTGCCAGGCGGGAAGAGGCGTGGTGTCGATGCCGATGTCGCCCTTCCAGCCCTTGAACAGGCCGCGCTTGTGAGCCAGACGGACGGTGACCAGGACCAGACGGTCACTGATCTCCTGCAGAAGCCGACGACGCCTGAGGTGTTCGGGGTCATCGTCTTCCCATGCCGCGGCATGCAGAGCCGCTTCGTCGGCGGGCAGGCGGCGGCGCCGGTCGCACCGGTAAGGATCCAGGGCAGTGGTCGGCCGGTCGAATGCGCGGTAGACACGGCGGGAGAACGCGATCCGGGCGTGCGGATCGCGCCGGTCCACGCCGGTGACGTGGAGCCAGTTCCGGGCGGTGAGGCTGAGCTCGTCGAGCAGCACACGGCAGACGTCAGCCAGGGTGGCGCTCTGGTGGTAGTGCAGGGACAGCAGCAGCCCCACCAGCACGGTTCGCACCGGCAGCCCGTCCGGCCCCGGACGCCCGGTCAGCTCGGCATCGATGAGATCGAGCACGCCGCTGCGGTGCAGCAGTGTGTCGAGCTGGCCGACCTTGGAATCGGGTATCGAGGCCGGCTGGTCGGTGACGGGACGCGGCCGGCAGTTTCTGATCTTCTTGCTGTTCCGCCAGGAGTGGGGGACAGTCATGCCGTGGTGCCGCGCAGAAGAGTGACTGCGGTGTCGTCGTCGAGAGGCGGCACGTGGTGCTGGTAGCGGGCCAGGGAAGCGGCCGAGGCCAGACCGGCGGCCTTGGCGATCAGACCGTGCCCGAGCCCGGTTGCCATCAGCTCCACGATCCACGTGGCCCGAAGCCGCCCCACCGACACTCTCGGCAGACCCTCCGGAGGCTGGTGCAGGAGCGACCAGGAACCGATCAGGTTCTTGGCGTACTCGACCGTGCGGCGAGGACGGAACAGGTAACCGTGCCCGGCCTGCCAGGCCAGTTCCTCGAGGACCTCCTCCCAGCCGGACCGGGCGGCCAGCGGATGCTCACGCGTGACACCGGTGTGCACCAACGGGCCGCCCCTGTCACCGCGGCGCTGAAGATGACTCCCGACGGTGGCCGCGACCTCCCTGGGCTGGAGCCCGAACCCCGCCCCGAGGCCCAGCAGCGCCAGAGCGTCGGCCCGTTGCTGGCCGCGCAGATGCTCCGCCCAGTGCTTCAGGCCCGCCAGGTCGGCCCGCCCATAAGGAAGATGGGGCACGGGCTCGGCATGCAGACGTGCCGGGGTGGCCTCGCCGCGCTCGCTCCAGGCCAGCGCGTCCCGTACCCGCAGCAGCCACGTGCGGTAGGTCCGCACCGACGACGGCTGAAGACCGGCAGCGCGCGAGAGCACGTACGCGTCGATGACCTCGTTCCGCAGCCAGGCATCCGGATCCACAGGATGCCCGGCCTTGACGGCCCAGACGGCCAGGGAGGCGGTGACGTGCAGCAGCCGTTCCACGTCATAGGGGACCGCGCTCACCGTGGCCGCCACCACCGATCTCACCAGCGGCGCGACCTCCTCCCAGACGGGCGGGGCCTCGCGCGGCCGGTAGCGGGCGATCTTCGCAGAGGTCTGTGGATCAAGGGTCACGGTCCACGAATAGCGGCTGGACAAGCAGCCGTCCGGGGGTTGATCGACTTCGACAGAGAGGACGGTGCACGCATGGTCGGCGGACGCGCCCGCGCACGCCCCCCGCGGGAGATGGCCGGTGATCCGGAAGCCTGGCCTGAGGCGCCCTGCCCGGATGCCGGGGCCGAGGCCGTGCGCCAGATCGCCCGCCGCCTCACGCGGGCGATGGAGGACCGGGGACTGAGCCTGCGCGCGGCGGCGGCCGGCTCCGGTGTCAACCGGCAGGCCATTGCCGACCTGCTCGCCGGGAATTCCTGGCCGGACGTGGCGACCGTCGCCCGGCTGGCCGCTTTCACGGGTGTGCGGCTGTGGCCGGACGGGCCCGTTCGCGTTCGGAGAAGCAAACAATGAGCCTCGATTCGTACCCGAATGCGCACGACTGCGACCGGGCATGACGATTTCGCGGCTCCGCGCCCAACACCGGGATGATCTCCACTAGTGTCGGGACATGCGAGAGCCACCTTGGTAGGGACTCAAGCAACCGGCACCGCCGAGGTCAGATCTCGGCGGTGCCAGCCTCATCCGCCGCAGCGGGCCGAGGCCGCACCCGGCGGACGCCTCATCAGGCCACCCGGGCCTCCCCAGGGGTTTCAGCGGCGGCAGCGGCGGGTGACTTGAGGGCGAACCAGGCCACAGGATCCTCCACCACCAGCCCCTCCTTCACCAAGGTCTTCAGCCGCGAGCGCGTCGTCTCCGTCCGCTTCTCGCCGATCGCGGGCACCAGGTCCTGCAACTTCACCGCCCGGTCCGTTTCCGCGAGCAGAGCCAGAATCCGCTCACGGGCCACCTCCAACGACAACTCCTGGGGCTCCGGCCCTGAAGATCCGTCCGCAGGGCCGGCGGCTTCGTCTCGCTCCGGCCCGTCGGTGCTGTGCCCGGTCTCACCGTCGGCAGGGCTGTCGCCTGAAGATCGCGAGGACGGCTCGCCAGCACCGTCTTCAGCGCCTGCGACCCCCAGGGAAACGAGCGTCGTGCGGGTGATCGCCAGATGAGCCATACGCTCCTCCGCCTGTGCGACCTTCTCGCGCAGGGCCGCCAGCTCCCCCCGGACGATGGCCTCTTCCTTGTCCAGTTGGTCGAACAGTGACGTCATTGTCTGCCCTTGCGATCGTCCCCGGTTCATCTGGGGCCAGGCCCCAGAACAGCCAGAACCCCGCCCACACCGTAGGGGAGCCCCGGCCAAGATCGCAGAAGGTGATCGCCAAAGATCCCAAACGACAACTGCCGTACAGATCAAGCGAGATAGAGGTCACCAGGTGATCGCCGGAGATCGTGCCTGTCAGGGGGGTGGGACTCCCTTCCCCCTCTGTCAGGTCCGTTACGGACCCTGGGTGCCATGAGAGTAGGGCTGTAGGGCATGCGCGCCTGTCGGGCTCCGTTTTGCCCGGCTGCGAGTACACGGACCGCTCAAGAGCGGTCCTTCGCGAACTTGCCGCTGGACTGGTGTCCGTGGAGCGGCGAATCCCGGCCGCTTGTGGCGCCGCCAGCCCCCGCCTGTTGAGCGGGAGTTGGCCCGATCTTGGCGAGTATGAGCACGATAAATGTCGCACTGGCTGATGGTGGGTGCATTTGCGCATGGCGCCCGCATGCCGTTTTGGGTATCTTGCGGCATTAGCTCGGGCGGTACGGGGTGATTTGAGGCGCACGTTCCAGATGTGTCATCTGGGGCTCGTGTGCCATCGGAGCCGTCTCGCCGCATATGGGGGCGCGCGATAATTTCGCCATGCACTTTTTCCCCTGTGACCACCTCTCCCCGGCATGGAATGATCTCCAGCGAAACGCCAATGGGTTGCATTCACCAACCCCATTGCCACGTACGACAACGGGAGAAAAATGAACACCGCAACACTCGGCGGCAGAATCATCAAGCGCTTATCCATGGGAACCGTCGCGATGGTGACCGCAGGCGCAATCCTCACCGTCGCCGCCTCCACCGCGTCCGCCGCCCCGTCCGAGTCGGCGCGCATCGCCCAGGCCACCGCCGCCGTCTCGGCCCAGCTCGACACCCCCATCGACGAAGCTCTCGTCAAGCAGATCCTCGACGGCATCAACTCCGCGCGCGCCTCGCTCGCCAACGGCCAGAGCAAGATCGTCTACGACAACGGCCAGTACGCCCTGAGCCTGTTCAAGGACGCCAACGGCAAGACCACACTGCGCGCCTTCCAGAGCGGCAGCACGGGCAACCAGCCCCGCGGGTTCTGCCACATGGCCGCGATGACCGCTGTCTACAGCATCGGCGCCGCCGCCTTCGCCGCAGCGGCCGCAGCCGGCGGCATCGAGGTCCTCGGCATCGCCATCTCCGCCGACGCGGCCCGCGCCATGTCCGTCGCCTTCTCCTCGGGCTCGGCGCTCAACGCCCTGGTCTCGCAATACGTCTGCTGACCCAGCGTCGGCCCGAACGGAAAACATGCGCGCTCTCATTACCGTCCTCGCAATCCTCCAAATCATCCTGGCCGTGGCTGGAATAGCCCCCAGAAAATCAGGGGCCACACTTCCCAAGTGGTACTTCTGGGCACTGGCCCTGGTCGCTGTGGCCATGGTCGTCTCAGTGGCCTATCAGCAACTATCGTGAGGAGAACCATGCAGAACGGTAATGCGGTCCGAGGAGTAGTCGCTGTCTGGCTGGTAGGGATGGCAACTGTCGCACTGCCCGGCGTGGCCCTGTGCGGCGGCGGCGCCCTCAGCGACATCCTGGCTTCCAGCGCCTCGCTCCTGGCCTCCCTGGCCGTAGCCGTGCACCTGACGGCCAAGTCCAAGCCGAAGGCCAGCGAGACGCACACCGCCCTCACGGCCGTCCAGGCATAAAGTCGGGCACATCGTCCCTCACGGGACGCGTTTGGGGCTGCAGCACGACGCTGCAGCCCCAAACGCATGTTCCGAACCGAAGACCCCACAGTCCTCGTCACTGCCAGGACCGCCCCGACCAGCCACTGTGATCCCTGCTGGCGTCGATGTACTGCACGCACAGGCTGCCGAAGAGGCCGCCGGTCAGCCTGCCGTCGACCGGTCGCTCCCCCTCCCGCACCACACGCCGTGACGGACGGCATCGACATCGAACCCGACCGGCTCGGGAAACGATCGCTACCGTTCTGGGAAGCGATCTTCATGAGGGGTTTGCCGCCCCTGGTCAGCCCTACTCGTGAACACCCGACCGCAACGACTGTTCTCGAGTCAGCTCGGGGGTAGTTGGGAAAGATCCCGCCTGGTCATCGACCGGGCGGGATCTTTGCGTTTGTGGCCGTGCGGGGAGTCCGCCGGTGAACTTCCCGGCGGTTCCGGGGGTGTTAGCGGCCGTAGTCGCGCAGGCCGGTCTCCAGGAAGGCGAAGGCGCGCTTCGCGTCGGCGACCGCGTCGGGGTGGACCGCGTCGGCGGATTCTCCCGCGAGGAGGCGGCGCAGGTTCTCCGCGGACAGGGCCTCGCGGGCGCCGATCAGTTGGGCGGCGGTGACGGCGGCGAGGACCGGGGGGCCGGGGAGCTCGGCGGCGAGCAGGTCGCGGCTCTGCTGGGTCAGGGCCAGGGCTCGCTGGGCGAGTGCCGGGGTCTCGTGCAGGAGACGGCACACGCCCAGGACGTCCGGGGCGTCGTTCAGGCCGGTGGAGGCGTCGTGCTCGTCGAGTGCGGCCAGGAACGCGCGGCGCAGGGCAGCGACGGGGGTCTCGCCCGCGGCGCGCTCGCGGACGATGTGCGCCGCGTCGTGGACGTGGTCCTCCATCGGGCGCAGGACGAGGTGTTCCTTGGTCGGGAAGTAGTTGAAGACCGTCATCTTGGAGACGTCCGAGGCTGCCGCGATCTGGGCGACGGTGACGTTGTCGAAGCCGTGCTCCAGGAACAGCTCCACGGCGGTGCTGAAGAGCCGCCGGGTCGTCTCGATCTTCTTCCGCTCCCGCAGGCCGGGCTGTGCAGTCATGGCTTCAGAGTACCCGGCACAAGTTTTGGTCGAGATTAAATATTGACCGAGTACAGGTTCGGGGGTAGTGTTCTTCGCATGACAGCCATCAGCGTGGGTGTCGCGGCTCCGTCGCGGCGTCTTCCTGCCGTCACCGGGGCCGTGTTCGGCGTCACTGCCCTGGTCAACCTCTTCCAGTTCGCCGTGCCCGGCACGCTGGGCCTGCTGCGACGGAGTCCGGAGGGGCTCCACGAGCAGTGGTGGCGCACGTTCACGTCGCTCTTCGTCCAGGACGGTGGCGCGGCCGGGACGGTGTTCAACCTGCTCGCCCTCGCGGTCGTGGGAGCGGTCGCGGAGCAGGTCCTCTCCCGCCGCGCGTGGCTGCTCCACTACTTCGGGGTGGGCGTGGCCGCCGAGTTGGTGGGGTACGCGTGGCAGCCGTTCGGGGGCGGCAATTCGATAGCCGTGTGTGGGCTCGTGGGCGCGGTGTTCTGGGCGATACGACGGCTGGACGGGCGGCTGCCGAGGCCGCTGACCACCCGCTGGAACCGTGGACTCGCGCTGGCCGTGCCGGTCGGAGCGGTGGCCTTGGCGGCGGTGAGGGACGTGCACGGGGCCGCGCTGCTCATGGGGCTGGCGACAGGGCTCATATCGGGGTCGGCGACAGGGGCGGAGTCGGACCGGGCGTCGGCTGTGCCGGGCAGGCTTCTCGCCCGGATGCCCGCCCGGCCTCGCGGTCGCGAGGCCGCCGCTGCCGACTGCCGGGCCTCCTCCCGGGTCTCCCGGGCCTGCTATCGGGTCTTCTCCGCCTACAGCCTGGCCGCCACGGCCCGGGCGACCCGGACGATATCCCCTGCCGGGGTCGTCGGGTACGAGGGGCGGTCCCGGGTCCAGCGGTCCTCCAGGGCGAACCAGTCGACGGGCTTGGGCGCGCGGCGGGACGCCAGGGCCGTGTCCAGCGCCGTGAACCAGGTCTTCCAGCGCAGCCGGTAGAGGCCGCCGACCAGGCCCGACCACTCACGGTTCGCGTAGTCGTGGAGCTTGCCGGAGTCGGCCGAGGCGCGGGGGCCCCAGGTGGTGAGGAGGGAGACGGCGTCGTATTCGAGGTGGTCGCGCTCGGCGGGGGTCGAGCCCCAGGCCCGGGCGTCGGCGGTCCAGCGGCCCAGGAGATGGCCCGCGTCGGTGGCGACGACCTGCTCCAGCAGGGACATCCAGTCGAGCCACTCGCGCGTGAGGTCGCGGAAGCGGGACCGGTTCCCGGTGTCGTAGGCGGCTTTCAGGCGCGGCAGGAGCAGTCGGCCGCGGTTGGCGATGCACTGCCGGGCGACATCCATGAGGTCGTAGCGGTAGGCGCTGCTGCGGCGCAGGGAGGGGGCGACGGAGAGCAGTTCCGGCAGGGCGCGGGCGAACGTGTCGGCGTCGTAGCGCAGTTGCTTGGGCGACCAGGCGGCGGCGTGGGAGACGGCCAGATCGGGGCGGGCGGCGAAGAGGCTGTCGGCGCCCTCGCTCCAGCCGTCGGTGCGGCGGGTGCCGTAGGCGGTGCGCCGGAGGACGTCCCAGGCGCGGGCGGCGTGCGCGTCGGCGCCGCCGTAGCGGTAGCGGGGCCACTCCGCGAACCAGGACGGCAGGTCCACCGGGCCGTCCGTCCAGGCCAGGTCGCCGAAGAGGGCGAAGGCCGCGGGGTTGTTGTCGGCGGCCTCCGGCATGAGGGCGATGCCGGAGAGCGTGCTGCCGGCCTTGGTGCGCCACCGGTCGTAGAGGTCGGCCCAGTCGGGGGTGTTGGCGCCCATCGCGGTGTGCCCGCCGAAGTTCCAGATGGAGCCGAAGGCGTACGGGGTGCCGCCCCAGTCGGCCTCGCGGTCGGTGACGGCGGCGTAGCGGTCGGACAGGCCGTCGAGGACGAGCATGCGGGACTTGTCGACGGCGTCGACGATCTCGCGGCGCGGGTTGGTCTGCCAGCCGAGGATGGCCCAGGTGGCCCGGGGATGGGCGGTGCGCAGGGCCTTCTCGACGGCGCGCGCGGCCTCGCCGACGGGGACGTTGCCCGGGGTGCCGCCCTCGTGCAGCAGGTCCATCTTGTACATGGACGTGGCGCCGTAGAGCCCCTGTTGCACGCGGTAGAAGGTGCGGGCGACGCGGCCGAAGTGAGGGGTGCGCGGGTCGAGCCAGTCGGGGCGCCGGAAGCCGCCCCAGTCGCCCTGGGGGACGACGCGGGCGCCGGGATTGCGGCGGACGAAGCCGGGAGGGACGGTGCCGAAGTAGCCGGGGAGCACGGGGGTCATGCCGAGTTCGCGCAGCCGTCGCACGATCCGCCGGGCCAGGGC
>NZ_JAINFC010000217.1 GCF_020740835.1 Streptomyces sp. UNOC14_S4
TCATGAAGCGCAAGCTGAAGAAGGTCCAGTACCGCCCGCACCTGCTCGACGGCTGCCTCGCCGAGACCGGCCTGATCATCGAGCCACCTTGACCAACCCACCCGCCATCACGAGTTCAACCTCAGTAGCCTTCCCGGCGCCCCCGGTTCCTCCGGGGGCGTCTTGCTTCCCGTGCGTCTCGTAGCGCGTCTGGAACGTCAGTCGAAGCGAAGCATTCCCGCCACCAGGAGCCATCCGCACCGATATCTGTGACCGGCCTGGCGGGGTCGACCACAGCGCCGGAGAAGGCCCCAGCAGCGACCAGTAGTTCACGCCCGGTCGTCCTTGAGGGACTTCACGCCGGGGCGCGTGTCGCCGCCGGACTCAACAGCCGCCCACGCAAAACACTCGGCTGGGAAACTCCAGCCGAGCGCCTGTCCAAACTGCTCGCGGCCTGATCAACCAGCCACGGTGTCGCAACGCCCCTCGAATTCACCTCGGGTGGGGGGCTTTTTGTCGCCCGCCCATGGCGGCCGCCCGCGGAGCGGGGAACACAACCGACTCGTCGCCGAGATGCGGAACCGCATGCAGACCGGCGGGGATACAGCTCCTGTACTCGCCGAGCTCCATACCCTCATCGCGGGCCAGAGCGTCCCGGAATGACGTGCGGTCCTGGACACGCTGCAAGAAGGCGACCACGTCGGCACCGGGCCGGTGGGCTACTGGGGCATGTCGCTGGGCTGTGGCCCCGGCGTTCCGTTCGTCGCCACTGAACCCCGCGTCCGCGCGGCGGCACTGGGCCTGAACGGCGCGTAGGCCTCGACCGGGGCCGCGGCACGGATCACCGTCCCGCTCGAATTCCTGGTTCGACACTTTCGCGTCGACGGAGAAGACACGCGTGCACCGGCCGTACGGCTGACAGGCCGTCGCTCTCGCCACATGACCGCCGAGACCGTGGATTTCCACGATGGCCGTCAAGATCTGCCGCTCGGCAAGCTGGCCCGGGAACACCAGCCGGACCAGGAGCACCTTCCTGACCCGAGGAGGCGTAGTGCAGACCATCAGTACCACCGCGGGGTGGACCGCGGCGGCCCGGGAGCTGGAGACCGCGCGTGCGGACCGGTTCCTGGAGGACCCGGTGACGTTGTGCACCGAGGTGGAGCGCCGACAGTGGCACGACGTCGTGGTGTCCGTGCTCGGATACTCACCACCGGTCGTCCCGGTACGCGCCCGGCTCGGGGACGAGGTGGTCCGGGCAGCCGCCGAGGACGGCATCCGGCAGGTGGTCTCGCTGGCCGCGGGCCTGGAGTCCCGGGTCCTGCGGCTGGACCTCCCCGAGGACCTGCTCTACGTGGAGGTCGATCTCCCCGCCCTGCTGGAGGCGAGGAGCCTGCGGCTCGCCGAGGCGGGGCCGGCCGCGCGGCCGGCCTGCCGCCGGGTCGAGGTCGCCGCCGACCTGAGCGGGGACTGGCACCGGAGCCTGGAAGACGCCGGTTTCGATCCCCGGGCCCGGACGCTGTGGGTCGTCGAAGGGCTGCTGCCCTACCTCGACGCCGACTCCTGCCACACGCTGCTGCGTACCGTACGGAGCCTGTCGGCCCCCGGCAGCCGCCTGTGGTGCGACCACGTGCACCCCGACGTCTTCGCCGCGGCGCACTACGCGCCGGTCCTCAAGAGCCTCGAGGCACTCGGGGTGCTGTGGGCCAGCGGCTGGACGGACCCCGTGGCACAGCTCGCGGCGGACGGCTGGCGGGCCCGTGCCTGGACGGTCAAGGGCCTCGCGCACCCCGAGCCCGACAACCCGCCGGTGGCCTGGATGCCGCCGGTCCCGGCCAGGACGGACACCTCCGACTCCGGATACCACTGGCTGATCTGGGCGCACACCGACTGAGGGCGCCCTCGGTCGAGGACGCCCCTCGGTTCCGTACGAGGGAGACATATGACCCTGTCCACCACCGGCGCGGCGGTTGTCACCGAGCACCGCGAGCTGATCCTCGGGCTGATGTCCGCTCCCAAGCGCCTCGCCACCAAGTGGCTCTACGACGCCCGTGGCAGCGCGCTCTACACGACCATCGCCCAGCAACCCGAGTACTACATCGACGATGCCGAACGGGAGATCATCACCCGGCACGGCGCCGCCATCGCGGCCCGGACCCGCTCCCGCACCCTGGTGGACCTCGGCGCGGGCTCCGGCCGGAAGACGCGGCTGCTGCTCGACGCCCTGCGCGCCGAGGGCTCGCTGGACCGGTACGTGCCCGTCGACGTGAGCGACGCCGCCCTGCAGGACGTGGCGCGCGCCCTGCGTGCCGACTACCCGGACCTCGACGTCCGGCCGCGCGCTGCCGACTTCGTCTCACCGCTCGGTCTGGGCGCGCAGGACACCCCTGCCCTGTTCACCTTCTTCGGCGCCACCTACGGCAACTTCCGGTCCGCCGAACGACGGCGGTTCCTGGCCGCCTTGCGTGCCCAACTGCGCCCGGGCGACAGGCTGCTCCTGGGCACCGATCTGGTCAAGGACGAAGCGACCTTGAGAGCCGCCTACGACGACCGCGCCGGGGTGACCGCTGCCTTCGTCAAGAACGGCCTGACGGTCCTCAACCGGGAACTCGGCGCGAATTTCCGCCTCCACGACTTCGACCACGACGTCACCTGGAACCCGCACCTGGCCCGCATCGAGAACGCGCTGCGGGCCCGCCGCTCCCACACTGTCACCTTCGCCTCGCTGGACCGCCTGGTCCACTTCGCGGCCGGAGAGCGGCTGCACGTCGGGATATCCGTCAAATTCCGTGAGGACGGCGTCCGTTCCGAACTGGTGGCGGCGGGTCTGCGGCTAGAGCAATGGTGGACGGACAGCGCGGGCCGCTATGCCGTTTCGCTGGTGTCAGCGGCGTGACGATGAGATCCGAAGTCAACTCGACCGCATGCTTCGCCCCGCCGGACGGGGATGCGCCCCGGCAGCCCCCGGCCGTTGTCAGCGCCGTTGTCAGTGCCTGCTGGCAGGATCACCGGCATGACACCGTTGCTTCTCACTGACATCGAACGAGCCATCCGCAGCAGCTGGAGTGCCGAGACGTGCACGCCCGAGTTCCGCTCGCACTCGCACTGGACCGAGGACAACCCGGCCCGGGACCAGTGCGGGGTGACCGCCCTGGTGCTCAACGACCTGCTGGGCGGCGAGCTGATCCGGGGGGAGGTCCACGTCGACGGAGAGCGCGTGGACTACCACTGGTGGAACCGCCTCGGCATGGGCATCGAGATCGATCTCACCCGCGAACAGTTCGGCCCCCACGAGATCGTCACCGGAGCCACAGTCATCCATCGCCCGCCCGCGACCGAGTGGCACAGGCTCCGTGAGGAGTACGAACTTCTCCGCGACCGCGTCCTGGAAAAACTCAACCGGCAACAGGCAGCGGCCTGACGAGCTCAGCTCTGGGGTCGCTTGCCGTGGTTGGCGCTCTTCATGCGGGACTTCTTCTTCTTGCGGCGCCGCTTCGAGGACATGTCGTCCCTCCTCTCCGTACGTTCCCTGCCAATTTATCCCCCTTGGCCGGGATGCGCCGCCTGAGGCCGGGCCGAGGCGGGAACCGTCATTCCGTACGGTTCATGCCAGGCCACCGAGCGTGTACCGGTCGAAGGCGTCGTAGAGGTCCTCCTCGTCGGGAACGGCAGCGTCGATCGAGGGCGCGGCGGCCGTGGCGAGGAGCGAGGTGAGACGCGCGAGCGCGGGGAAGCGCGTCCCGGCGTCGGGACGCACGGCCTGGGCGCCGGAGAGGAAGGGGGTCGTCGCCGCGGCGCCGACGGGCTGCCCGCCGGTGACGTACACGGTGTACGGCCGCATGGCGATCTTGGCGAAGGGGCCGCCGGTGGCGAGACTGCGCAGACAGTCGGCCAGGGGAGAGGCGGAACGCGCGGGCCCGCGGTCATGCTCGGTGTGGTCCACCGCGTAGTGCGGCACGGCGCGCACCCGGGCGACGGTCTCCCGCCGTACGGACGGGGGCAGGTCAAGCCAGGCCACGTCGGGTGCGAGGCCGTCGAGCGCGGCCTCGGCACGCTCCTCGGCCTCCTCCAGACGTCCGGTCTCCACGGCGAGCGCGGTGACGGCGAAGGCCGGATCGGCTCGGCCGGTCTGGTCGGTCTGGCCGGTCTGGTCGGTTCGGTCGGTCCGGTCGGTGACCGCGAGGAAGACGGTGTACTCGTTGTTCTCGTTCATGCAGTGCGCCCTGACGCTGGAGGGACGTGGCCGGCAAGCACCGCCCTGTGGCTGAACCGGCCACGGTGGTGCTACTTCTTGATGCAGATCTTGCCCTGACTGTGGTTCGTCAGGGTGGCGGTGTGCTCCTTGCCGTCGGCCTTGATGGTGAAGGTGGCGCTGGCCGAGTAGGAGTGACACTCGCCCTTGGGCGGGGGCCAGTTGGCCACGACCCGAGCCTTGAACTTGTTCTTGCCGGAGCCGGTATCGTGCGCGACCTGGGTATTCTCTTTGTAGAGAGTGACCGAGAGCGAGTACTCGGGCATCTTCTGCTTGCAGCCCTTGATGTCGGCGTGGACGTTGATGACGTCCGGATTGGTGTGCGACTCGTGCGGTGAGTCGAGCGCAGCCTCGCACTTGTCCCACAACGCGGCCGTCAGCTGAGGAGCCGGGGGCGGTGTCGGCGACGAGGCCATGGCGTGGGCCTGGAACGGTACGAGCAGGCAAGTGGTGGCGATCGCGCCGGTAAGGATGTGCCTTCTCATGGTGCACCTCCCAATATTCTCCCCAAGACGGGGAATACCCGGCAAATCTATGCGTTTGCTTCAATCGTCACCACGACATATCAGGCCAGTTGGCGTCGCCTCGGCAACAAGCGGCCGCGGACCGGGTGGCCCGCGAGGCACGACGCGCGTGCACGGCAATGGGGGTGGGCACGGCGCTGGGAGCCCTTCCCGGTCCGCGACCCCGGTGGCGTCGACCGGCGCAGGGCCGAGCTGGGGCTGAACCCGGTCGCCGAACGCGCCGAGGAGATCGCCGAGAGATACTCGCGGAGGACGTGAAGAGGGCCGCAAGCGGGGAATGAGAGCACGGGAAACCGGTCGGCGCGTGGCCTACCCTGGCCTGTCATGGCAAACCACTATGTGCCGCACGCTTTTTCCGACATCGATGCCCACCCCGACCCGGGCCGGCTGGTCGCCAGTCTGCACCGGTTGAGCGACGAACCGTTCTTCGCCTCCTACAAGCAACGTCTCCGAGAACTGCTTCGGGCCCGGCCCGGTCGGAAGTTCCTTGACGTGGGTGCTGGAACCGGCGAAGCGGCCCGTCGGCTCGCGGACGAATAACGCAGGCTCTCGACATCGAAGACCACGACCTGGCCGCGAAAGTCCTCTCTCTGCGCCGGGCCGAGAGCATCCGACACGGCACCTTTGCCCGTCGGGTACCCGGCCTCCTGGTCGGCCATGGTCTTGAGGACATGCACGTCGAGGCCCGAACGCTTCTCGTCCGCGACCAGCAGACCGTGGACGGCACGATGGGTATCCGCAACTGGGCCGATGCCTTCGCCGAGCGCGGATACCTCGACTGGTCCGAGGCCGGCCGTTTCAACGCCCTTCTCGAAAAGGCCATTGACAACGGCCGCTTCCTGTACTCCGTGACCTACTTCCTCACCTCCGCCACCGTGCCTGGCCGACCCGGCTGACGGACCCGTGGACGGCAAGTCGGCGCAGGCGGGTGAGCGCTACTTCGGGACGGCCCAGAGCTGGCGCTTGTCGGTGGTGGGGGTGTGCAGCTGGATCTTGGTGCTGTCGGCGGTGCTGCCGCCGGTCACGTCGAGGACCTTGCCCGACGCGACGTGCACGATCTGACCCCTCGTGTTGACCGACCAGCGCTGCGAGGCGGCGCCGTTGCAGTCGAAGAGTTCGATCTTGTTGCCGTCGGTGGCGGCGTTGCGCGCGTTGTCCAGGCACTTGCCCAGCGCGCGGAACGTGCCGTCCTTCCCCACGATCCAGGACTGTGTCGCCGAACCGTTGCAGGTGTAGAGCTGGATCTGGGTGCCGTTGGCCGTCTTCCCGCCCTTGACGTCGAGGCACTTGCCGCCGAGTCCGGTGACCTTGCCCTGGGGCGGGACGGCCGCTCCGGCGCCGGTCGCGAGATAGCGCAGGCCCTGCACGTCGAGCTGCTGGACGTAGGTGCCCGCACGCGCATCCTGGTATCCGTGGTTCGCGGTGCACATCACCGGTTTCTCGCCGGAGTCCTTGCCCACGGCGCAGTCACCGCGCGTCGCGCTGCGGTCCGCGTGCGTCAGGCCCATGGTGTGGCCGAGCTCGTGGCTGATGTGGTTCCGCATGAACGTCTCGCCGCCCCAGGAGGCAGCGGGCTTCCCGTCCGCGGTGAAGAACTCGCTGTCGATGTAGGCGTGCCCGCTGGTCACGGTGCCGTCGCCCGACCAGGAGATGAATCCGCAGCTCAGGTTGGGAGTGCCCGACCCGTCGCGGACGACCTTCCAGCCCGTTTGGCCGTTGTCCGCAGGCGGCACGCACGGACGCTTGGCCACACCGATGACGATCTCGCCCTGGGGGCGGACGTAGTTCCAGCCCACGGGGGAGGTGTTGACGGAAATGGGCAGATTGGTGATACGCCGGAGGTCGTCGGCGGACGCCTTCACATAGCGGCCCAGCCAGTCCACGGACTTCTGGTCGTAGAACTTGATCGTGTAGCCGGTCGCCAGCGACTTGGTCACGCCGTCGGCCAGCTTCCACCCCTCGCCCTGGGGAGTCGCCTGGGGAGCCGCGGCCACCGCCGCCCTCGCGCGCACGGGCGGCGCGTCCAGTGACATGGCACCGTCATGGAAGACCGTTCCGTCGGTGGGGGAGGCGCCGGAGTCCGCCGGGCCGACGTTTGCCTGGGCCGCGGTGGCTGCGGTGGCCGCCGTCGTCCCCGTCGTGTCCTCCGTGCCGAACGCGCTCGGCGTGATCTGCATCGTCACCGCGATCGCCGCCACGGCTCCTGTCGCGGCGACGGCTATACGGCGTTTTCCGGTAAGTCGCATGGTCCTGATGGGCCTTTCCCCGTTGTTTCACTGGTCGCCCCGGGAGACCGTTGGGAGTTCACCGTTCCGGTTCCCGGGGCGGAGTGATACTAAGCGCTCCGCTGGAAGCCCGGCGAGTCATCTGCGGGCGCGTCGTGGCTGGTCGCGCCCACGCGGCGGAGCCGCATGACGCCACACTGCCCCGCGCCCCTTTGAGGCGCTGCCGAACCGCACTGGGCTTCCCCCCAGCCCGCTTGGACCGTCCGTCCGACAACCGATTCGTGGAGCGCGGCTGCCAGCCGGTCGCGGGCCTCGGTCTGGGCGGCGATCCGTTCGTCGAGGATCGCCAGCCGTTCCAGCGCGACCCGCAGGCCCGTGCCCGAGGGCGGCGCGGCGGCCACGTCGCCGTCCAGGCAGGGCAGGAACGCGCGCACGTCGTCCAGGGTGAGCCCGGCGGCCAGCAGGTAGCGGATATTGCGGACCCGCACCACGGCCCGTTCGTCGTAGACGCGGTAACCGTTGGGGGCCCGCTCGGAGGAGAGCAGCCCGGCCTGCTCGTAGTGCCGCAGCGCACGGGCGGTCGTCCCCGTCGACCCGGCCAGTTCACCGATCCGCACCCGTCCCACCTCCCGTCCCACCTCCCGGGCCACTCCCATCACGTCCTATCACGCCACCACCGCGCCACCGTCGACCGGGAGTACCACCCCGGTGACGAACGACGCATCCGGCGCGGCCAGCCGGGTGATGGCCCAGGCCACCTCCTCGGGGCGGCCGATCCGGGCCAGCGGGGTGTGCGCCAGCTGCCACTGGCGCACCGCGGCCATCCGCTCCGGCGTCAGGCCCTGGTGCTCGCCGATGGGGGTGTCGATCGCGCCGGGGGCGACCGCCACCACCCGGATTCCACGGGGTGCCAGCTCGACCGCCCAGCTGCGGGTCAGCAGCTCCAGGGCGGTCTTCGTCGCCGCGTAGACCGAGCTGCCCGGCCAGGCCCGCTGCCCCACCGACGTACTGACATTGACGATTACTCCGCCCGCCGTCTCCAGCAACGGCAGCGCGGCCTGGGCCAGCAGGACCGGAGCGATGAGATTGGTGGCGAGCTGGGCCGTGATCGCCTCCGTTGTCAGTGTGCCGAGGGCGCCGCCGCGTACGATGCCGGCGTTGTTGACCAGGACGTCCAGTCGGCCGTGCGCCTCCACCACGGCCCGGACGATCCGCTCGGGCCCGCCCTCGGCAGTGATGTCGGCGGGCAGCAGTGTGATCCGGTCGTGCCCGGCCGCGGTCTCCTCGAGCGGTTCGCCGCGCCGTCCGATCGCGACGACGCGGGCACCCTCGGCGGCGAAGGCCCGCGCGGTGGCCCGGCCGATACCGGTGCCCGCTCCGGTGACGGCGACGATCCTGCTGCTCTGCGGTGCGGTGCTGTTGTTCATGCCGGTCATCGTGCGACCCTGCCGCCTGCGTCAAGGTCAAGGCCGCAGTGCGGATCACGACGTCCCGGGCGTCCCGTCGGCCGGCCGCACGGGGACCGACACCCGCGTGAGATGGAAGTAGAAGTCCACCGGATCGCCCTTCTTGTCCATCACGCCCAGCAGGACATCGTCGGTGAGCCGACGGAAGTGGTCGATGATGGGCAGCTGGTCGTAGACCATCGCCGTGGACTGCTTGCCGTGGCGGACGACCTCCTTCAGCGTTGCCAGGCCCATCTCCTCGTACGAGTAGACCTGCCCGTCCTCGTCCAGGCACAGCAGCGGCTCCACCTGGTCGGCGTCGAGGAACCGCTTGCCGTACCACCGCATCTGCGCCAACTGTTCGGCGTTCTCACTGCTGTTCTCGAACGCGCCGCCCCGCCAGGTGCCGATGAGCAGACCGACGTCGACCGGTTCCAGCAGGTCGAAGAGCTCGGTCAGCCTGGCGCGGTCGTACTCCGCTCCGGAGGCTCCGGACGTTCCGGATGCTCCGGATGCTCCGGACGCGATGGCGTCCAGGACTTCCTGGACCTGCCGCTTGCTCGGGACTTCCTGTTCGATGCCCATGGGCGGGGCCTCCCTCGGCCGGTGGACGGACGGAGCGTGGCGCGTGGGCCCGGTGGCGCCCGGTCCGCCGCCGGGCAGAGGACGGGCAGCCGCCCGCCCGGGCCGTACGGGGTCGAAGCGGTGGTACATCCGCGCATGCCAGAGCACCACCCGCTCCAGCGCCACCGCTGAACCGTACCCGGCCGCGGTCAGCGGAGCCAGAGTCCGTCGGCAGCCCTCGATCCCGGCTTCCGCGCGCCGGTACGCCTCCTGTTCGCTCAGGCCGATGGCGAGGGCGTCGGCCTTGCCTTCGGACCGTTCCCGGTGGTGACCGCGAAGATCGTTGAGCAGACGGATCGCGGTCGCGGCCTGGCGCAGCGCGCCGCGCAGCACAGGCAGCCGGCAGGGCAGCCCCGGCTCGTCCATGAGCGCCCACAGGGCGGTGACCTGCTGCTCGACACCGATGGTCCAGGCGCCGTGCAGCAGGTAGTCGGTCAGCCGGGGGAGGCCGCCCCCGGCGGCCGCCGTCCGGGTCGCCGTGTTCTCGCGGACCATGCCGACGAGCGTCTGACGCATGCTCTCCCGCCAGACGGTGGTGAGCTCGGGGCGGCCGTCGCGCCGCAGGACCTCCGTGATCTCCGCCAGGGCGCGCGCCACGGGGTCGTCGGCCTCCGCCGCCTGTCCGTCGAGGACTTTCCGCCAGGCCCGGACCCGGGCCTCCGTACCGTCTGCCGCGCCCGGCGCGTCCAGCACGTTGTCGATGGCCATCAGCCAGACCGTGAGCCGGGCCGTCTGATAGCAGGACTCCGAGGGCAGCCACGGTGTGAAGAAGGCCGACTGAAGACACATCAGGGGCACGAGGGCGGGGTCCACGGGAAGTGCGAGCTCTTTGAGCCAGATTTCCAGGCGCGGCATGTTCCGCAATGCGGCGGAGCATGTGTCCGCTATGGAGACCATCTCCTGCGGGGGATGGCCGACCGGTTGTGAAGTGTCCACGCTGCCAGGCTACTTCGATCCCTCGTACGTGATCCCTCGTACGTGATCCCTCGTACGTGATCGCTCGTATGAGGTCCCTTGTACGTGATCCGGGGCCCCGGCTCCCGTACGGGCCCGCCGGGCCGTCGTCCACGGCCCGGCGGTGTTCGACGTACTCAGCGGCAGCACGAGAAGCAGAGGACAGATGTCAACAGGACGTGCGTTACCCCGCGCGCCGCACACGCGCTTGTCGCCTGTGCTGGCGCTGCGGGTGAATCGTTCCCTCGCCCTCGCCACCCGGCATGTCCTCGCCACCCAGCGGGACGACAGCTCCTGGCTCGCGACCCCCTCTCCCCGTGTCACCGAGACCGCACTCGGCACGTTGGCCCTGTCCCGCTCGCCGCACCCGGGAGCCGGGCGGGCCGTCGGGCGGGGTCTGGCATGGCTCACCGGCGCCGTTCCCCAGGACCACCACCCGGTGGCGTACGCCCTGGAGTCCGCGCTGCGGTCCCTGGCCCTGGGCACCGGCGGCCCCGTCGACGTCGGCCACCCCGCCTTCGCGGACGACGCGCCCGCCGCCCGCGCCCGCCTCGTACAGGCCGTCGCCCTGCACCTGGGACGTACGGCCCGTGGCGGCACCGCCCCCGAGGCGCTGCGCGAGGAACTGGCCGGCGCGCTCGCCGCCCGCGGCCGGCTCAAGCGCTGGACGAGGGTGGAACTCCGCTCCGCGCACGCCCTGGTGGAACTCCACTTCGGCGACCGGAACGCCGCCCGGCGGGCCGCCCTCGCGGTCGCCGAGGAACAGTCCCCGGCGGGCGACTTCTTCGGCAGCCCGGTCACCACCGCCCTCGCGGCCCTCGCGCTCCAGGCCGCCGCCCCCGGCAGCGCGGCGGCCCACCGCTGCACGGAACGCCTGATCTCCGGTCAGCTCCCCGACGGTACCTGGCGCTTCTCCACCAGCGACGTCTGGGACACCACGCTGACCGTACGCTCCTTCCGCGGCGCCCCGGCCTTCGACCGCCACGGACTGCCCGCCGCCGTCGCGTTCCTGGTCGCGGCACAGAACCCGGACGGCGGCTGGCCGTACCGCCTGGGTGTCGAATCCGACAACGACACCACCGCGGCCGCCCTGATCGCACTGGCCGGCGCGGACGGCACGCCCGGCCGCACGATCCGGGCCGGGCTGCGCCATCTGGCCCGGCAGCAGACACCCGACGGGCTCTGGCGGACCTGGCAGTCGGCCGGAGACCCTCCGGTGGACGATGTCGTCGCCCACGTCGTCACCGCACTCGACCGCCACCGCGGCCACCATCACATACCGCCGGCCGCGGCGCGCGCCTGGCTCACCGGCCGGTTCCGCGAGCGGGGGCGCTGGCAGGCGGGCTGGTACCGGGGCCTGCCGTACGCCACCGCCGAGGTCCTGCCCGCCCTCGGCGCGACGGCGCTTCGCAGCGGCACGGGGGAACATCCCGGCAGTGCGACCGCCGGCCCGTCCGGCCACCCCGCCGCCCGCGCCCTGGCCGAAACCCGCAATCCCGACGGCGGCTGGCCCGTCGAGGCGGGCGGCCCGAGCACCCCGGCCGCCACCGGCCTCGCGCTCGCGGCCCTGGAGCGCGGCGGCCTCGTCGGCGGGGAACACGACGAGACGTACTGGGCGCCGGGGCTCGGCCACCTCCTGGACACCCAGCGGGAGGACGGCACCTGGCCGGGCGTCCCGCTCATGTACGGACCGCGGCCGCTGCTGACCCATTTCCCCACCCACACCCACGCGTTCACCGT
>NZ_JAINFC010000218.1 GCF_020740835.1 Streptomyces sp. UNOC14_S4
CTGATACATGATGAGCGCCACCCTCTCCCCCGCGGGCGAGGGCCTCTCCAAGCTCTTCTCCACCCACCCGCCGATGGCGGAGCGCGTCCGCCGGCTGGAGGGGATGGCGGGGGAGCGGCTCTAGAGCGACGCCGCTGGGTGAAGGGCGTTCCTGTGCGCTGCCGCACGGTCTACGAGGGGCGCGGTTGCGGTACCACGGGGACTGCCCGGAAGTGACGTGTGCGTACCGACGCGAACAGCACGTGGCCCGTGCACGCCGCGTGCGCAGAAGCCCACTTGTCCGGAACCAGAGGGGACTGCGAGTCCGGCGACCATGCCCAGCACGTCGTGCACACTCCACCTCGTAGAACACCGGCCCTCTGGGCTCGTCGTCCCGCCTCCCGTGAGTTGCCAGCCGCAGGCCCCAGGAAGTGAACTTCAGAGTCACCCTGATCAGGACCGCTCTGGCTCGGTCCTGACAGCCACGTAACACTGTCGGGTCTAACCGCATTACTCACCTTCCTTGCGGTCGCGGCCCCCACGTTCGTCGGACCCTGACCGTGGTTTCGCCGTGCATCCTCATCGGAGTGCCGGACGTGAAGACCACCACGACGGTCTCGGCATGGGCATCTGTTTGCGGGACGGCACGAACCTGCTTCACTTCCCGTCGTTCGTCACCGTCAAGGATCTCGTCACCGCACCGGATCATGTACGCGAGCAACCGCATCACTTCCACCCCGTCACACCGTGAGACCCCGCACGAGTCTTCGCGGCCTCGGACCGGACATCGATCAATGCCAGCCGTTGCGCCATGGCGCGCCCTTCTTTCTCCCGGGTCACGGGCGCGACTCGTGTCGATGGCCGCAAGGTGCCCCGGGGCCGTCGTCGTGAACTGCCTCCGGAACCATGCTGGCGACGCGCCAACGCCCCAACTTTCACAGTTCGGTGAAAGCCAAGGGTCCGGGCGAAGCGCCTACAGCCCCACCCAGGCGGCCAGATGGTCGAGAGTGTCCGGGGTACGTCGCACGAGGTGGATCAGGCCCCGGATGGTCTCGCGGGCGCCGGGGTGGTGACGAGTCTGCTGTGGGGCCAACCGGCGGGCGGAAACCAGGGAGTTCAAGGCGGCATCGGAGCGCCCCGTCTCCATCTGCGCGCGGGCCTTGTCCACGTGGAAGTGCGCGGCGCGGGAGATCGCCCAGCCCTTCGGGATCTCCACCTTCGCGGCACGAGCGAGAGCTTCGCCGTAGGTCCGCATCTCGATGCTCGCCGATACCGCGTGCACCGACACGTTGGTCGGGCCGAAGGACAGCCACAGAATGTCGCCGGCCTCGCCGGTTCGCTCCGCGTACGACCCGGCTTCCTCAAGATGACGTGTCACCAGACCGGAGTCCTGGGCACGTGCCGCGATGACCGAACCGCCCAGGTGGAGCTGCCCGGCGACGGCGAAGTGCTCCCGAGTGCGCGGGGCCTGGTCGAGCAAGCTGTGTCCGGAGGCGATGAGGCGCTGGCCGATCCTGTACTCCCCCTCGCGGAAGTACACCAGGGCCCGCATGTACTGACGTACTGCCGCGAGCAGCGGATCCGAGGCCCGTTCGGCGGCCCAGTCCATCCGGTCCAGGGCGACGGTGGACAGGTCGTAGTAGCCGAGTTTCACCGTCACGTCGTGTGCCGTGCGATAGGTGCTCGCCAAAGCAGCCCACAGGCCGGACGAGGGCGTGAGGTGCGCGGCAGTGGTGATCTCGGCGATCGCGCAGGGAAGTTCCAGGGCGGCGTCGTGCAGTTTCGTGGCCCGGACCAAGAGGCACAGTCTCTCGGCAGTGTCGATGAGCTGTCCCGCCGGGCGAGGACGGATGTCCGGATCCGGCCCCAGGTCGTACAGGTCCAGCGCTTCCCTGATGGGGCGGATCAGTTCCGCGAGCCGGTCCTGTTGCAGCTCCGCCATGTAGGGCTGACCGGTCAGCGCGGTCACGTCGACGGACAGTGCTTGCGCGACGGCCGCGACCAGGTCGGGACTGGCGGGTTTGTGGCCCGACTCGACCTGCGTGAGCAGGCTGTAGGAGTACGGGATTCGCTGGGCCAGCCCGCGTTGGGTGAGCCCGGACCGCTTGCGGTGGTGGGCGATCCGGACGCCGGGATGTTCGTCGCCGGGAAAGGGCATCGCTGGCTCCGTTCCATGACTCCGCAACAGGAACGCTACCGCTGCCCGGCGGTCACGAGAACGCCGAACGGCGATCAGCGCGTGAAAGGGACGGTTGCGCTTGAGAAGCCGCACACGGTGGACTGCGTTCATGACCGCGAACCGTGTCCTGTACCTGCTCGGCAGCGCCGCCCCGCCGGTGCTCAACGTGGCGGACGTCATCGAGCAGGCCCAGGCCGCAGGATGGGACGTGTGCCTCGGCCTGACCCCTACGGCGGCCCGTTGGCTGGACGAGCAACTGCCCGCGCTGGAAGCGCAGACCGGACACCCGGTGCGGAGCGCCTACAAGCTGCCACAGGAGCCGGACGCATGGCCGCGGGCGGACGTCGCCGTACTGGCCCCCGCCACGTTCAACACGATCAACCAATGGGCACTCGGGATCACCGACAAGTTCGTCGTCGGCTTCGTCGCCGAGGCCATCGGCAAGGGGATTCCCCTGGTGACCATGCCGTGCGTCAACAGCGCCTTCGCCGAGCACACGCAGTTCGCGCGCAGCGTCGACACGCTCCGCGCCATGGGTGTGCGGGTGCTCTATGGTCCCGGGGGATTCGAACCGAACAAGCCGGGCGAGGGGCGCGCCGGAGCCTACCCATGGCATCTGGCGCTCGACGCCGCCGATCGGGCGTTCACGAGCTGAAGCCGTCCGGGCCCAGACGGGGGCGATCTCTCAGCGGATCGATTCGTCCATCAGCACGTACAGCAGGCCGACGAGCGCGCCGCTGCTGACGATCTCGCGTCGGTCGATCATGCCGCGTACCCGGTCGAGCGGGATCCACTCGATCCGGTCGGACTCGTTCTTCTCGGCCGGTGCCCCGATGTACGTGGCGCTGTCGGCGCGGAACACGTAGTGCTGCGAGTCGGTGATCCCGTTCGCGGGCTCCGCGTAGATCAGTGGCTTCATGGGACCGGGACGCCATCCCGTCTCTTCCTCGGCCTCCCGGGCGGCGGCCTCCTCGGGGGACTCGCCTTCCTCGATCAGGCCCATGGGCAGTTCCCACGCCCACGTGTCCGTGATGAAGCGGTGCCGCCACATCATCAGGACCTCACGCCGGTCGTTCACCACCGCCGCCACGGCCAGGTGCCGCAGCCGCACCACGTGGTGCTCCCACCGCTTCCCGTCCGGCTGCTCGACATCGATCAGGCACAGGTTCACCCATTCATTGGTGTATACCTGCCGCTCGCCATAGGTCTTCCACTGCATGTGTGTTGCCCCTCCCGCCATCACCGGACAGCCTCCCAGAGGCCGGGGCGGCGTAGCGGGCGGCGGGTCCGTGGCCCGCAATGACACGTCTGTGACCTCGCGCAACCACCCACGAGCGCGAAAGCGTCCCCCTCGCCAGAGGTTGTTTCGCGTGGGAGGCTGTTTTTATGAGGTTCATCCTGAATTTGATCTGGCTGGTCCTCTGTGGCCTCTGGATGGCCATTGGCTATGTCATCGCCGGCCTGATCTGCTGTGTCCTCATTGTCACGATTCCTTTCGGAATCGCGGCGTTCCGTATCGCCGGCTTCGCCCTGTGGCCCTTCGGGCGCACGACAGTGGAGCGGAGGGACGCCGGAGCGGGCTCGCTCATCGGCAACGTCATCTGGTTCATCTTCGCGGGCTGGTGGCTGGCGCTGGGCCACATCTTCACGGGCATCGCGCTGTGCCTGACCATCATCGGAATCCCGCTGGGCATCGCGAACTTCAAGCTGATCCCCATCTCGCTGATGCCGCTCGGCCGGGAGATTGTCTCTACGGACGAGGCGTACGCGGGCTACCGCTGGTAGTCCCGACTCCCGCGCGGCGAGAGGGTGTTCGCCCTGGGGCGCACAACAACAGCCCCAAGCGCACCTGACAGTTCCCCTGCGCCGGTCCTCTGCTTGTGCCACGCTGTGGCCAAGCCGGGGACCGGCTTCTGTCTGGACGAGGAGAGGCGCGGGTGGACCGCACGCCGTGGCACGAACTCCCGCTCGCCGCCCGGCGCGCCGTCGAGGCGCACACGGGGCCCGGTCGAGCGGTCGGAGACTGCCGACAAGGGCGTGATGTCGCCCGTTGCCTGCGTGCTGCACACCTGCTCGGGGCGCGTGTTCGCCAAGGGCACCCGGCTCGACGACCCATCGGCATGGATGTACCGCACCGAAGCGCGGGTGACGGATCGCGCGCCGCTCGCTCCGCGCCTGCTGTGGCAGGTGGAGGCGGGCGGATGGCTGCTCGTGGGGTACGAGTACGTCGACGGACGCCACCCCGATCTCTCGCCCGGCTCCGCCGATCTCGCCCCGCTGGTCGACGCACTCACCGCGATGTCCGCCGTCCCGTGGCCCGAGGCGGTACGCAAGAAGCCGCTGCACACCCGGTGGGGCGGGCTCGTCCCGGACGGCCACGCGCATGAACTCCAGGGCCAGGCGCTCGTCCACACGGACATGTCGCCGTTGAACATGCTGGCCACGGCCGACGGGATCGTTCTCGTCGACTGGGCGCTCGCCTGCCCGGCACCGGGCTGGGCCGACACCGCGTTCACCGTGCCGCGCCTCATCCACGCAGGACATACACCCCGTCAGGCCGAGTCCGTCGCCCGACGGGTTCCGGCGTACCGGGCGGCCTCCCCCGGCGCTGTCGACACCTTCGCGCGCGCTCTGCACGCGGTCTGGGAGAGCAGGGAGAAGGCAGACCCGCTGCCGCACCGGGCAGCGCTCATCGCCGCCGCCGGAGCCTGGGTCGAACACCGGGCTCTCGCTGTGGCCTGAGACATTCGCACCCACCTGTGGCGGACGACGAGACACCGCGAGGGCGCGCCGGAGATTCGATCTCCGGCGCGCCCTCGTCGTGTCGGCCCCGCGTCAGTCGCCGTGTGACTAGCGGTAGTTGACGAACTGCAGCGCGAAGTCCAGGTCCTTGCCCTTGAGGAGGGCCTGGACGGCCTGGAGGTCGTCGCGGCTCTTGGAGCTGACGCGCAGCTCCTCGCCCTGGACCTGGGCCTTGACGCCCTTGGGGCCCTCGTCGCGGATGATCTTGGCGACCTTCTTGGCGTTCTCCTGGGAGATGCCCTCCACGATGGAGGCGAAGATCTTGTACTCCTTGCCGGAGAGCTGCGGCTCGCCGGCGTCCAGGGCCTTGAGTGAGATGCCGCGCTTGATCAGCTTGGACTGGAAGATGTCCAGGACCGCCTTGACCCGGTCCTCGCCGTTGGCGCGCATCTCGATCTTGTCGCCCGACCACTCGATCGAGGCGCCGACGCCCTTGAAGTCGTAGCGGGTCGCGATCTCCTTGGCGGCCTGGTTGAGGGCGTTGTCGACCTCCTGCCGCTCGACCTTCGAGACGATGTCGAAACTGGAGTCGGCCATATTGAGTTGGCTCCTCGTACGTAGATCCATCACGGGTGCGGCCGGGTGCCGCCCCGCAAGCCTAGTTGCCCGGCCCCCGATCGAGGGGTGATGAACCGAGTGGCGGACCACCCCTGGTCATCGGGTATGGTTTACGTCGTTGCCACGGAGCGGTTCGAAAGAACACCCGAGGTGACCACCCTTGGCGGTGTGCCCGAGTGGCCAATGGGAGCGGACTGTAAATCCGTCGGCTTAGCCTACCCAGGTTCGAATCCTGGCGCCGCCACATGTGAAGGCCCTTCTCTTCGGAGAAGGGCCTTCGGTGTTTTTCAGGGTGGCTTGATCGCCGCCGTGATCCGCGGCACATTCACAGGGCCGCGGTCCGTGCGGCGGCGCGGTCGCTCAGCTCTCCGCCACGCTTTTCACGGCCTCGGTCACCGGCGTGTCGCCCTCGATCAGCTCCAGCGTGCGCCCGGCCGTCCCCGGCTCGTCCAGCAGCGCAGCGAGCACCGCCGCCACGTCGTCCCGCGTGACCGCGCCCCGGCCCGTCGACTCGCCCAGGGCCACCCGGCCCGTACCGGGGTCGTCGGTCAGCGCGCCGGGCCGCAGGATCGTCCAGTCGAGGCCCGCGCGGGCCCGTACGTCGGCGTCGGCCGCGCCCTTGGCGCGCAGGTAGGCGGCGAAGACCGGGTCGGTGCCCTCGGCGGGCTCGCGGTCGGCGCCCATCGAGGAGACCACGAGGAACCGCCGTACCCCGGCGGCCTCCGCCGCGTCGGCGAACAGTGCGGCCGCGGCGCGGTCCACGGTGTCCTTCCGCGCGGCGCCGCTCCCCGGGCCGGCCCCGGCGGCGAAGACGGCCGCGTCCGCCGACTCCAGGTGCCTGACGAGGTCCCCGACCGAGGCCGTCTCCAGGTCGCACACGACCGGCTCCGCGCCCGCCGCGAGCAGGGCTCCCGCCTGCTCCGGCCTGCGGATGACGCCCGCCACTTCGTCCCCGCGCGCGTGGAGCAACCGTTCCAGCCGCAACGCGATCTGACCATGTCCACCAGCGATGACAATGCGCATGATCCGACCGTACGCGGTACGGCGCGCACCGCCAGGCGAAAGGGGCGCGAACCGGCCTGCCGGGACGCGAACGGAAGCTCACCGGCGTATTCGCCCACGGAGGCGCGCTCCGCCGTCAGGACGGCTCGCCGCCCCCGCGGGACGACTGCCGCGGGAGCTCCAGGGCCGCCGCCGCGGTCGAGTCGCAGTACTCCCGCACCGCGCTGGTCCGCGCGACAACGCGCCCTTGGTGCACCACCAGACGGCTGTACGCGAGCGACAGCACGCCCTCGATCCGCCGCCCCCGCACCGCCAGCAGCTCCGCGGGGAACCCCGCCTCCACCCGCACGACCGGCAGCCCCATGGCGGCCCGCGCGCCGCCGCTGACGGCCTCGTACGCCTCGTGCGGGCGCAGTTCGCCGCGCGAGGCCAGCAGGAAGGCGGCCTCCAAGGGGTCGCCCCGGCCCACGGGGTTCGCGGCGTCCCGCAGCGCGCCGCTGCCCGCCGTCACCCGCACGCCCGCCTGCCGCAGCAGCCGTACCGGCGCGCAGCGCGAGACGCGGGCGGCCCGTAGCTCCAGGGCCCCGCAGTCGCCCTGCGGCAGGCACACCACGGTCACCTCGGCGGCCGCGAGTTGCTCGGCGGCCCGCGCGGCCTGCTCGTGCGGCAGCCGGGCCAGGCCGCCGCACGGCCCGACCGTGACGCGCGGCCGCAGGCCCCCGGCCATGGCCGCGAGCCGGGCGAGCCGCGCCGGGTCGCCGCCGTCGGTGTGCAGGTCGACCGGGCAGCCGTGCTCGGCCGCGAGGCCCAGGGCGATCTCCGCGTAGCCGGTGGGGTCGGGGTCGAGGTCGGGGCAACCGCCCACGGCCGCGCCCATCTTGACGGCGTCGCGCAGCATGGCGAGGCCCTCCGCCCCGGCGGCCCCGGTCAGCAGCCGGGGGACCGCGACGACGCCGAGGTCCGTGAGCCCGCGCAGCGCCCGCCGCGCCTGGAGGACCGCCTCCAGCGAGCGCAGGCCCTGCACGTCCCCGATGCGGACGTGCGAGCGGAGCGCGGTGGCGCCGTGCCCGAGCTGCAGCAGCGCGGCCTCGGTGACCCGGCGCTGGACGTCCTCGACGGCGTACGGCACGGGGCCGTCGAGGTCGGCGGTGAAGGCGGTGTCGCCGTGGCCGTGGGGCTCGGCGGGCGCGGGCAGCAGCAGATAGCCGCCGAGGTCGACGCGCGGCCCGGGCGCGAGGCTGCCCGCCGTGCCGACGGCCTCGATGCGCCCGCCGCTGAGCCGTACGTCCACGATGCGGCCGTCGGCGAGCCGTGCCCCGCACAGCACCAGGGCACCGTCGCCGGAGTCGGCACCGGGCGGCTGGCCGACGGGAGGGGTGTCACCCCCGGGGTTTCTCGGGGGCTGCGGCTGGCTGTCGGGCATCGCGCTCCTCCGGGCTCCGGGGCGTGCATGATCACGCAGCGTGGTCCGAGCCTAGGGCGCGTTCGGATCGGCTTCGAGCAAGCGACGAATAGTCGTACTGGTGTGGTGCGGGAGGCGGTGGAGAGGCGCCCGTGGGGGGCTTCCGGACGGGCCTCCGGGGTGGTGCCGGGATACGGATTTCACCTTCGGCGGCCAACCGTGTAATGTCTTCCTCGCTCGCCCCAATAGCTCAGTCGGCAGAGCGTCTCCATGGTAAGGAGAAGGTCAACGGTTCGATTCCGTTTTGGGGCTCTGGTGTGAGGGGATCCTCGCCTTCGGGTGAGGGTCGTCCACGCATCAAAGCGGTGTAGCTCAGTCGGTAGAGCAAGCGGCTCATAATCGCTGTGTCACCGGTTCAAGTCCGGTCACCGCTACACGTAGTAGCCGATTGTGGGGTCGGTCCTCCGATCGGCTACTCTTTTGTCTGCGTTCCATCCGTCCCGTCCGTCAAGGAGCACTCACGTGGCTGCCACCGACGTCCGCCCGAAGATCACGCTGGCCTGCGTGGAGTGCAAGGAGCGGAACTACATCACCAAGAAGAACCGGCGTAACAACCCGGACCGTCTTGAGATGAAGAAGCACTGCCCGCGCTGCAACTCGCACACCGCGCACCGCGAGACGCGCTGATCAGTAACAGGCTCGTATGCGAGGCCGTCCCCACTGGGGGCGGCCTCGCTGCGTATTCCGGCGCGCCCGCGCGTTTCCCGGCTTCCGGATCATCTCCGGGGCGGCTTTCCGTATCGTCTCCGGTGCGCCGCGGCGCCATGAATCCACAGCAGTCCACTCAGGAGGTGCCGAGCCATGGCGCTCGACCAGTCCTTCGTCGGACGGACCTATCCGGCCACCGAGCCCTATGAGGTCGGCCGGGAGAAGATCCGCGAATTCGCCGAGGCCATCGGGGACACCAATCCGGTGTACACGGATCCGGAGGCCGCGAAGGCCCTCGGATACCCGGACGTGATCGCTCCGCCCACGTTCGTGTTCGCCATCACCTTCCGTGCCGCGGGCCAGGTCGTCCAGGACCCGCAGCTGGGCCTGGACTACGACCGGGTGGTGCACGGCGACCAGAAGTTCGCCTACACCCGCCCGGTGCGCGCGGGGGACCGGCTGACGGTCACCTCCACCATCGAGACGATCAAGTCGATGGCGGGCAACGACCTGGTGACGGTCCGCGGCGAGGTGCGCGACGAGACCGGTGAGCACGTGGTGACCGCGCACACCATGCTGGTGGCGCGCGCCGCCGAGGCCGAGGAGGCGTGATGGCCGCGAGGATTTCCTACGACGACGTCGAGGTCGGCACCGAGCTGCCGACGGTGGCCTTCCCGGTGACCCGGGCCACCCTGGTCCGCTATGCGGGTGCCTCCGGCGACTTCAACCCGATCCACTGGAACGAGAAGTTCGCCAAGGAGGTCGGTCTGCCGGACGTCATCGCGCACGGCATGTTCACCATGGCGGAGGCCGTCCGCGTGGTGACCGACTGGACCGGTGACCCGGGCGCCCTCGTGGAGTACGGGGTGCGCTTCACCAAGCCGGTCGTCGTGCCGAACGACGACGAGGGCGCCGTCATCGAGGTCGGCGGCAAGGTCGCGGCCAAGGACGGCGAGGCCCGCACCGTCCGCGTCGACCTGCTGGTCAAGAGCGCCGGCCAGAAGGTGCTGGGCATGTCCCGCGCGGTGGTCAGGCTCGCCTGACGCGAGCGATCGGTAATCGGTAATCGGTAAGGGGCGCCCGTCCATGGCGGACGCCCCTTACTTTTCCACCCCGCACCTTGACTCGGTAAGTAAGCAGTCACTAACTTTCTCTCCATGGTCAGGATGAGCGCCGAAGAGCGCCGCGAGAGTGTCATCCGCGCGGCGGTCACCGAGTTCGCGCGCGGCGGCTACCACGGCACCTCCACGGAGGCGATCGCGCGCAGGGTCGGCGTCTCGCAGCCGTATCTCTTCCGGCTGTTCCCCGGCAAACAGGCGATCTTCCTCGCCGCGGCCGAGCGCTGTGTCTCGCAGACCCGCCAGGTGTTCGAGAACGCGGTCGCGGACCTGCCCGCCGACGCCACGGTCGAGGAGCGGTCGCACGCCGTGGCCGCCGCCTACCGGCGGCTGCTCACGGAGGATCCCGAGCAGCTGCTGATGCAGATGCAGATCTACGCGGCGGTCGCCTCTGCCGAAGCGGGCGGCGAGCCCGAGTTCGGCGAGGTCGTGCGCGGCCACTGGGCCCAGCTGTGGGACACCGTCCACCTGGGGCTCGGCGGCGACGCCCACGAGACCAAGAAATTCATGGCCTACGGCATGCTCGTCAACACCCTGGTCGCGCTCGGCTTCCCCGGTGACCACCGCGTGTGGGGCACTTTCTGGGACGAGGCCAGGCCCGCCTGACCTGTCGGGCCTGGCCGGTCTATCCGGCCTGCCCGGCTTGCCTGATCCGTCTGATCCATCTGACCCGTCTGATCCGCCCGTCCTCGCCGGACGGGCCCGGCCTGCCTGCCCATGGCCGCAAAAGTTAGTAATCAATAACTAAGTTCGGGGGGACTCCCATGCAGCAACAGACGCGGCGCTCCGGCGCCGTCTGGGCCCTGATCGTCACCAGCGCCGCCGGCTTCATGGCGGCGCTCGACAACCTCGTCGTCACCACCGCCCTGCCGTCCATCCGCGAGGACCTCGGGGGAGGGCTCGCGGACCTGGAATGGACGGTCAACGCCTACACCCTCACCTACGCCGCACTGCTGATGACCGGCGCCGCCCTGGGCGACCGCTTCGGCCGCCGCAGGCTCTTCTCCATAGGCGTCGCGCTCTTCGCCGCCGCCTCCGCCGCGGCGGCCCTCGCCCCCGGCATCGACGGCCTGATCGCCGCACGGGCCGTCCAGGGCGTCGGCGCCGCGATCATGACGCCCCTGTCCCTGACCCTGCTCACCACCGCCGTCCCCGCCGCACGGCGCGGCATGGCGTACGGCATCTGGGGCGCGGTGAACGGCCTGGCCGTCGCGGGCGGCCCGCTCATCGGCGGCAGCCTCACCGAGCACATCTCCTGGCAGTGGATCTTCTGGCTGAACGTCCCACTGGGCATCGCCCTGCCGCCCCTCGCCCGGCTGCGCCTGGCCGAGTCCCGCGCGCCGCGGCCCCGCCTGGACATCGTCGGCACGGTGCTCGTCAGCGGCGGCCTCTTCGGGATCGTCTACGGGCTCGTCAACGCGCACGCCCACGGCTGGACCAGCGCCCGCGTACTCACCGGCCTCATCGTGGGCCTCGCGCTCCTCGGGGGCTTCGTCCACCACGGCTTCCACAGCCATCAGCCCGTCCTCCCCATGCGGCTCTTCGGCAACCGGGCGTTCGCGGCGATCAACGCCGCCGGGCTGCTGATGTTCCTCGGCATGTTCGGGTCGATCTTCCTGCTCAGCCAGTTCCTGCAGGGGGTGTGCGGCTACTCGCCCACCGAGGCGGGGCTGCGCATGCTCCCCTGGACCGGCGCGCCCATGCTCGTCGCGCCCCTGGCGGGCTGGCTCTCCGACCGCGTCGGCGGCCGGACCGTGATCACGGCGGGCCTCGCCCTCCAGGCGCTCGGCCTCGCGCTCTTCGCGCTCGTTCTCGCCCCCGACGTGTCGTACGCGGCACAGCTGCCCGCGCTGATCGTCAGCGGAGCGGGGATGGCGATGTACTTCGCCCCCGCCTCGAACCTGGTGATGTCCAGCGTGCGCCCCGACCAGCAGGGCGTCGCGTCCGGGGCGAGCAGCGCCCTGCGGGAGG
>NZ_JAINFC010000219.1 GCF_020740835.1 Streptomyces sp. UNOC14_S4
TCCGGCCGCCGGCGCGACCGTCAAGGTCCTGCTCGCGGACGACGAGGCGGTGGTCTGAAACGGTCACCTTTCGATCCTGGCACGGTCGCCGTGATGCGTGAGCCCCTGCCCTGGGGCTTCGCCCCCGGACCCCCGCTGCCCACCGGGGTGCGTCTTGCGCTGCGCGCGCGGCTGCGGGTCCGCTGCGCGGTGCCTACCGGGCTGCCCCGTGAGCTTGGTGCGCGACTGCGGGTTGCGTCGTGGCTGGTCGCGCAGTTCCCCGCGCCCCTGATGGGGCGTGCCTTTGCGTCCTGCCTCCCCCGGGCAGGGCCGCCGTCGCGGTGCCCATTGCGGATACCGTCAAAGACGTGAGCCGTACAACCGTCCGCGACGTCCTCCTCTGGGTGGCCCTCGTCGTACCCATGGCCGCCACCGCGAGCCTGGGCCTGAGCGAGCCGCGCCCGTGGTGGCAGTCCGCGGTGGCGGGCGCGGTGCTCGCCGTCGCGGTGGCCGTGTCGCGGCCGCGTCCCGCGCTCGCGCTGCTGCTCGCCGCGGGCCTCGGGCTCGCGGCCTCGCCGTCGCTCTTCACCCTCTCGTACGGGCCCGCGCTCGCCGTCCTCGCCTACCTGCTGGGGCGCCGCTCGGCGCGGGTCCGTCCGGCGCTGTACGCGCTCGCGGCGACCGCTGCGGCGGGCACACTGCTGGTCGTCGGCCGGGGCTTCGACCCCGTCGTGGAATGGCTGGTTCTGATCGGCACGCTGCTCTTCGGCGCGCTCTTCCCCTGGCTGGTGGGCCGCTACCGCCGCCAGTACCACGAGCTGGTGGCCGCCGGGTGGAGCCGCGCGGCGCAGCTGGAGCGCGAGCAGGTGATCGTCGCGGATCGCGCGCGGCTGCGCGAGCGCGCGCGGATCGCGCAGGACATGCACGACTCCCTCGGCCACGAGCTGAGCCTGATCGCCTTGCGCGCGGGCGCCCTCCAGGTGGCGCCGGGCCTCGGCCCGGAGCAGCGCGCGGCCGCCGCGGAGCTGCGCGGGGCGGCGTCCTCCGCGACGGACCGCCTCCGCGACATCATCGGCGTCCTCCGCGACCCCACCACGACCCAGGCGGCACCCGTGCCCCCGCTGACCCCGGTGGACGAGACGATTCCGGCCCTGGTGCACCGCGCGGCGGCCTCGGGGATGGCCGTCCGCCTGCGCTCGGAGGGTCCGGAGGACGCCGTGCCCGTCATGGTCGAGCGCGCCGCGCACCGCGTCGTGCAGGAGGCCCTGACGAACGCGGCCAAGCACGCGCCCGGCGCCGAGGTGACCGTGACCGTGACCGTCGAGCACGGTGCCGACGAGGCCGCCGTGACTGCCGTGACCGTTGTCAACGGCCCGCCGCCCGACGGGCCCGCCCGGCCCCCCGGCACGACCGGCGGTACCGGCCTCGTGGGGCTGCGCGAACGCGCCGCGCTGGCAGGCGGCACCCTCACCGCGGAGCCGTACGACGGCGGCTTCCGCGTCGCGGCCCGCCTGCCGCACACCCCGCCCGAGACCGCTGCCGCGGCTTCCCCACCGGATGCGTACGGTGGCGCCGACACGCTCACGGCCGCCTCCGAGGCCGGGGACCTCGACGCCTTCGCCCACGCGCGGCGCGCCTCGCGGCGGCGCGTCGTCCTGCCGTTCGTCGCCGTCGGAGGGTGCGCCGCCGTCTTCGTCGTGGCCGCGTTCGGCTGGTACGCGTACATCAAGGCACACTCCGTCCTGCGGCCCGCCGACTTCGCCGGGCTGCGCGTCGGCGCGTCGTACGCCGCCGTCGAGCCCGTCCTGCCCGACCGGCGCGTGGCCGCCCCGCCCGTCGGGCGGGCCGTCGCGCCGCCGCCCGAGGGCGCGCAGTGCCGGTACTACCGGGCGAGCGGCGAGCTGTTCATCAGCGTCGACCACTTCCGGCTGTGCTTCCGCGACGGGCGGCTCGTGGCCAAGAGCATGATCCCGAGGGTCGGCACGGCCGAGGTCGTGGAACAGGAGGAGAAGGAGTGGGTGCGGTGACGGGGCACGCAGAAGGCGCGGAAGAGACGGAAGAGACGGAAGAGACGGAAGAGACGGAAGAGGCTGCCGGAGAGGCGCTCGCGGCATCCGGCCCGGCATCCGGTCCGGCCGCCGGCGCGACCGTCAAGGTCCTGCTCGCGGACGACGAGGCGATGATCAGGGCGGGGGTCCGGGCCATCCTGGCCGCCGACCCCGGCATCGAGGTCGTCGCCGAGGCCGCGGACGGCCGGGAGGCCGTCGAGGCGGCCCGCGCGCACCGCCCCGACGTGGCGCTGCTGGACATCCGGATGCCCCGGCTCGACGGCCTCGCCGCGTGCGAGGAGATCCGCCGCACCGTTCCCGGCACGGCCGTCGCGATCCTCACCACCTTCTCCGAGGACGCCTACATCTCCCGCGCCCTGGGCGGCGGTGCCACTGGCTTCCTCCTCAAGTCCGGCGACCCGTACGAGCTGATGGCCGGGGTGCGCGCGGTGGCCGACGGCGGGGCCTACCTCTCCCCGAAGGTCGCCCGGCACGTCATCGCCGAGCTGGGCGGGGAGCGGCTGATGCGCGGCGCCGCCGCCCGCGCCCGGATCGCCGGGCTGACGGTCCGCGAACGCGAGGTGCTCGCGCTGCTGGGGGAGGGCCTCTCCAACGCCGGGATCGCCCGCCGCCTGCACCTCGTCGAGGGCACGGTCAAGGGCTACGTGAGCGCCGTACTGGACCGGCTGGAGGTCGGCAACCGCGTACAGGCCGCGATCGTCGCGTACGAGGCCGGACTGGTCGCGGGCGCGTGAGCGCGCTGTGACGGGGGTGCTGCGGCAGGGGTGCTGCAATGGGGACCACGAGCGGGAAGCGGGACACCGGGGTGAACGAGAGCCGGAGCACTGAAATGGACGAAGCAGACGAAGCGGACGAGAAGCCGGGCAGTCGGGCAGCCGGACAGCACCGGCCGTCGTACGAGATCCGGGCGGCCCTCGACGCGCACACGACCATGACCCTCGCCTACGCCGACGAGGACGGCCCACAGGCGTGTGCCGTCCTCTACGCGCCGACGGAGGCACCCGACGGTGCCCCTGTCCTCCTCTTCGTCACCTCTGTCACCACGCGCCACGGACGCGCGCTCCTCGGGAGCGCCCCCGTGGCGTTCACCGCCCAGCGCGACGGCCAGGAGTGGACCGCTCTGACGGGGCTTCAGGGGCGCGGCGTGTGCCGCCGCCTGGAGGGCGAGGAGCGCGCGGCGGCGTGGCGCGCGTACGCCGCGCGCTATCCGTACGTCGACCGGGACGAGCGGCTCAGGCAGGCGATGGAACGGACCGGCCTGTGGGAGCTGCGCCCCGGCTGGCTGAGGCTTGTCGACAACGGACAGGGGTTCGGACACAAGACGGAGTGGACCCGCCACCCCATCGTGTGAACAGCTGTCACGCCCTGACGAAGAAGCTCAGGCTCCCCCCGCGCGCCCGCTCCACGAGCGCCGTCCCGCGGCGTACGAGCAGCCGGGCGCCGAGCAGTGCGACGACCGTGCCGAGGACCAGGCCCGCGGCCACGTCGTGCGGGTAGTGCACACCCAGGAAGACCCGGGAGAAGGCGACCAGCAGCGCCATCGGCACCACCAGCCACGCGGTGAGCGGCCGTGCGAGGAGAATGCCGGTCGCGAGGGCGGCGGCGAGCGTCGCGTGGTTGCTGGGGAAGGAATAGTCGCCCGGTGCGGGACAGGCGGCGATCGACCTCACCGCGTGGGTCACCGTCCGGCACGGCCGGTCCTCGTCGACCAGCGCTTTCACGATTTCGCTGATGCCGTAGGCGACGGCCGTGGTCACCGGTACGAGCAGTGCGAGCGCGACCCCACGGGCACTGCCCCGGCGGGCCGTCCACCAGACCACGAGCGCCACCGCCATCAGCAGCAACAGCCCGGCCTGGGTGCCGACTTCCGCCAGCTTGTGCACCCAGCCCGGGGTGCTGCGCGCGTATTCGGTGATGTCACGGTAGAGAGCGTCGTCCATGGTTCCGAGAGCGTACGGAACGTCACTTCCGGGCCACATCGGGCGATCGGCATACGGCGCATCTGACTTTCGTCAGGTTCCGACAACAGGAAATACCGTTGACGCGAGCAGATGATAGGAAAATCAGGCACCCACCCGGCGGGTACTGGCTGGTGCCCCGCCCGATCTCTCGTAGAGTCTTCGCGTGGGATCTCTGCGCAATCCGATCGGGCCGCTTCCCTCCTCCATCTATTGGCGGCGGAGGGGAGTTGCGCTTGGCCTGCTCGGTCTTCTCGTACTGCTGGGGTTGTGGCTTTTCATTTTCGGGGGTGACGGCGGCTCCGGGGGAGGTAACCAGGGGCAGCAGGGCAGCTCGGACGCGAAGGGCCCCGCCGACACGACGATCACGCCCGGGCCCGCGCCCTCGGGCCCGCACTACACCCAACGACCGGGCGGCCGGGGCGATTCGGGTACGGGCGGCAGTACCGGCACCGGCGACCACGCCGACATCGGCGGCGGCGCGGGTTCCGCGGGCGGTTCCGGTGGCTCCGGCGGCAGTGGCGGCGGCGTACTCGGCACCGGCGACGGCAAGGTCGTCCCGGCGAACTCCTCGCTGCCCGACTGCACGTCAGGATCGGTGCGGCTGACGGTGCGCACCGTCAAGGACTCCTACGGGCCGGACGAGAAGCCCAAGTTCGAGATCGTCGTGAAGAACTCCGGCGGCCGGGCGTGCAAGGTCGACTTCGGGTCGTCCGCGGCGGTGCTCACCATCGTCGCCGTCGACGGCGACGACCACGTCTGGTCCTCGGGCGACTGCCCGCGCGGCCGCGGCGCGGTGCTCATCGAGCTTCCCGGCTCGGGCGAGACGAAGCGGACGCTGGAGTGGGACCGCAAGCGCAGCGTCCCCCAGTGCGGGACCCCTGCCGGGGGCTCTTCGGCGGGTGACGGCACGTATCGGGTCGAGGTGAAGGTGGCCGGGGTGACGGAGAAGCGGGAGTTCTCTCTGGAGAAGGGCTAAGCGCTCCGCTGGAAAACCGGTACGTCAACCGCGGGTGCGTCGTGGCTGGTCGCGCAGTTCCCCGCGCCCCTGACGGGGCACGGTCCTTACGGGGCTTCGCCCCGGCGGGGTCGAGGGGCGGAGCCCCCGTGGGGGTTTGGGGGCGGAGCCCCCGGAAACACTCCCGGCCCTCACCCCCACCAAGCCCGTCCGGCGTTTGAGGACGCGGCCGGAGGCCGCTCCCGCCGCTGGGGGCACCTCCCGGACGAAGTCTGGGGGAGGCAACGGCGAGGAGCCCGGCTGCGGCGCCGTCAGACGTAACGTTCCAGGATCGACGACTCCGCCAGGCGCGAGAGGCCCTCGCGGACGGAGCGGGCTCGGGCCTCGCCGACGCCGTCGACGGTCTGGAGATCGTCGACGCTCGCGGCGAGCAGCTTCTGCAGACCGCCGAAGTGGTCCACGAGCCGCTCGATGATCGCCCCCGGCAGTCGCGGGACCTTCGCCAGCAGCCGGTAGCCGCGCGGCGACACCGCCGAGTCCAGCGTCTCGGGCGAGCCGCTGTAGCCCAGGGCCCGTGCCACGATGGGCAGTTCGAGCAGCTCGGCGTGGGTGAGGGAGTCCAGCTCGGACAGCGCTTCGGGCACCGTACGCGTGCGCTTGGCCGTCGGCTCGGGGACGTAGTCGCGCACGACCAGGTCGCGCTCGGGCTCGACGCCGGCGATCAACTCGTCCAGCTGGAGGGAGAGGAGGCGGCCGTCGGTGCCCAGTTCGACCACGTATTCGGCGATCTCCGTGGCGATGCGGCGGACCATCTCCAGCCGCTGGGACACCGCGGTGACGTCCCGGACTGTCACCAGGTCCTCGATCTCCAGGGCGGAGAGCGTGCCCGCGACCTCGTCGAGGCGGAGCTTGTAGCGCTCCAGGGTGGCCAGCGCCTGGTTGGCGCGGGACAGGATCGCGCCCGACTCCTCCAGGACGCGCCGCTCCCCGCCCACGTACAGCGCGATCAGCCGCATCGACTGGCTGACGGAGACGACGGGGAAGCCGCACTGGATGGAGACGCGCTGCGCGGTGCGGTGCCGGGTGCCGGTCTCCTCGGTGGGGATCGACGCGTCCGGCAGGAGCTGCACGCCCGCCCGCACGATCTTGGTGAGGTCCTTGTCGAGGATCAGCGCGCCGTCCAGCTTGCAGAGCTCGCGCAGCCGGGTGGCCGTGAACTCCACGTCCAGGACGAAACCGCCGGTGCACATCTGCTCGACGGTCTTGTCCATGCCGAGGACGATGAGCCCGCCGGTGTTGCCGCGAAGAACGCGCTCGAGGCCGTCGCGCAAGGCCGTGCCGGGCGCGACCGCGCTCAGCGAGGCGCGCATCAGACCGTCGGCACCGGAGGACCCCCCGGCCTTGCCGGGGCCCGATGCCCGGTCGTTGGCTGCCACTGCACTCCTCCGGTCGCAAGGTCAACGGTGCCGCAGGCCGCCCTGCCGTCCGTACGTACGGGCGAGACCAGGGCAAAGTCTACTGGCGCATTCCGGCGTCCAGCCTATTAAAGAGGGCCTGCCTCCGGTTCAGACAGGGCTCTCTTCCGCCACGGCCGTCCGGCCGGCTGTGCGCCGGTTCTCCCGGGGTACCCGCTTGGGCAGCACTCGAAGCGCCTCGCCTATGTCCGCGACCTCCACGACGCGCATCCCGCTCGGCACCTTTCCGGGGTCGCCCGGCACCAGCGCGTGGGTGAAGCCCAGGCGCGCCGCCTCCGCCAGCCGCCGCTGCACGCCCGTCACCCGGCGGACCTCGCCCGCGAGGCCCACCTCGCCGATGGCCACCAGGTTCTTCGGCAACGGGGTGTCGCTCGCGGCACTCGCGAGCGCCAGCGCCACGGCGAGATCCGCGGCCGGCTCGGACAGCTTCACGCCGCCGACCGTCGCGCTGTAGATGTCCCGCTTGCCGAGGGCGCTGATACGGCCCCGCTGTTCGAGTACGGCCAGCATCATCGACACGCGCGAGGTCTCCAGGCCGGAGGTCGTGCGCCGGGGCGAGGGGATCTGCGAGTCGACCGTCAGCGCCTGCACCTCGGCGACCAGCGGACGGCGGCCCTCCAGCGTCACCGTCAGACACGTGCCCGGCACGGGCTCGTCGCGCCGGGTGAGGAAGAGGCCGCTGGGGTCCGCGAGCCCGGTGATGCCCTCGTCGTGCAGCTCGAAGCAGCCGACCTCGTCGGTGGCCCCGTAGCGGTTCTTCACCCCGCGCACCAGGCGCAGCCGGGCGTGCCGGTCGCCCTCGAAGCTCAGCACCACGTCCACCAGGTGCTCCAGCAGCCGCGGACCGGCGATCGCACCGTCCTTGGTGACGTGACCGACCAGCAGCGTCGCCATCCCGCGCTCCTTGGAGGCACGGATCAGCGCGCCCGCCACCTCGCGCACCTGCGCCATGCCGCCCGGCGCGCCGTCGATCTCGGGGGACGCCACCGTCTGCACCGAGTCCAGGATCAGCAGCGAGGGCTTGACCGAGTCGAGGTGCCCCAGGACGGCCGAGAGGTCGGTCTCCGCGGCGAGGAACAGGTTGTCGTCCAGGGCGCCGATCCGGTCGGCCCGCAGCCGGACCTGGCTCGCCGACTCCTCACCCGTCACATAGAGCGTGCGGTGCTCCGGGGAGGCGGCCTTCGCCGCGACATCCAGCAGCAGCGTCGACTTGCCGACGCCTGGCTCGCCCGCCAGCAGCACCACCGCCCCCGGCACGAGACCGCCGCCGAGCACGCGGTCCAGCTCGTTCACGCCCGTGCTGCGCGCGGTGGCCCGGCGGCCGTCGACCTGCGCGATCGGCAGCGCGGCCGACGTCACCCGGCCGGGCGCGGTCGTCCGCACCGCGGGCGCGCCGTACTCCTCCACCGTGCCCCACGCCTGGCACTCGGGGCACCGGCCGAGCCACTTGGCCGTGGTCCAGCCGCACTCCGTGCAGCGATAGGAGGGACGGTCCTTGCCGGACGAACGAGAGGTACGGGCAGCCATGGCGTTCACGGTATCGGCACCCACTGACAAGGCGGCGCCCGAAGGGGGATGACTCGGGGATGACTCGGGGACGGCCCATGGGTGCCGCGGCGAGCCGTGGACCTGGCGTCCCCTTTTGAGCGAGAAGCTCACCCGAACGGGTTAATCCTCCGCCCGCAGCGAGGACGCGGGCCCGCCGTCGTCCTACCGTCGCCGCAATGATGAGCAGGAGGCCCGAGCCCCCCACGCACGCAACCGGCGCGCACCGCGTCGCCCGAGGTGCGCCGCGCGCGGCCCGCACGGGCCAGGAAACGCTCGTACAGGGGCCGCCCGCGCGGTACGAGCCGTACCTCGACGGGCTGTTCACCTACTGCCTGTCCGTGCTGTACGAGCACGAGGCCGCCACGGACGCGCTCGGCGAGGTGCTCATGATCGCCGAGCGCCGCGCCGACCGCGGCCCCGCCGCCGACGAGGCACGCCGCTCCTGGCTCTACGCCCTCGCCCGCTGGGCGTGCCTGCGCCGCCTCGCCGTACCGGCCGCCACGGACGCCGGTACGGCCGGTACGGCCGGTACGACGTCCCCTGCGGCGTCCTCCATCGACGAGCGCCGCCGCGCGGAACTGGCGCTGCTCGCCTGGCCCGAGGCCGCCGGGACCACCGCGGAACAGCGCGAGGCACTCGAACTCGCCGTCCGGCACGGCCTCTCCGCGCACGAGGTCGCGGCCGTGCTCCGCATGGAACCCGACGCCGCGCGCACCCTGCTGTCCAGCGCCGCCTGCGAGGTGGAGCGCACCCGTACCGCGCTGGCCGTCGTGGAGTCGGGCCGCTGTCCCGTCGTGGCCGGGTTCGCGGGCGACACCCGGGTGCTGCTGGGCGCTTCGCTCCGGCGCGAGCTCGTCCGACACGTCGACGACTGCGCCGACTGCCGCCGTACCGCCGAGCGGGCCATCGCGGGCGGTCCCTGGCCCGGCACCTCGGCGTCGACGGACGCGTTGCCCGTCGTCCGGGCCCCGCGTCCCGAGGCACACGCCGCGATGCTGCGCGCCGGGGGCGCACGTCAGCAGCGGGAGCGGGGTTCGCTGCCGCCGCCGAACCCCCGCTTCGACCGGCGGGGCTTCCCGGTGGAACCCAAGGACCGCGCCGCACGCCGCAGCCGTCTGCGCGGCCGGGCCGTCACCACCACGGTCGTCGTCACCGTCGTGGCCGCCCCGGTCCTCGCCCTGTGGGCCGCCTACCGGGGCGCACCGGAGACGGGGGAGGGATACGGCCGTCCGTCCGTCTCCGCGGAGGAGGCCGAGGGGCACGCCCAGTACCCGCCCCCGTACGGCGAGGAGAACGGCTCCGCCCGCACACCGGTCGGGCCGCGCGCGGCACCGGGGAGCCCCCTGGCCGAGGTGTCCGTCGCGGTGGTCGGCCCGGACGGCAGGCCCGTACCCGACGTCCCGCAGACCTCCGCGCCGGGCCCCGGGCGGCTCACGATCACCGCACAGCCGAGCGGTGCCGCCACGCTGATCACACTCACCGCGAGCGGCGGAGAACCGGTCCCGTGGTCGATGACCACGAACGCGCCCTGGCTGCGCCTGAGCCGGACGGGCGGCGTGCTGTGGCCCGGGCAGTCGTTCACGGTGCTCGCCGAGATCGACCGCGACACCGAGCCGAGGGGCCCCTGGAACGCGCGGGTGGCCGTGGCACCGGGCGGCACGATGGTCACCATCGAAGGCCGGGGCCGCCAAAGCAGCGCCCCGTAAGGGGCGCGGGGAACTGCGCGACCGGCCAGAAACGACCCGCAGTCGCGCGCCAAGCGCAAGAGGCACCCCGGTAGGCGCACCGGGGCCCGGGGCGGAGCCCCGGAAGCAGGGTCCTGGGGGCGCAGCCCCCAGGAAACATCCCTACGGTTCCCGACGGTCCGCCGGATGCGGAGCGAGCGGCAGCAGTGCCGCCATTCGCTCTTCGCACAGCGCGACCAGCGTCCCGTACGCCCCCTTGCCCATCAGCTCGACGAGCTCCGCCCGGTACGTCACGTACACCGGCTCGCCCGCTCCGTGCGCGGAGCGGGCGGACGTGCACCACCAGTGCAGGTCGTGGCCGCCCGGGCCCCAGCCCCGGCGGTCGTACTCGCCGATCGAGACCTGGAGCACCCGCGTGTCGTCCGGCCGCTCGATCCAGTCGTAGGTGCGCCGCACCGGCAGCTGCCAGCAGACGTCCGGCTTGGTCTCCAGCGGCTCGCGGCCCTCCTTGAGCGCCAGGATGTGCAGCGAGCAGCCCGCGCCGCCCGCGAAGCCGGGGCGGTTCTGGAAGATGCACGAGCCCTTCCAGCGGCGTGTCTGCCGGTCGCCGTCCTCGTCGACCTGCGTCCAGCCGGTCGTCGTGCCTTCCTCGTGGAACTGCCAGATGTCCGGTGTCAGACGCGCCACATGCCCGGCGACCCGCTGCTCGTCGTCCTCGTCGGAGAAGTGCGCGCCCAGCGTGCAGCAGCCGTCGTCGGCGCGCCCGGCCTTGATGCCCTGGCAGCCGCTGCCGAAGACGCACGTCCAGCGGGAGGTGAGCCAGGTCAGGTCGCAGCGGAAAACCTGCTCGTCGTCGGCCGGGTCGGGGAACTCGACCCAGGCACGGGCAAAGTCGAGCCCGACCTCGTCCGGGACGGTCTCGGGGGTCTTGGCGCGCTTGCCCGGGGCCTTGGCCGCCTCGCCGAGGGTTTTGTCGGGCTTCGCCTTCTTCGTCTTTGCCACCCTTCAAGACTATGCGCCGCGGACGACCGCAGTAGCGTTCAGGCCATGAGACTCGGTGTCCTCGATGTGGGTTCGAATACGGTCCATCTGCTGGTGGTGGACGCGCATCCGGGCGCCCGCCCCCTGCCCGCCCACTCCCACAAGGCCGAACTGCGCCTCGCGCAGCTCCTCGACGACGACGGCGCGATCAGCGAGGCCGGGATCGACCGGCTCGTCGCCGTCGTCCAGGACGCCCTCCAGGCCGCCGAGGACAAGGGAGTGGAGGAGGTCCTGCCGTTCGCCACCTCCGCCGTACGGGAGGCCGCCAACGCCGATGCCGTCCTCACCCGCGTCCAGAAGGAGACCGGCGTCACGCTCTCCGTCCTCAGCGGTGAGGAGGAGGCACGGCTGACCTTCCTCGCGGCCCGCCGCTGGTTCGGCTGGTCGGCGGGCAGGCTCCTGGTGCTCGACATCGGGGGCGGCTCCCTGGAGACCGCCTACGGCATGGACGAGGAGCCGGACGTGGCCGCCTCGCTGCCGCTGGGCGCGGGCAGGCTCACCACCGGCTGGCTGCCGGGCGACCCGCCCGACCCGACGGACGTACGCGCCCTGCGGCGGCACGTACGGGCGCAGATCGCCCGGATCGTCGGCGACTTCGCCCGGCACGGCGCGCCCGACCACGTCGTCGGCACGTCCAAGACCTTCAGGCAGCTCGCCCGGATCGCGGGCGCCGCGCGCTCCACGGAGGGGCTGTACATCCAGCGGTCGCTCACCCGGAAGTCGCTGGAGGAGTGGGTGCCGCGGCTCGCCGCGATGACGGCCGCGGAGCGGGCGCGGCTCCCCGGGGTCTCGGAGGGACGAGCTCCGCAGCTCGTGGCGGGGGCGCTGGTGGCGGAGGCGGCGATGGATCTGTTCGGCGTCGACGAACTGGAACTGTGCCCGTGGGCTCTGCGGGAGGGCGTCATTCTGCGGAAGCTTGACCACTTGCCGTAGCGCTCCGCTGGGTTTGCCGTTTTCGTCTGCGGGTGGGTGGGGCTTCTCGCGCAGTTCCTCGCGCCCCTGGGT
>NZ_JAINFC010000022.1 GCF_020740835.1 Streptomyces sp. UNOC14_S4
GGGAACGGCCCTTGTATCCGGCCCGGCCCCGGCCCCGGCCCGGATACAAGGGCCGTTCCCCCACTCGCCCCACGCCGACCGCGCGCACCCCGCACGTTGGCGCTCCCCGGGGCCGGGAGCGTCGAGAAAGAACCGGAGTACGCATGCCCACGCCTGACGGTTTTCTCCATCGAGCGCCCTCGGACGTCCCCTACTTCAGCGCGGACGGCGAGACCTACCTGGCGCAGACCCAGCTGCGGGACCTGAAGAAGCGGCGTCCGCTCAGGGTGCTGTCCGAAGAGGACTTCGCCTTATGGCAGACGTACGGCTACGTCGTGGTGAAGCAGGCCGTACCGGCCGACGCGGCCCGCCGTCTCCTCGACTTCGCCTGGGACTTCCAGGGCCTCGACCCCGACCGCCCCGACACCTGGTACACGAAGCGGGAGTTCCGCTCGGACCTCGACCGGGACCTGTACGTCTACGGCTTCGTCGAGGCGTACCACCACCAGCTGATCTGGGACAGCCGGCAGACCCGGCGGGTCTACGACGCCTTCGTCGACGTATGGGACTGCGAAGAGCTGTGGGTGACCCTGGACCGGCTCAACCTCAACCCGCCCAACGTCGGCAACCGCGACCGGAAGCTCATCGCGCCGACGGAGACGGGCTTCGACATCGAGCTGCACTGGGACGTCGACACCTCCCTCGGAGTGCTGCCGCAACGGGTGCAGGGGATCATCGCGCTCAACGACACCGCGCCGGAGCTCGGCGGCTTCCAGTGCTGCCCGGAGCTGTTCAAGCGGTTCGAACGGTGGCGGGCGCTGCAGCCCGGCGACCGCGACCCGATCCGGCCCCGCGTCGACCGGGACGAGATGCCCGTGGTCCGGCCGGAGCTGGCGGCCGGAGACCTGCTGATCTTCAACGGCCTCCTCGCGCACGGCGTGGCACCCAACACCTCGGCGGACGGCGTGCGCGCGGTCCAGTACCTGTCCATGATGCCCGCCCTCGAGACACACCGGGCGCTGCGCCGGTCACGCGTCGACTCCTGGCGCACCCTCTCCACGCCGGCCTGGAACCCGACGCTGCTCGGCGACGCCGTCACCCACGAGTCCCTGCGCTACGGCAAGGCCGAGCTGAACGAGCTGGGCGCCAAGCTGCTGGGGCTCGAGCCCTGGCATGGCCGGGACCGGTCCGCTGCCACCAGGGAAGAGATATGCGCCGAATCTGCCTGACCCTCCCCACCAACCGGCCCTGCCCGACGACGATCGCGGCCATCGGTGCCGAGGCGGGCCACGCCGTCCGGCACTTCGGTGTCGAGGTGCACCTGCTGATCCTCGACTCCTGCGACGCGGCCACGTACGCGGAGCACGCCGAGGCCGTCCGCGCCCTGCCCGCGGACCGCCGGATCGTCGTGCACCACCTCGACGAGGCGCGCCAGCGCGACTTCCTCCGGCGGGTCGTCGACGGCGCCGGGAGCCCCAAGCCCGAGCTGCTGCTGGAGCTGATGCTTCCGGCCGGTCTCTCCTACGGGGCGTGCACGAACCGCGCGTTCCTGATCGCCGCCGCGCTGGGCTGCGAGTCCGTCCACCGCAGGGACTCCGACAGCCGGTACCAGAGCGTGGGCAGCGAGCCGGTCTTCCCCGTCCACCACGAGCTCCTGTCGCTCGGCAGGCGCGCGGCCGACGCCGCCTCCGGTGTCACCGCGACCGACCTGGCGGCCGAGCACCTGGACAAGCGGGTCGCGATGGTGGGCGGCTCCTTCGTGGGCGAACTGTCCGTGGACATCGGCGGGATAGCCGCCCTCGACCCGGACGTCTACCACGACATGGTCGGCCTGTGGGCGCCCTCCGACTGGTCCGCCGAGCAGAAGCGCGAGCTCGTCGAGGAGTCCTTCCGGGGCGCGGGCACGGAGCCGTTCGTACGGGACCACTCGCTGCTCACGCTGGTCGACCCCATGCGCGTCGACATGTGCAACATCGCCTTCCACGGCGTGCACGAACGCGTGCCGCTGCCGCCCGCGACCGACACCATCGGCAGCGACTACTTCCTCATCCACCTGGTGCACGACGCCGCGCTGCCCGGTGTCCTGCACAACCGGCACATCGAGAACTTCTACACCGGCGAACGCCGCACCGATCCGGGGTTCGTCGCCTACCAGACGCGGTTCGTGAAGTTCCTGCTGTCGATGCTCTACTTCCACCACATCTACGACCGGATGGCCCGGGCCGGTGCCGGGCTGCTCGACGAGCACGGGCAGGTGCGCGCCGCCGCGGTCGCCGGCCTCGCGCGGGAGAGCACACGGCTGGACCGTGCGGAGAACGTGGAGCGACTGCGCGTACTCGACGTCTCCTACCGCCGACTGGGCGGCCGGTACACCGAGTTCGCCGGCTTCCTGGCGGCACGCCGCGAACGCTTCCTCGACGAGGCGCGGCGCGACATCGAGGACTTCGCCCTGCTCACCGAGGCCTGGGAGCCGCTGGTGGACGCCGCGCGGAACACCCCCGTACGCCTGCCGTCGGGACAGCCGGGATGAGCGCGGCGACGGCCTGCGACACGGCATACGACGGGGTGGGCAGTATCGCCGCGCCGCTCCGCGCGGCCCTCTCGGCCGCCTCCGAGGACCGGATCGTCTACGACCTGGCGGGCATCGAGGACGGCTACCGGGCGCTCCTCCGCGAACTGCCCGGCATCGACGTCCGGTTCGCCCTGAAGGCCTGCCCGGTCGACGAGGTCCTCGCGTGCCTGGCGGGGCTGGGCGCCGGAGTCGACGCGGCCGGTCCGCAGGAGCTGGAGCAGGCGCTCCGGGCCGGGGTGCCGCCCGCTCGTACGCACTACGGCAACACCGTCAAGTCCGACCGCGACATCGCCCACGCCCACCGGCTCGGCATCCGGGACTTCGCCACCGACAGCCTGGAGGACGTACGGGCCGTCGCGGCCCACGCCCCCGGGGCCCGCGTCTTCTGCCGTCTGGCCACGAGCGGGGACGGCGCGCTGTGGGGCCTGAGCGGCAAGTTCGGCTGCCCGCCCGCGGATGCCGTCCGGGTCCTGGAGACGGCGCGGGAGCTGGGCCTGGTCCCGTCCGGCGTGTCCGTGCACGTCGGCTCGCAGCAGATGACGGCCGACGCCTGGCGTGCCGCGCTCGACGACATCGCGGACGTCCTCACGGCGCTCGGCCGCCGTGGCATCGTCCTGGACCGGGTGAACCTGGGCGGCGGCCTTCCCGCGTCCGGCTATCTCGACCGCCGCGGCGTCCTCCTCGTCCCTCCGATCGACAAGATCTTCGCCGTACTGCGCGACGGCATGCGGGAGCTCCGCGAGGCCCACGGCCGGCACCTGGGGTTCGTCATCGAGCCCGGGCGCCATCTCGTCGCCGACCACGGCGCGATCCGCGCGCACGTGGCCCGCCTCGCCGGGCGCCGGGGCCGGGACGGCGAGCGGCAGTACTGGCTGTACCTGAGCTGCGGCAAGTTCAACGGCCTCTACGAGCTCGACGCGCTGCGCTACCGGCTCGTCTTCCCCACGTTCCCCACGTTCCCCGCGTTCCCCGCGGACCGCGGCACCGAGCGCGTGCCCGCCGTCGTCGCCGGTCCCACCTGCGACAGCGACGACGCCTACTGCCACGACCACACCCTGACGGACGTGCCCAGGGACCTGGCGTCGGGCGACCCCGTCTGGATCCTGTCCTGCGGCGCCTACGCCACCAGCTACACCACCCAGGGCTTCAACGGCTTCGCGCCCCTGCCGTACGAGGCGTGGGGCCGGTGAACGACACCGTACGCATCCGCCCCATCGGCGAGGACGACTGGGAGGCCATCGCGGCCCTGGAGTCCGCCGCCTACGCCGGGCTCGGCCTGTCCGAAGGGGAGGCCGCCCTGCGCTCCCGGTGCGCGGCCTCCCCCGGCACCTGCTTCGCCCTCGACGTAGGATCCCGTCTCGCGGGCTACCTGCTGACGCTCCCCTACCCGGCGTTCCGGTTCCCGGACCTGGAACGGCCCGAACCGTCCGCACGGCCCGACGCGCCGGACACCCGCAATCTGCACCTGCACGACATCGTCGTCACCCGGCGGCTGCGCCGCCGGGGCCTGGCGCGGCACCTGCTCCGCCACCTCACCCTGACGGCCCGCTCGCGCGGGTACGAGCGGATCTCCCTGGTGTCCGTCGGCGACAACGAGGAGTTCTGGTCGGCACGCGGGTTCACCCGGCACCCCGAGGTCGTGCCTCCCGGCAGTTACGGCACGCAGGCCGTCTACATGTCCAAGCCCGTGCGAAGTGAGTGATCCCCGTGTTCCGTGTCCATGACCCCTTCCACCGGGGGCAGCTGGCGACCGCCGCCCTGTTCTGCTCCCTCGGTTTCCAGTACGCCACCTGGGCCGCGCGCATCCCGGCCCTCAAGGCGGACCTGGGGCTGACGGCGGCCGAGGTGGGGGTGCTGCTGATGGCCGCGGGCATCGGCGCGAGCGTGTCGTTCCCCGTCGTGGCCGTGCTGATGCGGCGGCTCGGCTCCCGGCGGCTCGCGCTGCTGTCGGCCCTCTGCCTGACCGTGCTGCTCCTCGGTCTCGCGGCGGCGCCGGACTACCCGGTCGCGCTCCTCGTGCTGTGCCTCGACGGCCTGTTCGTCGGGTGCCTCAACACCGCCATGAATGCCCAGGGCGCGGCGCTGGAGGCCCGGTACGGGCGCAACGCGATGGCCCGGCTGCACGCCACGTTCAGCGGCGGCTCCCTGCTCGCGGCCCTGCTCGCCTCCGGCATGAACGCGGTGACCTCGTCAGTCCGGGCGCACTTCGCCGTGGCCGCGGCCGTCCTCGTCCTCCTCACGGCGTACGCGCGCACCGGCCTCCTGCCGGACGAGGTGCCCGCCGACGGCACGGCGGGGAAGGAGGCGAAGAGCCGTCGCACATGGGCCCTGCCCTCCCGGGTCACGTGGTGGATGTGCTGCGCCATGGCCTTCGGCACCGTCACCGAGGGCGCCATGAACGACTGGTCGACGCTCTATATGAAGGACGTGGCCGAGGCGTCGGCGGAGATCGCGCCGCTGGGCATCGCCGTGGTGTCAGGGATGATGGTGGTCGCGCGCCTCTTCGCCGACGGCTGGCGCGGGCGCTGGGGCGACGGGCGCGTCGTCCTCGCCGGGAGCGTGCTCGCGGGTGCGGGCCTGGCCTTCGCGCTGGTGAGCGGTGGTGTGGTCGCGGCCCTGTGCGGCTTCGCCTGCGTCGGGCTCGGCATCGCGGCCGTGACCCCGTGCGTCTATGTGGCCGCCGCGAAGCGGGGCTCGGACTCGCTCACCCTCGTAGCCGCCATGGGCACCACCGGTCTCCTGGCCGGACCGCCGCTCATCGGCTTCGTGGCGAACGCGAGCGGCCTCGTGTGGGGACTCGCCGTCGTCGCCGCGGCCTCGCTCGCGGTGTCCTTGTGCAGTACGCGGATCAGCTGGACGCCCGCGGGCGGCTGACCGGCGCGTGTCACGCCAGGAAGGGAGCGGCCCCCGCGGCTCCCGGTAGCGTTGCCCTCTCACCAACAGGGAGGGGCACCACGGTGGTTGACCGCATATGGCTGGACGTTCCTTACTCGCAGAAGGACGAGGCGAAGGCCGCCGGAGCCCGCTGGGATCCGGCGGCCGGGGAACGGCTCCGCCGCATGATCACCCGCCGAGTCCGGCGTCGCCGCGGCGACGCCGGACTCGGCGGGCCCCACCACGACGTCATGAACCACGTCGGCACGTGAAGTGCGCGTGAAGTCCGCACGAGCCCGGCGCCCCTCGCGCGCCCTCGACCCCGACGCCGTCCACCTCGGCCTCGACCTCGGCACCCAGAGCGCCCGGGCGGTCGCCGTGGACGGCACCGGCCGGACGGTCGGTGCGGCCTCCCGGCCGCTGAGCAGCCGGCGCGAGGGCGTACGCCACGAACAGGACCCCGGGCAGTGGTGGACGGCCCTCGCCGACGCGTGCCGCGAGGCCCTCGCCGGTGTCGCCCCCGGGCGGGTGCGCGGCCTGGCGGTCGACGCCACCTCGGGCACGATCCTGCTGGCCGACGGCCGGGGCACGCCGCTCACCCCCGGCCTGATGTACGACGACGGGCGGGCCCACGCGTACGCCGAGCGCGTCAACACCACCGGCGCCGGGGTCTGGGAAGTCTCGGGCTACCGCTCCATGCAGCCGTCCTGGGCGCTGCCGAAGCTGCTCTGGCTGCTGGACCAGGGGCCGCTGCCCTCCGGGGCGCGGCTGCTGCACCAGGCGGACCTGATCACCTGGCGGCTGACCGGACGACAGGTGGCCGCCGACGCCGGTCACGCCCTGAAGACCGGTTACGACCTCGTCGAGGAACGCTGGCCGGAGGCCGAACTGTCCGCGCTGGGCGTCCCGGACCGGCTGCTGCCCGAGGTCGTACGCCCCGGAACCGTCCTCGGCACCGTATGCGCCGACGCGGCGCGCGCCACCGGCATCCCCGTCGGCACACCGGTCGTCGCGGGGACGACCGACGGCTGCGCCGCGCGGATCGGGGCGGGCGCGCTCGCGCCGGGTGCCTGGAACTCGGCCCTGGGCACCACCCTCGTCCTCAAGGGCGTGAGCCCCCGCCTGGTGCGGGACCCGGCGGGCATCGTCTACTGCCACCGGGGTCCCGGCGGTACGTGGCTGCCCGGCGGGGCGTCCAGCAGCGGCGCCGGGGTGATCGCCCGGTACTTCCCCGGGGCCGACCTCGACGCCCTCACCCGGCGGGCCGCCGCCTCCGGTTCGACGGCCGTGGCCTACCCGCTGACCGGCGCGGGCGGGGAACGCTTCCCTTTCCGCGCTCCCGGGGCGAGCCTCTTCGTCCTGGGCGAGCCCACCGGTGACGCCGAGCGCTTCCACGCCTGCCTGCTCGGCGTGGCCTGCGTCGAGCGGCTCTGCTTCGACTGTCTGGTTCGTCTCGGCGCGCCCGTCGGCGGCCCGGTGACCTTCACGGGCGGCGGCGCCCGCAACGCGTACTGGTCGCAGTTGCGGGCCGACGTCCTGGGCCGTACGGTGCGGCTGCCCGAGCGGTCCGGGAGCGCCACCGGCATGGCGGTGCTCGCCGCGACCGCCTCGGGCACCACGCTGGAGGACGCGGCGGCCGCCATGGTCCGGGTGCGCGCGGAGCTGCGCCCCGACCCGGCGCGCACCGCCCGCCTGCTTCCCCGCTACCTCGACTTCGTCGACGAACTGACCCGACGCGGCTGGCTGGAGCCGGCCGTGGCGGCGCACGCCCGCAGAAAGGCCCGGCAGTGACCGATTTCCTTCTCGTACGCCACGGTGAGACCGAGTGGCATGCCGAGAACCGTTACGCGGGCCGCAGCGACGTGCCCCTCACCGAACGCGGCCGCAGTCAGGGCGAGACGCTCGGCGCCTGGGCCGCCGGGCAGGCGCTGGACGCCGTGCTGTGCTCGCCGCTGTCGCGGGCCACGCTCACCGCGCGCCCGGCGGCGGCCGCGCTGGGGCTGCCCGTACGGGTGGACGAGCGGCTGACCGAGGTCGACTTCGGGCGGGGCGAGGGGCTGACGCGCGCGGAGATGGCCGAGGCGTTCCCCGATGAGCTGGCCGCCTTCCTCGACGACCCGGTGGCCCATCACCTGCCCGGCGGCGAGGACCCCGCGGCGGCGGCCGCCCGGGCCGTCGCCTGCCTGGCGGAGACCGCGCGTGATCTGCCCGGCGGGCGCGTCCTGGTGGTGGCGCACTCCACCCTGCTGCGCCTGACCCTGTGCGCGCTGCTCGGCGTTCCCCTCGCCCGCTACCGCGTCGTCTTCCCGGTCCTGGAGAACGGGGCCCTGACCGAGCTGCGGCTACGCGAGGGGCGGGCGTCCCTGCTGCGGCTCAACGCGCCGGTCGCCGATGGCGCCCGTCCCTGACCCTCCCCGGAGTCCGGGCAGTCGGCCGGGGCCGGGTCCGACGTCCTCCCCGCCGAACCCGGGCCGCCGCGATTCACACCAGTTCGGGTTGCGGTTCCGGCTGCCGCACCGGTGCGGCCTTCGGCTCCCATTGCTTGTTGGTCCGCACATAGCCGTATATCACCGAGACCATCGCCAGAATGAGAAGCGGTCCGGACACCCACGGATGTTCGGCCATCTCCAGCGGCAGATAGCGATACGAGACCAGCAGCGCGGTGAAAACCGTCGCGCCATAAGCGACCAGCTGAATTCCCGAGCGGTCCCAGCCGCGTGCGATCGAGCGCAGCGCCGCCTCGATCGTGAGCGTGAACACCACACCGGCGATGATGTCCGTGCCGTAGTGGTAACCGAAGCCCAGGGTCGCGCCGAGCGTGGCGATCAGCCAGAACGCGCCTCCGAAACGGAGAAGGCGTGGGCCCTTTCGGGAATGAATGAAGATCGCGGTGGCCCACGCGGTGTGCAGGCTGGGCATGCAGTTGCGAGGAGTGACCTCGTTGAACGGCATATGGTGCGGCGCGCTGACCGGCGTCGCCGTGTGCGGCCACAGGTCGGCCACCGCCCAGTGCCCGCCGTCGGCACCGTAGGCGAAGATCGGGCCGACCACCGGGAAGATCATGTAGATGCCCGGACCGATGAGGCCGATCACCAGGAAGGTGCGCACCAGGTGATGGCTCGGGAAGCGGCGCTCGGCCGCCACGTTGCGCAGCTGGTACAGCGTGACGATGACCGCGGCCACCGCCAGCTGGATGTAGACGTAGTCGAGAACGTGCTCACCGATCGAGCCACTGGCCTCGACGATCCGGCCTGCCAGCCACGACGGGTTGCCCAGCGCGTGATCGGCGACCGCCACATACTGGTCGAGCACTGTCGGACGGGTCTTCGACGTGATGAGCAGCCAGGTGTCACCGGTCTTCCGGCCGGCCACCAGCAGCATGCCCAGCCCGACACCCTTGAGCAGCAGGGTTCGTTCCCGGCCCTCGCGGCGTGTGACGGCGATGACCGCGCAGCCCAGCATCACCCACAACGCGCCGTTGCCGAAGGGGTGGCCGTAGCCCGCTTCCACCTTGGCGTCGACCGTCCACCGCACCAGGAAGAAGACGAGGTCGATACCGACCGCGACGCCGAACGCGATGAATCGCTGCCGCCAGGTGAGCACCACCATCATCAACGCCATACTGGCGTAGAGCAGCGGCCCCGATTTGGGGGCGAATATCACCTCTTTCGCCTGGTTGGTCAGCGGCCCCGGCTGACCGTAGTGACGTGCGGCGAACTCCAGCGCGATGAGGAACGCGAGAGCCACCACGCCCGCCGTGGCCCACAGGATCACCCGCGGCCGACGCCACGCGGCGAGCGAATTTCCGGGGTCTATTCGCGATTTTGTTTGGGATGCTGTAGATATCAATTGTCCGGCCGATTTGTTAGGTGTTATCTCAACAGGTCATTCTTCGTGCTGGATAGCGCGATCCTCCGGTGAGAGGCGGCGATCAGGGTGATCGTCATGAGTTCGCACATGCTATCGGAGCGGTGCGGGTGGGTTTCGCTGGTCAGGGGCGATGCGAGGGCCTGCGGGCGCGGAGTGTGCCAGGGGGCGCCGGACACAGCGACCGGGCCGAGGTAGCGCCGATCACACTGAAGGGTGAGACGGACGTGAGATGGACACCGTCGCACCCGCCACCCTCGTCGCGCGTCCTTCACCCAAAACCGTGACGTCACACACAAACACCAAAAATCTCGGACAAACCAAACAAATCGGTCAATGGTTTTGTCTATAGTGTGGCGGGTGCTTTCGCGAATAAACCGCAGAATTGAGTTCGCCGCGTGGCGTCGACCGCGGACGATCCTGTGGGCCACGGCGGGTGTGGCCACCCTCGTGCTGCTCATCGCGCTGGAGATCGCCGCGCGGCGCTACGCCGGCGTACCGGGGCCGATGACCACCCAGGTGCGAGAGGTGATATTCGCCCCCAAACCGGGGCCGCTGTACGGCGGCATGGCGTTGATGATGGTGGTGCTCACCTGGCGGCAACGGTTCATCGCGGCCGGTGCCGCGATCGGTATCGACCTCGTCTTCGTGCTCGTGCGGTGGGCGGTCGGCGCCGAGGTGCCCGAGGGTCATTACTTCGGCAACGGCGCGTTGTGGGTGATGCTGGGCTGCGCGGTCATCGCCGTCACACGCCGCGAGGGCCGGGAGCGGACCCTGCTGCTCAAGGGCGTCGGGCTCGGCCTGCTGCTGGTGGCCGGCCGCAAGACCGGCGACACCTGGCTCCTCATCACGGCGAAGACCCGCCCGACGGTGCTCGACCCCTACGTGGCGACCGCCGATCACGCGCTGGGCAACCCGTCATGGGCGATGGGCCGGCTCCTCAGGGCCACCGCCCCGATCGGTGACCACGTTCTCGGCGTGATCTACGCCCAGCTGGCGGTGGCCGCGATCGTCGTCGCGCTGTACCAGCTGCGCAACGTGGCGGCCGAGCGCCGCTTCCCGCGCCACCACCTGGTGCGCACCTTCCTGGTGATCGGCCTCCTCGGGCCGGCGATCTACATGATCTTCCCGGTGGTCGGACCGGTCTTCGCCTACGGCCCGGGCGCCTCCGGCACCGGCGGCGTGCACTGGGCGGTGGCCGATCTGTGGCCGGACACGCTGCCGCCGATCACCACCCCGCACCCGGTGCCGTACGACGGGATCACTCCTCGCAACTGCATGCCCAGCCTGCACACGGCGTGGGCCACCGCGATCTTCATTCATTCCCGCAAGGGCCCACGTCTGCTGCGGTTCGCGGGGGCGTTCTGGCTGATCGCCACACTCAGCGCAACGCTGGGATTCGGCTACCACTACGGCGTGGACCTCGTCGCCGGTGTGGTGTTCGCGCTCACGATCGAGGCGGCGCTGCGCTCGACCGAACGCGGCTGGGACCGCTCGGGAATCCAGCTGGTCGCCTATGGCACGACGGTCTTCGCCGCGCTGCTGCTGTCGTATCGCTATCTGCCGCTGGAGATGGCCGAGTACCCGTGGGTGTCCGGGCCGCTCCTGATTCTGGCGATGTCCTCGGTGATATACGGCTATGTACGGACCACCAAACAGTGGGAACCGAAAGCCGCGCCGGACCGGCAACCGGAACGGCAACCCGAACTGGTGTGAATCGCTTTCCCGGAACGTGAAGCCGCTGGGGTGCCGCTGCCGTCAGGCTGCGGCGCCCCAGCGGCTTCGCTTCAGCCTCCGCCGCAACTCCGCGCAAGCCGCCCCGGAGCACCGGACCGCTCGACCCGTCACGAGTCGGAGGGTGCGTGGATCAAGGTGGTTGAGATACGGCCAGATTGATCGGCCCGAGCATGCCACAACCCCACCGCAAGGGCGCAGGCCGAGCGCTGCCGCAGCACGCCCTGTGCCATGTCAACCCTTCAATCGATGGCTGGATCGTGCCATACATCATTTGGCCAACTGCCAGGGAATTTGTCATTGTGGCGCTCGTTGGCGACTCGTAGCTTGTGGCTCGGCCAGACGTTATTCGGCGGACCGAGAGAACGGCACCGCGGATTGGTGCCGCATGACGACGAAGTCAACTGGTGAGCTCCACACCCCCGTCGGCCGTGCGTCTCCGAGCACTGGAACTTGACAGAGGAGTGCAAGTGAGGAGAGCCGACACACAACGGTTCGGAATAGGCGCGCTGTTCGATGTCCACGCTGATCTGGGACGCACCACGGCCTTCCACCTCAGCCGCCCCTTCGACATCGCGCCCCTGAACGGCACCCGGTACGACGTCCCCGGCATCGCCGCTCTCGTCGTCGAGGCCGCGGGCTGGCTCGCGGCGGCGGGCGCCGGACCGGGTGACCGGATTGCCATCGTCAAGGACAACCACTGGGACTGTGTCCTGCTGGCGAGCGCTTCGGCCAGGCTGGGCGCCGTCCCGGTGATGATCTCGTCGACGCTGGCCCCCGAGCACCTCCGGGAGTTACTGGTCCGCGCCGGGCCCTCGGTGACCGTGACCACCTCCGGGGTGCTCACCCGCTGTGAGAGCGCGGGTGTGGATCTGACGAAGTCGTCGGATGCCACGGTCTGTCTCGACGCGAAGCTGCCCGGCACGGTGCCACTGGACGACGTACTGGGCGCCGACGGACCGCCGCCGTTCCGGAGCCGCCGCCCGGACGAGCCGATGATCGTCACACACACCTCGGGTACGACCGGTGTGCCCAAGCTGGTGGTGCACTCCGCCGACACCATCCTCGGCACCCTGGGCAGGATCGAGTCGATCCGCTGGCCGATGGTGGCCACCCGCCGCGGCGACACGGTGGCAAGCGCCATCTCCTTCGTCCACGGGCGGAGCATCCCCTGGACGGTGGGCACCCTGTTACTGGAGCCCCGCAAGGCCGTGGTGATCGCGGACGACGACCCGGCCGTCGCCGGGCGGGTCCTCGCCGCGCACCGGCCCACCACGTGCGAGGCGCTGCCCAGCACCTTCACCCGCTGGGAGCGGCTCACGCGGACCCGGCACAATGTCTTCTCCGACGTGCGGCTGTACATCAGCACTTTCGACGCCATGCACCCGCCGACCATCCGCCGCTTCCTCGCGGCGACCCGGCGCCGTCAGCCGCTCTGGCTCCAGGGCTGGGGACAGTCCGAGGCAGGGCCGCTGGCGTTCCGGATGCTCACCCGGCGGGCGCTGGCGCGGACCGGCGACCGCCATCCGACCACCCGTCAGGTCGGGCGTCCGCTGCCCGGCTTCACCCGGCTGCGGGTGGTCGACCCGGAGACGATGCGCCCGGTGCCCCCCGGCGAGCGCGGCGTGGTGCTGGCGAGGACCAGGGGCCGCTGTCTGACCTATCTGGGCGAGGAGGCCCGCTGGCAGGAGAAGGCCAGGGCCGGCTGGTGGAACACCGGTGACATCGGGGTGAAGAGCCGTACCGGCACCATCTCGCTGCTGGACCGCGAGGTGGATGCCGTGCCCGGCGCCAGCTGCATCGAGCTGGAGGATGTGCTGACCGACCGGATTCCGCAGATCGAGGAGGTCGTGGTGCTCGGCACCCCGGGCGCCGATCTGCTGCCCGTGGTCTGTACCCAGGACGGCGGCGCCCTCAGCCCGGCACTGTGGCGGAAGGCGGTCGAGGACCTGCCCGCGTTCGCCGACCCGGTCCATGTCACCTGGGACGAGATCCCCCGCACCGGCACGGGGAAGGTGCGCCGCGGTGAACTGCGGGCCCGGTATCTCGACGGCGCGGCCGCCTACGGCACGGGACGGTGGACGTGAGCCCGGAGCTCCATGGCTCGGGCGCGACGGAGGCCGACCTCGACGTGGCGGTGATCGGTGCGGGCATCGCCGGGCTCGCGACAGCGCACCGGCTGACCCGCGAGGGGCGCTCGGTCCAGGTCTTCGAGGCCTCCGACGCGGTCGGCGGCCGGATGCGTACGCTCCGGCGCGACGGCTACATCCTCGATCTGGGCACCGAGACGCTCGCGGCCAGTGGCTACCCCAGGACTTGGCAGCTGCTGGAGGAAGTGGGGATCTCCCCGGTGGACGTGCTTCCCGTGCACAGCGCCGTGGGAGTCTGGCGGGACGGCCGGGCACACCCCTGGGTGGGGCACCCGCTGGGCGGGATCACCGGCGCCGGTCTCTCGCTGCGCGGCCGGGTGCACATGACCCGCATGGTGGGCCGCCTGCTGCGCGAGGCGGGACGGTACGACGTGGACCGGCCGGAGGAGACTCCGCTCGGCGACACCACGGTGGCCGAGTTCGCCGACGGCTACCCGGCCGAGCTGTACGACTATCTGCTCCAGCCGGCCGTGGGCACCGGCTTCGGCTGGCTGCCGCAGCGCTCGGCGATGGGACCGCTGGTCAGCAGCATGATCTCCACCCGTGGCATCTTCCGGTGGCGTACCTACCGGGACGGGATGGACATGCTCGCCCGGACCATCGCCCAACAGGTCCCGGTACACACCTCCCGGTCGGCCGCCGAGGTGGTGCCCACTGATGCGGGCGTCCGGGTGGTCTTCGCCGACGGCGCCGAACTCACCGCCCGGCAAGTCGTCCTGGCGGTCCCCGCCCCGCTCGCGGTCGGACTCCACCCGGCGATGCCCGCCGACGAGGCGGAGTATGTGAGGGCCTGTCGGTACGCGCCGATGGCACGAGTCAGCTGCCTGCTGGACCGGCCACTGGAACCGGGGCGCCGACGGCACGAGCCGCATGTGTACGCGCTGCTGATCCCGCAGGCCGAGGACGATGTGCTCGGCGGTCTGACCGTGGAGCACAACAAGGCCGCCAACCGGGCACCGAGCGGGCGCGGGCAGATCACCCTGCTCCCCGCCGCGGCCCGCACGGCGGAGCTGCTGGAGGAGTCCGACGACGCCGTCGTCACCACCCTGCTGGCGCACGCCGAGCGGTATGTGCCCGGTATCCAGGACGCCTGCCGGGACGCGGTGCTGCACCGGTTCCCGTACGGCTCCGTCGAGGCGGGTCCCACCGCGCTGCGGGCCCGGCCCGCGTTCGTCCGCCGCCCGGCCCGTGCCGTGGAGTACGCCGGTGACTGGCTCGCGCTGCGCGCGAGCAGTGAGGGAGCGGTGCACTCCGCGACCCGGGCGGCCGAGCGGGTGCGGATCCACCGGGCCGCCACGGGCCGCGCCCCGAGACTCGCCGCCCACCGAGCTCTCTGACTTTTTTCCCTTTCCAAGGAGGCCAACCATGCCCAGGACTCGTCGCGTCGCGGTGGTCGGTGGTGGGATGTCCGGGTGCGCAGCCGCGCGCGAACTCGTCATGGCCGGACGTGAGGTGACCATCTATGAGGCCGACGACGGTCTCGGCGGGCGCGCCCGCTCGTGGCACCGGCCGGAGATCGAACCGGATACCGGTATCAATCTCTGGTTCACCACTTTCTACGGGGAGCTGTTCGAGCGCATCAAGGAGTACGGCCTGGAGCACGACATGGTCGAGATGCGCAACAGCATGGTGGTGGTGGCCAATGGCAAGCCGGTGAACCTGGTCGCCGACGAGATCTCGACGCTCGTCACATACGCGCACAGCGGAGCCTGGGACAAGCTGCGGTTCCTCGCCGCCTCCATGGCTCTCACCGCCAAGCGCTCGAAGCTGGACCTGTTCGAGCCGGAGCAACTCGCCGCGTTCGACAACGGCACATCGGCGGCCGAGTGGGCCCGTAACACCATGGGCGAGAACGCCTATCAGCACCTGATCCGGCCGATGATCGAGTCTTTTTGGCTGTGGCGCTGCGAGGAGATCTCGCAGGCGCACGTCATGGCGATGATCGCCAATGTGGTGGGCTCCAAGTTCTACGTCTTCGGACGGGGCATGGAGACCGTCGCCGAGCGGATGGCGGGCGGTGCGGAGGTCCGGCTGAACACCGAGGTCTCGGAGCTCTCCGTGGACGGCGACAACCGGATACGGATCACCGCTTCGGACACGGACGGCGGCTCGGTCACCGACACCTTCGACGAGGTCGTGATGGCCACGACCGCGCCGGTGACGGCGAAGCTGGCGGCGTCGCTGCCGCGCGAGATCGCCTCGCCGCACCTGCTGCGGTTCGCCGAGACCCAGCGGTACGAACCCGCGCTGTCGGTCTCCTTCCTGATCGACCGCGGCCGGATGCCGTCGGGCGAGCACATCGTGCCCGCCGGCCCCGGCACGCGCAGTGTGCGCAGCATCATCACCGTCCCGAAGACGCTGATCACGCGGGACGGCCGGCACATCGAGAAGGAGCTGACCTTCGTCTACCTGGGCCGCGAGGCGACCCGTGAGCTGATCGACGCGCCCGAGAAGGTGCAGTACGCGCGGGCGCTGGAGCTGGCGCCCGCGCTGTGGCCCGCCTTCCCGAAGGACGCCGAGCCGTTCCACATCGTCAGGCGTCCGGTCGGGCTGATGTGGCCGGAGCCCGGCCGCTACCGCCGGGCCGCCCAACTGGCCCGGGAGCAGCGCGGTCCGGTGGTCTTCGCCGGTGACTATCTGGGCTGCCCCACCGCCGAGGCGTCCATGCGCACCGGCATCCGTGCGGTCAACTCGCTGTTGGCCACGACCTGATGGGTCCTCGTCCCTGAAGTCCGGTCCTGGGCCGGGCCCGCTGTGCACCGCGGGCCCGGCCCAGGACCACGTGCGGGGGCGGGGGCGGAACCTACAGAGGAGATACATGTTCCAGAGACTGGCCCAAGCCGTACTGCAACGGGGCAGGCGCCTTCTCTACGCCAGTTTGCTGCTGTTCGTGGTCGCCGCCGCCGTGGGTGCCACGGTGCTCCCCAAGCTCTCCGCCGGTGGCTACAGCGACACCGGTACCGAGTCGGCGCGGGCGGCGAGGTTCCTGGAAGAGCGGTTCCATGCGGGACAGCCCAATCTGGTGCTGCTCGTGAAGGACGACCGGGGCATCGACGACAAGGGGACGGCCGCCGCCGCGGCGAAGGTGACGGAACGGCTGTCGAAGGAGCCGGACGTCACCGAGGCGTACTCCTACTGGTCGACGGGACGGCCGGAGGCGCTGCGGGCCACCGATGCGAAGAGCGCCCTGATCATGGCCTGGGTCAAGGGCGACGAGGACCACGTCCAGAAGTGGATGACGGACCACGCCGATGACTACCAGGGCACGGTGGAGGGCCTGGACATCAGCCAGGGCGGTACCGCCAAGGCGAGTGAGGAGATCATCGGGCAGACGATGAAGGACCTCGTGAAGGCCGAGGCCATCGCGATGCCGATCCTGCTCGTCGTGCTGATCTTCGTCTTCCGCGGGGTGGTGGCCGCCGCGATGCCCCTGGTGATCGGCACGCTGACCATGGCGTGTGCCTTCTTCGTCCTGCGCATTCTGAGCGTGTTCACCGACGTGTCGGTCTTCGCGATGAACATCACCACCGGTCTGGGGCTGGGTCTCGCGGTCGACTACAGCCTCTTCATCATCAGCAGGTACCGGGAGGAGCTGGCGCGGGGGGCCGACACCGACGAGGCCCTCATCGCCAGTATGCGTACGGCCGGCCGTACGGTGGCGTTCTCCGCCGTGACGGTCGCGCTCGCGCTCAGCGGTCTGCTGGTCTTCCCGTTCTACTTCCTGCGCTCCTTCGCCTATGCGGGCATTCCGGTGGCGCTGATCGCCGCACTGGCCTCGGTGACCGTGCTCCCGGCGCTGCTGAAGGTGCTCGGCCCGCGGATCAACAGCCTTCAGATCCTCAAGCGCAGGAAGCCTGCGGCGGAGAAGAACTTCTGGCAACGCACGGCCATGGTGGTCATGCGCTTCCCGCTGCCCGTCGGCCTCGCGGCCGTCGCCCTGCTGCTGTTGCTCGGGGCGCCGTTCCTCAAGATGAAGATGAGCTTGGCGGACGAGCGCGTACTGCCGACCTCGGCCGGCTCCTTCCAGGTCGGCAAGGCCCTGCGGGAGGGGTACTCCTCGCAGGAGAACGGCTCCGAGCTGGTCGTGATGCGCGAGGTCGGCGACCCCGCGCAGGCCGCCGGGAAGATCGGCGCCTACGCCCGGCAACTGTCCGGGCTGGAGGGGGTGTCCCGGGTGGACACCTACACGGGCTCCTACGTCCAGGGGAAGCAGGCGGCCCCGGCGGGACCGGCCTCCGCCGCGTTCGCCGCGGAGCAGTCCGCGTATCTGAAGGTGGTGCCGAAGGAACCGGAGACCGATGACGCCGGGCGCGAACTGGTGCGGGAGATCCGCGACGCGGACGCGCCCTTCCCCGTCCAGGTCACCGGTCCCGGCGCCATCCTGGAGGACTCGCTCGACTCGCTGACCTCGAAGATGCCGTGGGCACTGGGCATCGTCGGCGGCTCCACGCTGGTGCTGCTGTTCCTGCTCACCGGGAGTGTGCTGCTGCCCCTCAAGGCCCTGGTGCTGAACATGCTCAGCCTCAGCACCACCTTCGGTGTGCTGGTGTGGGGCTTCCAGGAAGGGCATCTGAACGGTGTGATCGGCAGCTTCACCGTGACCGGCGCGATCACCTGGAGCGTACCGATGCTCCTGTTCTGCGTGGCCTTCGGCCTCTCGATGGACTACGAGGTCTTCCTGCTCTCCCGGATCAAGGAGGAGTACGAGCAGACCGGCGACAATGTCGCGTCGGTGGCACGGGGACTCGGCCGCACCGGCTCGCTGGTGTCGGCGGCGGCGGTGCTCATCGCCATTGTCTTCGCCGGCTTCATGACATCGAGCATCACCTATCTCAAGGCCATCGGCCTCGGTCTGGCGCTCGCTGTGATCATGGACGCGACGGTGGTGCGCGGTCTGCTGGTGCCGGCGTTCATGCGGCTGGCGGGCAGGGCCAACTGGTGGGCGCCCGGGCCGCTGCGGCTGCTGCACCGGAAGATCGGGCTGCGTGAGGGCGACGGCCCGGCACCGCTGTCCCGGCAACAGGACGACTCGGACTCGGTGGCTTCGGGCACTGGGCGCTCCTAGCCGTTCCGGATCGCTCCTCGTCCGTCGCAGGCCATCGGCCCGTGACATGACAGCGGTCCCTGTGGTGGAACCCCACCACAGGGACCGCTGTCATCACGGCCGGTGGCCGGGGACCTCGCACTGCTCCCTGAAGCCCTGGCTGGTCAGCCCAAGGGCCAGATTGGTGCGCGAGCGCTGGTTCTCGATCGAGATCATCGCGGTCAGCTCGATCAGCGCCGCGTCGCCGAGACGCGCCCGCAGCCCGGCCACCTGCTCGTCGGTGACCGCGACCGGGAGCGCGGTCATGTCCTCCGCGTACGCCATGACATCCCGCTCCAGCTCCGAGAAGAGGTCGCTCTCACGCCACTGGGGCACCGCCCGCAGTTTCCGCGGGTCCACGCCCTTGTGGTGATTCTCCCAGAAGCCGAAGTCCATGCACCACGAACAGTTCAGGGACACGGCGGCCGCGGAGGTGGCCAGGCTCTTGAGAGTCTGGTCGAGTCTGCTCCAGCGGCCGACGTTCCACTCCAGCAGTCCCAGGGTGCGCAGCACTTGCGGCTGATGCGAGGCGGCCAGGACCGGTTGCAGCCAGCCGCCGTAACGGCGGTGCATGACACGGCCCATCAGCCGTCCGGACCAGCCGGTCTTCGGGTTCAACGGAACACGGGCCATGGCCTTGGTCATCCTCCTTCGACAGGCAATCTCCGGTACGCCGGGGAGTCTCCCCCCGGGTGCGGCCCGCCCAAACGGGAGTTCGGGGAAGGCTGAGTGATCCGCCGGATCGGAGTGCCGGGGAACGCGAGCCCGACTCCCTCCGGACGACAGTACCTAGCGGTCGCGGTAGGCGGCGGTGTCGGCCATCGCGGAGAGCTCCGCCGCCCATCGGGCGTCGATGCCGGCATCGCCCACGGCCGTGTGGGCGGCCTCGACGCACTCCTTGATCACCGCTTCCACCCGGTCGTGGATACCCGCCCCGACGAGCAGGTCGTGGAGCCGGTCCGGAGCGACGGCGGAGAGATCGTCGCCGACCTCCGCGGCGACGGTGGCGTCGTCCGCGATGGCGTAGGACATCAGCAGGGTCATCTTGTGCCGCTCGAAGTCCAGCCGGACCGGCTTGCCGGTCACTTCGGCGTCGCCGAACGCGTCCAGCAGATCGTCCCTGAGCTGGAAGGCCTCGCCGACGGCGAGGCCGTACTCCTCGAAGGCGGGCAGCAGCCCGGGGACGCCGGCGAGGGCGGCTCCGAGGGAGAGCGGGCGCTGCACGGTGTAACGGCCGGACTTGAAGAGGGCTATCCACCGCGCGAGTTCGGTGTCGGGGCGGAATCGGGCGGCGGCGCGGATGTCAAGGAACTGACCCACCATCAGTTCGGTGCACAGCTCGTCCCAGATCGCCCGGACCGGCGGGGAGCAGGAGGCGACCAGACGGTTGGCGTAGACGAAGGCGAGGTTCCCGGCGAGCATAGCCACGCCCTCGCCGTAGCGTTGGGGATCGCCCTTCCAGGAGCGCCGGGTGTGCAGCTCCGCGTGGAGGACATGTGCGGTCGGCTCGTTCCTGCGGAGCTCGGAGGCGTCCATGACGTCGTCGTGGAGCAGGGCGAATGTGTGGAGGAGTTCCAGCGCCGCGGCGACCTCCACGATGTCTGGGGATTCGGGGTCGCCACCGGCTGCGAGATGGCCCGAGATGCAGAAGGCGGGGCGCATCCGCTTGCCACCGCTGACGACCATGTCCGCGATGCAGTCGATGATTTCGACGGAGTCGGGGTTGAGGCCCCGCCAGTTCGCCCGCTCGTCCCTGAGCAGCCCGGCGAGGCGCTGCTCCACCTTCTCCATGATGGTGTCCCGCACATCTGCGGGCGGGGGCAGAGCCGCGCTCTCCGTCAGCATCACATTGGCCATGTCGAATACCTCGGTGTGAGATTGCGAAGGGCAGCCGGATTCCAGGACTCGCGCCCGCCGTGTCCGAGGGCGGCGAGCCGCTGTTTTTCAGACAGAACCTCTGGAGTGAATACTCCACGGGAAACAGACGGTGCGGCTATGACAAACACCTGCCAGCGCATTCGAGGAGGCGGGCGAGGACCAGGTCAAGCGAGGGACGTGCCGGGGTCGGTGGCCTCGCCGGAGGCGGGAGGCAGGGAGAGGGCGGTGCGGGCTATGGCGTCGGCGTCGGTCAGCGTCACGGAGCCGACGCCCGGGCGGATGCCCGCGGCGGTCACCCAGTGAACGGACTCGGTGGGCACCCCGAAGACGAACCGGCGCGGATGGCTCCGGCCCTCCGCGTCCACCAGGTGGTAGGGACGGCCGGTGATGTCGATCCCGCCGGCCTCGTACGACGTGCGGACCCCCGCCATCCGGTAGGGGCGGCACATCCCATCGGCCAGCAACTGCCGCAGCAGGGGCTCCGCGCTGCGCCGCAGATCCACCGCCGGAAGCCTCGCTTCGACGAGCGCCCGCACGGCGACCCGCGACCCGGGCACCCCGGCGGCCTCCGCCGTGAAGCTCCCCTTCTCCGCGTCGGCCGCCACCCGGAGCCCGGGGCCCATGATGTGCACCACCCTGGCCTCGATCAGCGCGATCAGCTCCTCGACGCGCCGCGCCGGGGGGCCGATGGAGAGCGCGGCGTTGAGCGGCGTGTACCACCCGTCCACATCCGCCGCGTACGACTCTCCCGCGACTCCCCCGTGGTCGATGGCGAGCCTGATCTCGTTGCGCAGGTCCCTCAGCACATCGAGGGCCGACTTGAGTGGACTGTCCAGATTGCCCCGTCGGGCCTCGGCGAGGTCCTCGCGCAGATGTCCGATGACCCAGGCGCGGAAGTCGTCGGGGCCGGTGAAGGCGCGGGCCGCGTGCGGCCGGGCTGTCCGCTCCCAGTCCCAGCGGTCCTCGGGCGGTATGCCGTGGCGCTCCAGCACCGCGGCACGCTCGGCCTCGTCGGCGGCGCTCGCGATGTAGTCGACCCGGAACCGCTCGGTCTCGGTGGGCCGTTCCCGGCCGGCGAGGATGCGGCTGTAGTAGGTGATCTCCACTTCCCTGGCTATCAGCGGCCACAGTTCGGCCCTGAAGTCGACACCGGCGGCGCCCTCCGAGTGCTGGGCCCGCAGCTTGACGGCGTACTCGGCGGTGAGCAACAGGGGTTCGTGACGCCCGTACGGGCCCTTCTGGTTCTCTCCTCTGGCGTGGTACGGGAGACCGCCCCGGGAGCCCGCGTACAGCAGGGGCTCGGCGCCCGATGCCTCGTACACCAGCCGTCCCCCGGTACGCTGGTACCGGCCGCCGCGGCCCTCGGTGAGGAGCGCCATGTGGTCGAAGAAGTTCAGGCCGAGGCCGCGCAGGACGACGGGTTCACCGGCGGGCAGCACCGAGAGATCGAGGTCCGCCGGGTTGCCCGGGGGCACATAGATCAGCCCGTGGCCGACGGCGAAGGCGGCGAACTCGCTTTCCTGCGCGGTGGGTTCGAGGGGCAGATGGCCGAGGGCGAGGACGACGGCACCGAGGCCGTCGAGGACGGTGCCGTCGCCGAGGGTCACCCGCTGGCCGCCACCGTGGCCTCCGTGCTCGTCCAGGGCGACCGCGCGGGCGCGGTGCGCCACCACGGTGACCCCGGCGGGCGCTCCGGCGGTGATGCGGCGGTACGCCCACCGGTAGTAGGCGCCGCACAGGGCGCGGGTGGGGTAGGTGTCAGGTCCCAGTGCCCGGGACTCGGCGAGGAGTCCGGCGTCGAGCCCGATCTCCGGCGCGGTCCCGGTGAGGGCGCTCGCCCAGGCGTACAGGCTCGGCCCGGGCTCCAGCGGACCGTCCATCGCCACGGTGTCGTCGGTGAAGACGGAGACCTGCCCGGCCACCGTGTTCATCAGCAGCAACCGTGGCTGCTCCGTACGCCAGACCGCACCCGCCCCGGGCGCGTGGTCGTCCACCGTGTGCACCGTCACCGGGGCGGACGCCGGGGTGTGGCGCGCGTTGGCACAGACGCGCTCCAGCACCGACAAGCCGCGTGGCCCCATTCCGATGATGCAGATCCGGCGGTGCATAAGCGCCTCAGTCCTCCGTCATGTCAACGAATCACTCGGTATCGCACGGTTGGCGGCAGCGCGCGGCCGTCGGACCCGGCCCCGTGGAGTCCAACGACAGGCTCAGCTGCCCGGTGCGGGGGCGCGCCGGACGGTCGCCAGATGGACGGCGGTGCCCAGCAGCAGCCCCCAGAAAGTGGAGCCGATGCCGAACAGCTCCACTCCGGACGCGGTGAGCAGCAGCGCGACAAGCGCGCTGTCACGGTGTGCGGGCGACTCGGTGGCCGAGGCCAGCGCGCCGCCGAGCGCACCCAGGAGAGCGATGCCCGCGATGGCCGCCACCAGCGCCGCGGGCAGCGCGGTGAAGAGCCCCACCACGGCCGTGCCGAGAGCTCCCGCGATCAGATAGAAGACTCCGCAGTAGACGCCGGCCGCCCAGCGCCGCTCGGGCCGCGCGTCCGCCTCCGGGCCGGTGCAGATCGCCGCGGTGACGGCCCCCAGATTGAGGGCGTGGCAGCCGACGGGCGCCAGAACGGCGGAGGCGATCCCCGAGGCCAGCACCAGCCGGTCCGCGTCGGGCCGGTAGCCCGCGGCACGGAGCACCGCGATGCCCGGCGCGTTCTGGGACGCCATCGTCACCAGGAACAGGGGCAGCGCGAGCCCGGTCACCGCGCCGAGGGAGAAGTCGGGTGCGGTGAACTGGGGTGCCGCGAGCGCCAGGTCGAACGAGCCGCCCCGGAACCGGCCGGTCACCAACGCGTGCGCACAGCCGGTGAGCAGCGCGGCGGCGACCGCCCAGCGGGACGCGAATCGCCGGCAGCCCACGTAGGCGGCGAGCATCAGGCCCACCAGCCACGGATTCCGGTCGGCGGCGAGGAAGAGCCCGAAGCCGAACTTCAAGAGGATCCCGGCGAGCACCGCGGAGGCGACCGTCGGCGGAATCCACCGCATGAGGGCGCCGAACAGCCCGGTCGCCCCGACCAGTACGGTGAGCGCGGCGGCCACCAGACAGGCCCCGACCGCCTCCGCGAAGGTGTACTTGTCCAGGGCGACGGCCAGCAGCGCCGCCCCGGGCGTCGACCAGGCCATGACGACGGGGATGCGGTACGCCCAGCTGAGCACCGCTCCGGTGACCCCGCTGCCGATGGAGACCGCCCATACCCAGGACTCCAGGGCGGCGGGCCGCAGACCGGCGGCACCGGCGGCCTGGAAGACGACCGCCAGGGGGCCCGCGTAGGCGACGACGACGGCGATCAGGCCGGCGACGGCCGCGGCCGGGTTGGCCAGGACGGCTGCCCGCGACGGCTGTTCGTCGGGCGACGCCGCCGGCTCCGTCGCCTCCTGCTCACCGCTCCTTCCGGATCTCATCCCGCGACGTGGACCACGAGCACATTGCCGGCCATCAGAAGCAGCACCCCGAGGCGCTGGCACTTGATGCCGAGGACACGGGCGGCGAGCGCCTTCCGGCGGACGACGCCCGTACGCAGCTGTACGGTGCGGAGCGCGAAGAGCGGCAGGGTGACGGCGAGGAACCACCAGGGCACGGCGCCCACGGCGACGGCCACGACGACGGCAACGGGCTCGGCGACGGTGAGGACGGTGATGACGCCCCGGTAGGCGGCGGGCCGTGTCATAGTGGCCAGGTTGCGGCGGCCCGCCAGCCGGTCCCCTTCGATGTCGTTCATGTTCGAGTAGAGCGAGACCAGCACGCTCCACAGGCCGAACAGCACCGCCTCCAGGACGATGAGCCCGGTGGTCGCGCCGGTGATGAGCGCGTACGGCAGGACGATCACCAGGCTCGCGGAGGAGACCAGGAGCAGTTCCTGTCCGCCCCGGTAGCTGAGCTTGAGCCCGTAGGAGTACTGCACCGACGTCAGGGCGACGTACAGCAGCAGCACACAGCCCCAGAGCGGCCGGTGCGGTGCGAAGGCCGCCGTGGCGGTCCACAGCAGTGCACCCCACAGGGCCATGGCCCAGGCGAACCGGTGGGCCTCCTGGACGGTGAGCGCCCCGGAGAGCAGTGGCTTGCGCGAGAGATCGCGCAGCGCCTCCGACTCGGTGGTGTAGTTGCGGGCGTCGCTGCCGTCACGGACGCCGGTGAGGTCGTCGAAGGCGACGGTGGCGGCGACGACACCGACCTGGCCGAGAAGGAAGAGCAGCAGGGTGATCCAGGTACCGGCCGCCCACAGTTCGGTGCCGGGCACCGCGGTCCACACGACGAGCACACAGAGGTAGAAGTCGAAGAAGGCCAGCTTCCCCAGCTTTGCGTATGCCTTGAGCTTCGATGTGCCCGGGGCTGCCGAGGGCATCGCGGTCCTCAACGCCATGCGCGGATCCGCCTTTCATGAGGGGTCGTGGGGCGGGCCGGGGTCAGGCGGGCTTACGGCCGTAGGTGGATATGAGGACTTGGCTCAGCCAGTGGTTGGCGGGGTCGTTCATGGCGCGCACGGCTTCGTCGACGCGCTCCTCGGTGAGCAGCCCCTGGGCGAGCAGCTCGGGGCGGAGGTACTCCAGCCACAGCACGTACATCCGGGCCCGGAGCGAGCCGCCCTGCACCATCACCGCCCGGCCCTCGGCCCAGACGTCCTCCAGGCCGACGTCGAGCGCGGCCCGGTGGTCGAAGTGGCCGCCGCGCATCGAGTAGCCGGTCTGCTCCATCACCTGGTAGGCGGCGGTGTGGACATCCTTGAGGAAGTCCTCGGAGGCCGCCGAGCGGAAGAGGGTGAGCGCGTCGGTGTCCTCCACGAAGAGCACCCCGCCCGGCCGGAGCGCCCGCACCATCCGGCGGACGGCCGTGGCCGGGTCCTCCAGGTGCTGGAGGACCATCCGGGCGTGTACCAGGTCGAAGGCGGCCCCGGGCAGCTCGTCGGTGCGCACATCGAGTCGGCGCAGCTCCACCGGCGGGTTCTCCAGCCGTTTCAGCGGCCCGATGTCGAGGTCGGCGGCGAGGATCCGGCCGGTGGGGCCCACGCGCTCGGCCATCCACCGGACGATGGAGCCCTGGCCCGCGCCGACTTCGAGGCAGGACCAGCCGGCGCCGACGCCGAGGCGTTCGAGCCGCTCGACGGTGCCCTGGTCCCAGAGGGACTCATTGGCGCGCAGCCGCTCCGACTCACGGTTCCAGGCCGGGTCGAAGAGGTAGTCGCCCTCGTGGCCGGTGTGGTGGCCCGCCGTGATGTTGCCGACGTCGCTCATCGGGCTCCTCCCCCGGCCACGCGGTTCGCGCGGCCGGCATCGCCTGTTCATGACCGGGATCTGCCGAACAGTCCGTCACCCTAGAAGTGGCCGCGACACCGCTGCCATAGCAGGTCGCTGTGGCCCCGACGGGGGCTGTACCGGCAGCAACCTGTCATTCGGAAGGACAGGTCGGGCGGCCTAGCCTGCGCTGCAGAGCGTATGGAAATTCCCTTGCCGTGGAGAGACCGGCGAACCGGGAATCCGACCAAGAAGGCGGGGTCACCCGTTGCTGAAGACGTTCATTGTCGGACTGGGAAGGTCGGGGCGAGGTCTTCACCTGCCGATCCTGCGGAAATTACGGCAAGGTGCTCCGGCGGGCGGGCTGTTCGCGCCGGATGACCCCCTGGGATTCGATCCGTTCGCCTCCCTCGACGACATCGACCTGCGCGGGGTGACCCGGGTGGCATCCTTGGCTGCGGCACGCGCGGAACTCGACCCGGACACCACGGTCGTTCATCTGTGCACGCCTCCGGATTCCCGCGCGGGAACTCTGCTGGAACTCGCCGAACTCGGTTTCCGCTTCTTTCTGCTGGAGAAACCGATGGGCACCGGCAGCGCGGTGGTGGAGGAGCTGCGCGGTATCCGGGACGCCTATGGACTGCGGCTCGCCGTGGTCGCCCCCTGGCTGCACTCCACGCTGACGCTGCGGCTGGTGGAGCTGGTGGACGCCGGTGAGCTGGGTGAGCTGCGCTCGATCACCGTCCGCCAGTTCAAGCCGCGGCTGACCCGGACCTTCGCGACGCCCAGCCATCCGACCGCGTTCGACGTGGAGCCGCCGCACTCGGTGGGGGTGGCGCTGCGACTGGCCGGCCCGGGCCGGGTCACCGGAGCGTCCTGGACGGACGCGCGCACCGGTCGGCGGGTGGTCCGGCACATGGGCTCGGCGCGGCTGACGATCGAGCACGACGGCGGGGTCGGCACCACGATCACCTCCGATCTGACCTCGCCCATCAATGAGCGCAGCATCCGGCTGGAGTTCGCCGCCGGGACGGTGACGGGCCATTACCCCACCAGCGGCATGGACTCCTACGCACAGCTGCGCACCGATGTGCCCGGGGTGGGCGCGGGCCGCGAGCTGTTCCACGACGAGGCCCTGACCGCCTGTGTGCTCCAGGTGTACCGGGACTTCGCCACCGGTGCGGACCGCCGCTCCGACTTCGAACTCCAGGCCCAGGTGGTCGCCCTGCTCACCAGCGCCAAGGACCTGTGCCTGGCGGAATCCCAGTCCCCGCTGTCTCTCCGTCAGGAGGAGGTACACCATGCCGGCTGAAGTCACTCCCACGCCGTCGGCCCTTCCGTTGTGCGGTATCGGCGACGAGGCCGGGGAGTCGCTGGGCACCCAGCTCTCCGCCCTCACCGAGCTGCGCTGGAACCTGATCGAGCTGCGCAACGTCGACGGCACGGCCCTCGCCGACCTGGACGAGGACGCCTTCGACCGCCTCACCGGGAGGCTGGCCGGGGCAGGACTCCAGGTGGCGTGCGTGGACTCCCGCATCGCCAACTGGGCCCGTCCGATCGGCTCGGACTTCGCGGAGGACCTGCGGGAGCTGGAGATCCTCGCCGAGCGGTGCGTCCGGCTCGGCACCCCGTACATCCGGATCATGTCCTACCCCAACGACGGGCGCCCCGAGGCGAGCTGGCGGGCGGAGGTCCACGCACGGATGCGGGAGCTGACGGCGCGGGCCGAGAGCACCGGGGTCGTCCTGGTGCACGAGAACTGCGCGGGCTGGGCGGCCAGTGACCCGGCCCGCGTGCTCGGGCTGCTGGAGCATGTGGACAGCCCGGCGCTTAAGCTGCTGTTCGACACCGGGAACGGAGCGGCCCACGGCTACGAGGCCTACGAGCTGCTGCCGGAGATCGCCCCGTACGTGGCCCATGTCCACATCAAGGACGCGGTGGGCGACCCGTCCGATGTCCACTACGTCCTGCCGGGCGAGGGCCGCTGCCGGGTCGGCGACGCGCTGCGGCTGCTGATCGAGCACGGCTACCCCGGTGTGTGGTCGATCGAGCCGCACATCAATGTCCGCCCCCATGAGTCCCTGACCGCCGCCGGCGCCGACGGGGTGGGCACTTTCGTCGCATACGGCCGGGCTCTGGAGAAGCTGCTCAACGAGTCGGTCGCGGCCGTGACGGCACGGTCGGCATGAACCACGTCCCGCTGCTGCCGTCCGAACACGAGCTGCTGATCCGACTGCTCGAACTGCCCACCGTGGGACTGCTGGAAGCCGGCGCCGACGGTCCCCGGCCACGGCTCGCCGAGGCCCAGCTCGCCTATGCCGACGCCGCGGCCGAGCTGGGATTCACGGTGGTCCACCATGGCGCGCCGCCACCCTCGGAGCTGGAGCGCCCCGATGTGCCGCGCGTCGTGCGCGAGGCCATGGCGGAAATCCCGGACTTCCTGGAGTGCCAGCCCAGCACGGTGCTGCGGCTGGGCCCGGAGCTGCCCAGGGAGCGCACCATCATGTTCAACGTCCATCTGGACACGGTCAGCGGCTGGGAGCCGCCCCGGTACACGGACCGCCGCTTCCACGGCCGGGGCGCCATCGACGACAAGGGCCCGGCGGTGGCGCTGCTCGCGGCGCTGCGGACCGCCGTGGACCGGGTGCCGGAGCTGGGGCGGACGACCGGGGTGCTCATTCAGCTCGTCGCGGGCGAGGAGGGTGGCGCCATGGGCGTCTTCGGCACCCGGCCCCTCATCGAGCAGGGCTTCTACGGCCGGATCAATCTCTTCTGCGAGCCCACCGGATCCCGGTTGCTGCCGCGCTCCACCGCGGCGATGACCGCCCGGGTCACGGTCGACGGCCTGGACTCCATCGACGACCGGCCCGGCGGCGGTCACAACGCGACCGTGCTGCTCGGCTATCTCGCCCAGCACCTGGCACACCGGCTCTCCGGCCGGCACGACGGCACCCGGGTCTGTGTCGCCGGGCTGCGCACCGGGCCGCTGCACAACCGCGTCTACGGCACCGGGGAGCTGCTGCTCAACCTCGCGTACGAGAACACCACCGCCGGACAGCGCCTGGAGGCCGCCCTGGAGGCCGAGGTCGAGCGTGGTCTGGCCGACTTCACCGAGCGCTTCGGCCAGGTGCGGGACTTCGCGCTGACCGCCGACGAGGCATCCGGTGTCACCGCGGTGGAGTGGCTCAAGCGAGGGCTGCCGGCCCTGGTCGACCAGGACGACCCATGGGCCAGATCCCTGCTGACCACGCGTGCGGGCCTGCCCTGTGTACCGGCCGACGAGCCCTCGTTCACCTGCGACGCCATCTGGCTGGACGGCGTTCCCGGCGCCTACACCGCCGCCTTCGGCCCCGGCGATCTCGACCTCAACCATGCCCATGCCCAAGGCGAGTTCGCCGACGCGCGGGAGCTGGAGACCTATGCCGCGAGCGTGGTCTCCCTCCTGAGTCACTTCGCCCGAGCAACGAACGGACGTCCATGACCACGACCATAGAACCAGCCGACTACGCGACCGACGTACGGGTGCCCTACGAGACCCTGCTCTCGCTGGCCACCGCCGTCCTCGCCGACCGGGGAATGCCCGAAGGGCGGGCCGGTACCGCCGCCGAGGCGCTGCTGTACGGCGACCTGGCAGGCATGCGCTCGCACGGGCTGGCCAATCTGACCCGGCTGTATCTTCCGCTCCTCGACGAGAAGCGGGCGGATCCGACGGCGGAGTTCGAGATCCTCGCCGACCGGGGCGCGGCCGTGCTGGTCGATGCCCGGCAGAGCCTGGGGCTGTGGGCGGCCAGTGAGGCCATGGACCTGGCGGTCGCCCGCAGCGCCGAGTACGGCATCGGCATGATCTCCGTCCGCAACGGCACCCACTTCGGCTGTGCCGGGCACCACACCGCGCGAGCCGTCGCGAAGAACGCCATCGGCATCCTCGCCTCCAACTGCGGGGGCCAGCGCATCGCCCGGCCCCCGGGCGGCCGGTACGCCATGCTCGGCACCAACCCGCTCTCCATCGCCGCGCCCGCGGGCCCGGGGCTGCCGTCGTTCAACCTGGACATGAGTACCACCGCCGTACCCACGGGCAAGGTCCGCGAAGCCGCCCGCGCCGGCCGGCCCATCCCGGAGGGGTGGCTCCAGGACGCGGAGGGCGCGCCGGTCACGGATCCGGCGGCGCTGGACCGGGGCGAGGGCTTCCCGATGTGGCTGGGCGGCCGGCCGGAGACCGGCGCCTACAAGGGGTACGGCCTGGCACTGCTCGTCGAGGTGCTGGCCGCGCTGGTGCCCGGCGCCGGGCTCGGCCCCTCGCCCGAAGCCTTCACCGGGAACGGCGGCCCCACCGGCCGGGACGACAACATAGGTTTCCTGGCGATCGCCGTCTCCCCCGGGGCACTCCGCCCCGAGCAGGAGTTCCTCGGCGACGCGGGCGGGCTCTTCCGGAGCCTGCTGGAGTGCCCGCCGGTGTCGGCCGGTTCCCCGGTCGGGTACCCCGGCCGGCGCGAGGCCGCGTACGAGGAGGAAGCGCGGGCCAACGGGGTGCCCGTCAGCAAGGGGCTGTACGCGGAACTGACCGCGGTGGCCCATGAGATCGGCGCGGACATCCCCACGGAGGCAGGCGCATGACCCGGCGTACCCGTATCGGCATCATCGGACTCGGGGTCATCTCCAAGTTCTATGTGTCGGCGTTCGCGTCGCTCCCCGGGCTGGAACTCGCCGCCGTGTGCGATCTGCGGCCCGACGCGCTGGCGGAGTTCGAGGACCGCGTCCCCGCCTACACCGACCACCGCGCGCTGCTGGCCGACGCGGGGCTCGGCGCCGTCGTGGTGAATGTGCCCAACGACGTGCACGCCGAGGTGTGCCGGGCGGCGCTGGAGGCCGGGGTCGCGGTCTGTGTGGAGAAACCGCTCGCCACCACCGTCGAGGACGGCCGGTCGCTGGTGCGCACCGCGAGGGAGCGCGGGACACTGCTCTTCACCTCCTTCCACCGCCGGTACAACGACAACGTCCTGGCGCTGCTGGAGCGGGTGCCGGCGCACACCCCGGTCGAGTCACTGACCGTGCGCTATCTGGAGCGCATCGAGGAGCACGCGGGCAGCGACCGCTGGTATCTCGACCCGGCGCGCTGCGGCGGCGGCTGTGTGGCCGACAACGGACCCAATGCCTTCGACACGGTCCGCCAGATCATCGGCGATGTCGAGGTCGTCGGCGCCGAGGTGGTGCGCGACGCGGACGGGGTGGACCGGCAGGCGACCGTGGATCTGCGCGGCCGGGGCGGCACCACCGCCCGGGTCGAGCTGGACTGGTCGTACGAGGGCGAGCGGAAGGACGTGGCAGCACGGCTCTCCGACGGCACCACCGTCCACGCCGACATGCTCGCGGGTCACCACGGGTTCAAGTCGTCGCTGAGGCACGAGTACATCGGTGTGCTGCGGGACTTCGCGGGCGCGCTGGCCGCGGGCGAGGACCGCTCGGGTGACGGTCTCGCCGCGCTGGAGCTGGTGTCGGACGTGTACCGGACGGAGCGGGAGGGGCTGCGGTGAACCCGGCCGAGGACGGTCCGAAGCGGGAGGTCAGGGGCGAGCTGGTGAAGGTCCTGGCCCATCGGCGCGAAGACCGGGGCATGGTCCTGGAGGAGTTCGGCAGCCGGTGTGTCCGCACGTACGAGATCCATGAGCTGGTCACCACCGATCAGAACGACACCACCACGGGCGCGGTGGTCGACCGGGTCGGCTTTCTCGGCTTTGTGGAAATCGCGCGGGGTGGGGTCATCGACCGGGGCGACCGGGTGACGGTGGACGGACGGCGGATCGGAACCGTGCTCGGCTACGACGGCTGCCACTTCCCCAACCACTACAACATCCTGATCGCCGTCGACCGGACGGTCACGGGCGTGGATCTCGCTCTGCAACCCGCCATGGAGGTGCGCTTCGGGTACTAGAGCGTGTTCGTAGTTCGGATCTTCAGGTGGGTTGGAGGCTGCGGATCCACAGGATCGCGCCGCGCAGATGGAGTCCGGCGAGGTAGCTCTCGGGTGTCTTGTCGTAGCGGGTGGCCAGCCCGC
>NZ_JAINFC010000220.1 GCF_020740835.1 Streptomyces sp. UNOC14_S4
CTGGTGCACGGCCCCACCGGCCTGATGACCGCGGTGCTGTGGCGCAGCCCGTACGGCCCGCCCGCCGCGCTCCTCGTGCTGCTGCCCATGTCCGTCTCGTCCTGGTTCCTGGACCGCTACGAGCGCGAGCGCGCCGCCCACCAGGCCACCGTCCGCGCCCTGGTGCAGGCCGTCGGGATCAAGGACCGGTACACGCGCGGCCACGGCGAGCGCGTCGGCCGGGCCTCCGTGCTGATCGCCCGCGAGCTCGGCATGGCGGGGGAGCGACTGGAGGCCCTGCGCTTCGCGGGCATCCTGCACGACGTCGGCAAACTCGGCGTCCCCACCCGGCTGTTGCGCAAGGATGGCCCCCTCACCCCGGAGGAGCGGCGCGTCATCGAGCTCCACCCCGAGTACGGCCACGAGATGGTGCGCGGCATCGGCTTCCTGGACGAGGCCCGCGCGGCGATCCTCCACCACCACGAACGCCTCGACGGCAGGGGCTATCCGTACGGGCTCAGCGGGCGCCAGATCCCGCAGTTCGCCCGGATCGTCGCCGTCGCCGACGCCTTCGACGCGATGACCACCACCCGCAGCTACAGCCGCGCCCGGCCCGTCGACGCCGCCCTGGCCGAGCTCCACCGCTGCTCCGGCACCCAGTTCGACCCCCGCATGGTCGAGGCGCTCCAGGTCGCGCTCGAACGCCACGGCTGGCACCCCGCCACCACCCCGGAGGACGACATCGCGGGCACCGCCGCCTCCACACTCACGGATTGCATAATTCTGCCCAGCGGAAACGTCCCTTCTTATGGGGATGTGGTCCGGGAATCGGTCACCGGAGCGAGCCGTCACGGCGGCGAGGGATGAGCGCCCCCGCCGCGCCCGCCGCCCGGTCCCCACGCGCCGTACGCCTCACCGCGCTCACCGCACAGGTGAACGCCGCGGTGGTCGTCCACTGCGTGCACGCCGCCGCCGCGGCCGTCGCCCTCGCCGCGCTCCTCGGCACGTCACGGCACGGCCTCGAACACCCCCGAGTCGCCCTCGCCTACGGGGTGTTGATCGCCCTCGGCGAGGCCGGCGGCCGAGGGCGCCGCTCCGCCGGTGCCCCGGCCGAGGCCCGCGAGCCCGCACCCGTGGGAGCGGCGGGCACCCTCGCGTACGCCCTGCTCGGCGAGGTCGGCCGGGAGCCCGCGGCGCCCGGCCCCGCCCAGGTCGTCGCCGTCGTCCTCGCCGCCGTGCTCGCCGGGGCCCTCGGGCGCCCGCCCGCCCGCGACCACCTCGCGCGCCGCCTGCTGACCGCGGGCTTCGCCGCGCTCTGTTTCCAGCCACTGCACGCGTGCGGCGCCCTCGGTCGCTGGCCGGGACACGGCCCGTGCTACGCGCCTGTCCTGCTGCTCCTGCTCGCGCTCACCGCCCTGTGCGACGCCGTCCTGGCCGCCGCGCTGGCCCGGGCCCGTACCGGCGGCCCGTACGGACCGGCCCTCCGCGACGAGCTGCGCGCCCTGCCCGGCATCGGCACGGCGATCTGCGCGACCGCCGTCGTGATGTCGCTCGCCGTGGCCGTCGCCGGACTGTGGGCGCTGCCGGTCTTCTGCCTGCCGCTGCTGCTCACCCAGCTGTCCTTCCGCCGCTACGCCGCCGTGCGCGCCACCCGCCGCCAGACGATCGCCTCCCTGGCCCGGTCCACGGAGATCGCGGGCCATACCCCGGCCGGGCACGCCCGCCGGGTCGCCGCCCTCAGCCGGGCCACCGGCCGTGAGCTGGGCCTGGCCGAGGCGGACCTCACCGTTCTGGAGTACGCGGCGCTCATGCACGACATCGGCCAGCTCTCGCTGCTGGACCCGGTGCCCGCCGGGGCCACCGAGCTCCTGCCACCCGCCGAGCGCCGCCGTATCGCCCTGCTGGGCGGCGCCGTGGTCCGGCAGGCCGGGGTCCCCGGCGAGGTCGCGGTCGTCGTGGAGTGCCAGGCCGACCCGTTCCGCGAGCAGCCGGTCGCCGCCCGGATCGTCCGTACCGCCAACGCCTACGAGGACCTCGCGGGCGCCCCCTCCTGCGGCCCGCCGCATGCCCTGGAACGGCTCCGGCTGGCCACCGCCCACGACCACGATCCGCAGGTCGTGGAGGCTCTGGCCCGGGTGCTGGCCCGCCGTGCCGACCCCGTCACGGGCCGTGTTCCCGGCCATGTCCCCGGCCGTGCCCCCGGCCCTGTGGCAAGGCCCCGCCCCGGTTCCGCAATGGTCCGGGAAAGGCGGGAGTGAGCCGCTGAACCCACGGGTAATGAGCGGGCGTCCAAAGGGGCATGGTTGGATGCGAAGAGAAGCAAGAAGAGAAGAAAAGGGCACACAGAGCACCGACTACGGGGGGTGTCGCGTGCGTCGCCTTCTTCGAGGAGGGGCGGCCGCGGCTTCCCGGAGCGAGAGAGATGTGGCAGGTTGTCGTCAGGGAGGACGGCGGCCTCCACCTGGGTCATCCGGCGTGGTCGCACGCAGAAACCGGCAGGCGGGAATCGTGAGGATCTTCGGCAAGGTACGGCATCGGCCTTCCGCCTCGTGGCGGCAGGCCACCGACCGTGCTTTCACTTTGATCGGCGACGGCCGGTACGAGGACGCGGGCGCGCTCCTGACCCGTGCCGCCGACATGGAGCCGTGGCTGTCCGAGTCGTGGTTCAACCTCGCGCTGCTGCACAAGTTCCGGCACGACTGGGAGCAGGCCCGCGCCGCGGGGCTGCGGGCCGTCGCCCTGCTGGACCGCGAGGCGGGCGCCCCCGACTGGTGGAACGTGGGCATCGCCGCCACCGCCCTCCAGGACTGGCCGCTGGCCCGCCGGGCCTGGCAGGCGTACGGCCTGCGGGTGCCCGGCGACGCCGCCCCGGCGGGCGAACCGGTCGGCATGGAGCTGGGCAGCGCGGCCGTACGGCTCTCCCCGGAGGGCGAGGCGGAGGTCGTCTGGGGCCGCAGGCTCGACCCGGCCCGGATGGAGGTCCTCTCCATCCCGCTGCCGTCCTCCGGGCGGCGCTGGGGCGAGGTCGTGCTGCACGACGGCGTCCCGCACGGCGAGCGGGTCACCGCCGCCGGGCCCTCGTACCCGGTCTTCGACGAGATCGAGCTGTGGGCACCGTCACCCGTGCCGACCTGGGTGGTCCTCCTGGAGGCCGCCACCGAGGCCGACCGGGACGCCCTGGAGCGGCTCGCCGCCGACGCCGGGTTCGCCGCCGAGGACTGGTCCTCGTCCGTACGGCTGCTGTGCCGCACCTGCTCCGAGAGCCGGATGCCCAGCGACGAGGGCGACGGCGAGCACCTCGACCCGCACGACCACAGCGAGCCCGGCCACCCGGGCCCCCTGGGCCATCGCACGGCGGGCTCCGGCTCCCTCTGGGTGCCCGAGCGCGAGTGCGGCATCGCGGCCCCCGCCGGCCTGGTCCGCGGCCTGCTCGACGGCTGGGTCGCCGACAGCCCGGACACCCGCGAGTGGCGGGATCTGGAAGAGGTCTGCTGAGGCCCGTACCGCGGCACGCTTACCCTGTACAGGCATCCTTTTCGGGCATTTGAGAGAGGCGTAACGGCGGAATGGCGCAGCAAGAGACGGATCAGCCGGTGACCGACGAGTTCATCGTGGACACCGAGGACTGCGAGGAGCGCGAGCTCGCGCACCGCGAGCGTGGCACGTCCCGCCCGATCACCGTCGTCGGCAACCCGGTGCTGCACAAGGAGTGCAAGGACGTCACCGCGTTCGACGACGAGCTCGCGCAGCTCATCGACGACATGTTCGCCAGCCAGCGCACCGCCGAGGGCGTCGGCCTGGCCGCCAACCAGATCGGCGTGGACCTGAAGGTCTTCGTCTACGACTGCATGGACGACGAGGGCGTGCGCCACGTGGGCGCCGTCTGCAACCCCGTCCTGGAGGAGCTCCCGGCCGACCGGCGCGTCCTCGACGAGTCCAACGAGGGCTGCCTGTCCGTCCCCACCGCCTACGCCGAGCTGGCCCGCCCCGACTACGCGATCGTCAGCGGCCAGGACGCCCAGGGCAACCCCATCCGCGTCCAGGGCACGGGCTACTTCGCCCGCTGCCTCCAGCACGAGACGGACCACCTCTACGGCTACCTCTACATCGACCGCCTCTCGAAGCGCGACCGCAAGGACGCGCTGAAGCAGATGGCGGAGGGCACGCCGCGGTACCCCGTCGTCCCGAACGACTGATTCGGCGGAGCAGGGCCGATGCGGGCCGCGTCCAGATGAATGGACGCGGCCCGTTGCCATGTCTGCGCTCGACAGTCGAACAGTTTGGTGAAGCGGTAGCTGGTTGAGAGTCAATTCATATAGGTAGTACCGTAGTTGTATACGTGCCACATGGTGGTGGCGTGACGTAGGGGTCGGGAACTGTCCTGAAGGCTCTCCTCGGAGAGCCGCGGCTGGCCTGGTGAGGAAGCCCAAGTGGGCGGAATCGCCGGTTGAGCGGTGTCCGCGCGCGTGCCATCCGTGTGCCGTTGCACGTGGTGAAGGAGACCCACGCCCCTGCCTGAGTGCAGGGAACGGCCCGGCTGCCCAGCCGAGTTCGGCCGGAAAGTCTCCGGTTGGGGGGTGGCCGCTCTGGCCGCCGAACAGGGTACCTTTCGTGTCGTCTACGTCGACGACTCCGGCAATGCCCGGGATGTCGCAGCCCTGGGTTGGCTCGATGTCGACGCCCGCACCTGGAACGTCGCCATGGAGGACTGGAAGCGCTTCCGTGTGCAGTTGTACGAGGACGAGAAAACGCAGATTCCGGTGGACTATGAATTCCACGCGGTGAACTTTGTTCCTGGGCGCGGGAACCCTTCGGTGCTGGAGTCCTGGAATCGCCAGAAGCGCCACCGGGGCCCCGTCGCGCTCAAGGCCCTCGATGTGATCGCGCGGATGCCGGGCGTCCGTACCGGTGCTGTGTACCGCAGGACGAAGGACTACGCCCGTGACCGGGTCGACTTGTACCGCGCCTGGCTCCACCGGCTCAACGAGGAGCTCGTCGCCACGGATTCCCATGCGGTGGTGATCGTGGACGGTGACGGCACGGAGCATGCCTATCGCCGCGTGCACCGGGAGCTCGCCGGGGTGGCACGCCGTATCGTCGAGGACTCGGTCTTCCAGCCGGCGAGGGAGAATCACTTTCTCCAGTGCGCCGATCTCGTCGCCTACACCGCCTTCCAGAGTGTGATCCGGGCTCCGGGCAAGCAGTTCATGTGGGATTGGTACAGGTCCCGGCTCCCCTTGGCGCAGGAGCCTGCGGAGCTCTGAAGCCAGGGGCAGGCACGGCAAACACAGAGCCCCGGCCATGGGCCGGGGCTCGGAAAAGCTGGACCCGGGACCCCGAATACTCGGGCCGGGACCGCAGGTCAAGTCTCCCAGACCGACACTCCGTACGCAACAACGAGCCGACGGCTACACAGCGTGATCGGCGGAGGGATGGAGATGGACGAAGAACTGCAAGGTTTGCAGTATCCGCACTTCTCGGATGCGGTGGGCGCAGACGAGGTGGAAGAGCCGACGGTGACCGTTCGGCTTGATCCGGCCGAGACGATCCCGGTTGTCTGGGGGGCCAGCGAGGTCACCGTCACCGGCTTCGAGCGCGTCATGCCGGAGCAGTCCAGCGCCGGCGAGCGAGCCAAAGCCGTTCGCGCGGGTGAGCGAAATCCCTACACGCGCCTGTCCGATGACGCCTGGCATGCCGTGGCGCGGGCCGTAGTGCATCCCGAGGCTCTCGCGGGGCAACTGCGGCTCCAACAGGCCGGTTCTGCCGCGAGCATGCTGGTGGAGGAACACGTCGACGGGGCGACGCTGAGGTCGGTCCATGCCCGGGTATGGCTCACCGAGCTCTTCCCGGGGCTCCAGCCCCGGACGGGACAGGAGCATCTGCCGACGGCGGACCCCGACGTCCTGGGCGTGCTCGACGGGGAATCACCGCAGGCGGCCGTCCGCTACCGTTACCGTGACCGCTCCCACCTGCGTGATCACATCTTGCAGACCTTCGAAGCGACTCTGCGGATCAACAGGTACGACGAGTCGATCCTGGCCCGGAGGGTGACCAGGGCTGTCATCGCCCACCCTGTGGTCTTCGAGTTCGAGGACGGAACGGAGCCGGTTCATGCTCTGGCCGTGAGGGACGGCATCACGCGACTCGCCAGCGCGTGGAAGGTGCTTGCAGGTGCGTCCGCATCGAGCGTGGAAGTGGCGCAGCAAGCCGTTCGGCTGTTGTTGGCAGAGCGTCCTCAGCGTCGGGGTGCCGCTGAACGCCCGCTCAGTCAGCGGATGGCACAGGGGCGCGAGGATGTGCTGGCCGAGTTGCGGGGCGAGTTCCTCAAGGGGGTTGCGGGGGAACAGCCGTCGGCGAGGGCGATTCAAATCGGGCAGGCATCCGTTCTGCCTGCTCAGATCGCAGTGGGTGTCGAGGCGCACCGCGGCGGCTCGCTGCGTGGCGCGGACCTCTTCGACGACGCGGTGCGGTCCATCCTGGCCTCCGTACACGTCGAGTTCAAGGCCTGGGACCCGTCGGCACAGAACGTCGAGGTGGGGACCCGGGCGCTGAAACGCGTGGTTCAAACGGGGGTCGACGACTGGGAAACCGATGAACTGCAGGGTCTGTACGACTTGGTGGTGGGGAGGAAGAGTTTCTCGTCGACCCCTGATGTCTTCCGCGACGATCGGATTCCCGGAACCCCCCTGTGGCGAGCCGTGTACATCGTGCATTCCCTCACCCGGGAGAGCCTTTTCGAGCCGCTGAAGCGCTATGCGAAGGAGATCAAGGGCGACAAACGCATGGGGGACAAAGGGTTTGCAGGTCTCCTGGGCCCCATGGTCGATCTGCCCTGGCGTGCTGCGAAACAGCGGGTCCTCAAGCAGGCGAGGAACGCATGGCAGAACGGGGGCGTGCTCTGCCCCGATGTCCTGCGTGATGGCTGGGTGCCGACACCCACAGCGGATTTCACCACCCTGGTCGATCGAGCACTGGTGGGTGACATCAGTGCACGTAATACGCTCGCCGTGGCGGGCGGAGTGGCGCTGATCGCCGACAAGCTCATTGCTCGAAACGTAGGCTCGGCGGTTGCCGCCAACATCGTTCCCTTCCGTGCGGATGTGCACAAGATCGTGGGTGGCCTGTCACAGGCGGACAACGAGAAGGGGTTGTGGATCCTCGCGCTCGCTGCCAATGCCTTCGACGCCGGCCGGCTACCGTTGAACTCGCTCACTGAGAAGCAATTTGAGAAACAGCATGACGACACGGTCCCGGGAGACCACTACGAGCTGGTTTCCGTCGACCTCGATGCCCCTGACCGGGTCAGGCGTGACAGCGCCGATGCCGCCGAGCCGCTGACCCAGTACGAGGTCGTGGCGACCTCGGATCCGCAGCTCGCGGCTCAGATGGAAGGCGAGCGCCGGGCATCGGACAACGAGCTCGGAAGGGAGAAATCGATTCCCGAACAGTTGGCCGATGAACGGCGCTCCTTCGAATCACGGCTCGATCTCACAATGCGCAGCCTGGAGCGTCTCATGACTCTGGGAGGGGAATCGGGGACGTTGCACCCCATGGGCTCCTACGAGGAGTGGGTCAAACTCCATTCCAGGGCGATCGATTTGCAGAATGTTCTCTACAACTGCGCTCCGGAAGATCCGTCCGAAGAGGGCGATGAGTGGCCCGAAGATGGGGAGAGCGAAGAAGAAGAGGAATAGAACTGTGCCCCGCCGGATAAAATCCGGCGGGGCACAGCCAGGGCTGCGGTCCCGTCCCGGGACCCGCTTCTGCTAGAACTCGTCGTCGAAGGAGACCGAGCCCTCGACCGCCACCTGGTACGCGGATGCGCGGCGCTCGAAGAAGTTGGTCAGCTCCTGGACGTTCTGGAGCTCCATGAAGGAGAACGGGTTCTCCGAGCCGAACACCGGGGGGAAGCCCAGGCGCTGCAGGCGCTGGTCGGCGACGCACTGCAGGTACTCGCGCATGGAGTCGGTGTTCATGCCCGGCAGGCCGTCACCGCACAGGTCGCGGGCGAACTGCAGCTCGCACTCGACGGCCTCCTTCAGCATGTCCGTGACCTGCTGCTGGAGCTCGTCGTCGAAGAGGTCCGGCTCCTCCTCGCGGACGGTGTCCACGACGGAGAACGCGAAGTCCATGTGCATGGACTCGTCGCGGAACACCCAGTTGGTGCCGGTCGCCAGGCCGTGCAGCAGGCCGCGGCTGCGGAACCAGTACACGTAGGCGAAGGCGCCGTAGAAGAAGAGGCCCTCGATGCACGCGGCGAAGCAGATGAGGTTGAGCAGGAAGCGACGGCGGTCGGCCTTCGTCTGCAGGCTCTCCAGCTTCTCGACCTCGTTGATCCACTTGAAGCAGAACTGCGCCTTCTCGCGGATGGAGGGGATGTTCTCCACGGCCGCGAAGGCGGCGGCGCGGTCGTCCGGGTCGGGCAGGTAGGTGTCGAGCAGCGTCAGATAGAACTGGACGTGCACGGCCTCCTCGAACAGCTGCCGCGACAGGTAGAGGCGCGCCTCGGGCGAGTTGATGTGCTTGTACAGCGTCAGCACGAGGTTGTTGGACACGATCGAGTCGCCGGTCGCGAAGAAGGCGACCAGGCGGCCGATCATGTGCTGCTCACCCGGGGAGAGCTTCGCCAGGTCGGCGACGTCCGAGTGGAGGTCGACCTCCTCGACGGTCCAGGTGTTCTTGATCGCGTCGCGGTAGCGGTCGTAGAAGTCCGGGTACCGCATGGGGCGCAGCGTCAGCTCGAAGCCGGGGTCGAGCAGGTTCTTCTGGCGTTCGGTCGACATTACTGGCAGGCCTCGCAGGACTCGGGGTTTTCGAGGGAGCAGGCGATGGCGTCCGCGTCGGGCGCGGCCTGCTGCACGGGGATGGTCGTGGCGGCACCGGTGGAGCCGGACGCGGCGCGGGCGATCCGGGTGGCCGGGCGCGAGCGCAGGTAGTACGTCGTCTTGATGCCCTGCTTCCAGGCGTACGCGTACATCGAGCTCAGCTTGCCGATGGTGGGCGAGGCCATGAAGAGGTTGAGCGACTGGCTCTGGTCGATGTACGGCGTACGGGCCGCGGCCATGTCGATCAGGGCGCGCTGCGGGACCTCCCAGGCGGTGCGGTAGAGGTCGCGCACCTCCTGTGGGATCCACTTCATGTCCTGGATCGAGCCGTTGGCCTCGGTCATCGCCTCACGCGTGGTGCGGTCCCACACGCCGAGCTTCTTCAGGTCCTCCACCAGGTAGGTGTTGACCTGCAGGAACTCACCGGAGAGCGTCTCGCGCTTGAAGAGGTTGGAGACCTGCGGCTCGATGCACTCGTAGACGCCGGCGATCGAGGCGATGGTCGCCGTCGGGGCGATGGCGAGCAGCAGCGAGTTGCGCATGCCGACCTCGCCGATGCGGGCGCGCAGCGCGTCCCAGCGGTCGGCCCAGGCGGCGACGGCGTTGGGGTAGTGGTCCGGGTGCAGCACGCCGCGGGCGGTACGGGTGGCCTCCCACGCCGCGTGCGGGCCGTGCCGCTCGGCGAGGTCGGCGGACGCCTCGTACGCCGCGAGCATGATCCGCTCGGAGATCTTGGTGGACAGCGCCTTCGCCTCGGGGGAGTCGAAGGGCATGCGCAGGCGGAAGAAGACGTCCTGCAGACCCATGAGGCCCAGGCCCACCGGGCGCCAGCGGCTGTTGGAGCTGCCGGCCTGCTCGGTCGGGTAGAAGTTGATGTCCACGACGCGGTCGAGGAAGGTGACGGCCGTGCGGACCGTGCGGTCCAGCTTCTCCCAGTCCAGCTCGCCGTCGGCACCGAGGTGCTGCGCGAGGTTGACGGAGCCCAGGTTGCAGACCGCGGTCTCGCCGTCGTTCGTGACCTCGAGGATCTCCGTGCAGAGGTTCGAGGAGTGGACGACCGCGCCCTTCTCGGCCGTCTGGTTGGCGGTGCGGTTGGCGGCGTCCTTGAACGTCATCCAGCCGTTGCCGGTCTGCGCGAGGGTGCGCATCATCCGGGCGTAGAGCACGCGCGCCGGGATGGTCTTGACGGCCTTGCCCGCGGCCTCGTACGCGCGGTACGCGGCGTCGAACTCGTCGCCGTAGAGGTCGACCAGGTCGGGCGTGTCGGAGGGGGAGAACAGCGACCAGTCCGCGTCCGCCTCGACACGGCGCATGAACTCGTCCGGGATCCAGTGCGCGATGTTGAGGTTGTGGGTGCGGCGGGCCTCCTCACCGGTGTTGTCGCGGAGCTCCAGGAACTCCTCGATGTCGGCGTGCCAGGTCTCCAGGTAGACGCAGGCCGCGCCCTTGCGGCGGCCGCCCTGGTTGACGGCGGCGACGGAGGCGTCGAGCGTGCGCAGGAACGGCACGATGCCGTTGGAGTGCCCGTTGGTGCCACGGATGAGGGAGCCGCGGGAACGGATGCGCGAGTAGGAGAGCCCGATGCCGCCCGCGTGCTTCGACAGACGCGCCACCTGGTGGTAGCGGTCGTAGATCGAGTCCAGCTCGTCCAGCGGCGAGTCCAGCAGGTAGCAGGACGACATCTGCGGGTGCCGGGTGCCGGAGTTGAAGAGCGTGGGGGAGGAGGGCAGGTACGAGAGGGTGCTCGTCAGCCCGTACAGCTCGGCGACGTCGGCGAGGGCGCGCTCCGAGTGGTCCTCGGCGAGGCCGCAGGCCACGCGCAGCAGGAAGTGCTGCGGGGTCTCGATCACGTTGCGGGTGATCGGGTGGCGCAGCAGGTAGCGGCTGTGCAGGGTGCGCAGGCCGAAGTAGCCGAAGCGGTCGTCGGCGCCGTCGGCGAGGGCGCGCTCGACGAGGGCGTTCAGGGCGTCCGCGTGCGTGCGCACGAAGGTGACGGTGTCGTCGGCGATCAGGCCCTCGCGGTGGCCCGTCTCGACGGAGGCGGCGAAGGACGTGGCGCCCTCGCCCGCGGCCTCGTCGGCGATGGCGAGGGTGAGCAGCCGGGCGGCGAGCTTGGAGTACTCGGGCTCCTCGGCGATCAGACCCGCGGCGGCCTCGGTGGCCAGGGACCGCAGCTCGGCCTCGTCCGACGTGGCGCTGCGGCCGCGCAGTGCGGCGGCGGCGACCTTGCCAGGGTCGGTGGCCGGCAGATCGGCGGTGAGGTCGGTCAGGGTGCGCAGCAGCGCGGTCCCGGGGCCGCCGGTCGCTTCCACGGACGCTGAGACCGGATCGGCGGGCGCGATGGTCACTGAGGCTCTCCCTCGCTCGGCTGGGGGCGCGGGCGGGCGGCGCGCGACGGGCGCGTACGGGCACGCCTGAGGGGATCAGGGCATGCTCGTAGCGTCCATCGGCCCAACCCGCGAGGCCCGGACGAATACAAAACGCCCGTGCGGGGCCGGGGCGGCTCAGCGTGGGCGTGCTGTCGGCAGGTACTCGGACTCCTGCATGCGATATCCACGGGATATCACGGCATACATGCACCGTTGCGGGACAGTTCCGGATTTCCACCGGATTCCCCTGCGACGACAGCGAGGACGAGCATACATCTAGTGCCGGGCCTCGCACGCACCACCACATCTTGTGTCACGCGGTAATCGCACGGTGCGGAATGTGCTAACGGGCCCTGGACGCAGGGGGCATGACGAAGGGCCGCCACGGCCCTCGTGAGGGGCTGTGGCGGCCCTGGGGTGGTCCGGGTCGGGCCGGAGGTCGGGGAGGGGCGCCGGGCGTTTCGGGGCGCCCCGCAAGGGGCGCGGGGAACTGCGCGACCAGCCCCCACCGACCGGCGGTCGCCGGAC
>NZ_JAINFC010000221.1 GCF_020740835.1 Streptomyces sp. UNOC14_S4
GGGGTGGTGGCCTCTTCGGCATCCTCTGACCGGTAACCACCGGTTGACGGGCCGTACGGCTCCCCTCGCGGGGGGCGGCCGTACGGCCCACCGGCGTCCCGTAAGGGGCGCGGGGCCGTTTCGATATGCGGCTCCGCCGCGTGGGCGCGACCAGCCACAACGCACCCGCAGTCGCGTGCCGAGCGCAAGAGGCACCCCAGTGGGCGCCGCCGCCGCGGGGTCTGGGGGCGAAGCCCCCGGAACGGCGGGAAGCCACGGTGGGTCAGCCGGAACGCAACGCCTTCGCCCCGGCGACAAGTCCAACCGTCAGAACGGTCACCACCCCGAAAGACGCCGTCAGCGAAGCGGCCTCCGCGATCTGCCCGATCACCGCGGGAGCCACGAGCCCCGACGTGTACGTGACGGTCGCGACGCCCGCGATCGCCTGTGCGGGCGCGGGCCCGGCGCGGCCCGCCGCCGCGAAGGCGAGCGGGACCACGACGGCCACCCCGACGCCGACCAGCGCGAAGCCCGCGATCGCGGACACCGGTCCGTGCGCCCAGACGACGAGCACCCCGCCCGCCGTGGCCGCCGCGCCCCCGGTCCGTACCGTCCGCACCGGCCCGAAGCGCCGCACCAGGGCATCGCCCGCCAGCCGGGTCGCGGCCATCGTGCAGGAGAAGGCGGTGGTGCAGCCCGCCGCGACACCCGGGTCCGCGCCGATGACATCGCGGAGGTAGACCGCCGACCAGTCCAGGCTCGCGCCCTCGGCGAACACCGCGCAGAACCCCACCGCGCCGATGACCAGCGCCGCGCGCGGCGGCAGCGAGAAGCGCGGCGGGGGACGCTCGTCGGCGGGCGTGCGCACGTCGAGCACCCAGTGACAGGCGAGCACCCCGAGCGCGGTGAGCAGCGCCGCCGCGATCCCGAGGTGGAGCCGCGCGCCCGTACCGGCGTGCGCGGCGACGGTCCCCACCGCCGAACCCGCCAGTGCCCCCGCGCTCCACATCCCGTGCAGCCCCGACATGATCGAGCGGCCGAGCCGTTCCTCCGTCTCGACGCCGAGCGCGTTCATCATGACGTCCGCCGTGCCCGAGGCCGCGCCGTAGACGGCCAGGGCCCCGCACAGCGCGAGCAGCCCCGGCGCGAGCGCGGGCAGCGCCAGCGACCCGCACCACAGCGCGAGCAGCAGACGCAACGCCGCCCGCGCGCCGAGCCGATGACCGACCCGCCCCGCGAGCGGCATCGCCAGTGACGCGCCGATCGCCGGGAACGCGAGCGCCAGTCCCAGGCCGCCCGCGTCCACCCCCGCGTGCCCCTGGACCCAGGGGATGCGGGTCGCGAAATTGCCCGTGACCGCGCCGTGCACCGCGAACACCGCCGCCACCGCGTACCGCGCCCGGCGTAACCGGGCCGCCCCGCTGTCCGTGCCCCCCGCCTGCTCCGCCTTCTGCACGCTCTCCGGGCCCATGGACGCGCATCCTCCCGGACCGGCCCGGGCCGTGTGAGCCGATTACCCGATTTACCCGATCGGCATCCCCGCCCGTCCGTGCGAGGAGTATCACCGTGGACACCACGCGGGGCGTCGGCGTACGCTCAAAGGCGTCGGACCTGCAGTGTTCATGGAACGTGCAGGTCAGACGCTATGCAGCAGACCTACATACGTTTTCGAACGCAGCGCACTCCGGGGTCGGTGAAATTCCGAACCGGCGGTTACAGTCCGCGACCCGGCCGCAGCCAGCGGCCGGTTGACCAGGTGAAATTCCTGGACCGACGGTTAAAGTCCGGATGGGAGGCAGTGCGCGGCGGGCTCGTACACCCGGCGCACCCCGTGGGGTGATCCGCATCGCATTCCGGTGCCGGATTCCCTTCGCGGCACCCGTGCATCCCGGTGGCGTTCCCGCTCGATCCGTCGTCCCGTACGACAGCCCCGGAGTCCGTGCCCGAAGAGGCAGGAGGACCCGGTGGCCACCCGAGAGAGCACCGTCGAGACCGACGCGATGCGCCGTGCCGTCGCACTCGCAGCCCGTGCCCTCGGGTCCACCAGCCCCAACCCCGTCGTCGGCTGTGTCCTCCTGGACGCCGACGGCCGCACCGTCGGCGAGGGCTGGCACCGGCGCGCGGGCGCGCCGCACGCCGAGGTCGAGGCGCTCCGCGACGCGGCCGCGTCCGGCCACGACGTCCGCGGCGGCACCGCCGTCGTGACCCTCGAACCCTGCAACCACACCGGCCGCACGGGCCCCTGTGCCCAGGCGCTGATCGACGCGGGCGTGGCCCGTGTCGTCTACGCCGTCGCCGACCCCACCCCGACCGCCGGCGGAGGCGCGGCCGCCCTCGCCGCCGCCGGGATCGACACCGAGGGCGGGCTGCTCGCCGACGAGGCCGCCGCGGGCAACGCCGCCTGGCTCACCGCCGTGCTGCGCCACCGCCCCTTCGTCCTGTGGAAGTACGCCGCCACGCTCGACGGCCGCAGCGCCGCCGCCGACGGCACCAGCCGCTGGATCACCTCCGCCGAGGCCCGCGCGGACGTCCACCGGCTGCGCGCCGAGGCCGACGCCGTGGTCGTGGGCGCGGGCACCCTCCGCGCCGACGACCCCCACCTGGCCGTACGCGGTGCGGAAGACGTCACCCAGCCGCTGCGGGTCGTCCTCGACACCCACGCCTCGGTCAAGCCCGGCGCCCGCGTCCTCGACGACGCGGCGCCCACCCTGATCGCCGTCGGCGAGCACGCCGACACCCGCCACCTGCCCGGCGTCGACGTCGTACGGCTGCCCCACGACGGGACCGGCCTCGACGTCCACGCCCTGCTCACCGAGCTGTACGGGCGCGGCATCCGCTCCGTCCTGCTGGAGGGCGGCCCGGCCCTGGCCGGTTCGTTCGTCGCCGCGGGCGCCGTCGACCGGGTCGTCGGCTACCTCGCGCCCGCGCTGCTCGGCGCCGGGCCGGCCGCCCTGGGCGACGCGGGCATCGGCACCATCGCCCACGCCCTGCGCCTGGACGTGACCGACGTCGCCCGCCTCGGCCCCGACCTGCGGATCACCGCGACCCCCACCGCATCGACCACCACCTCCACCACCGCCCCTGAGGAGAACTGACAGTGTTCACCGGAATCGTCGAAGAGCTGGGCGAGGTCGTCTCCGTCGAGAACCGCGGCGACTCCTCGCTGTTCCGGCTGCGCGGCCCCCTCGTCACCGACGGCGCGCGGCACGGCGACTCGATCGCCGTCAACGGCGTCTGCCTCACCGTCGTGGACACCGCGGACGGCGAGTTCACCGCGGACGTGATGGCGGAGACCCTCAAGCGCTCCAGCCTCGGCGCCCTCGCCGTCGGCTCCCGGGTGAACCTGGAGCGGCCCATGGCACTCGGCGGACGCCTCGGCGGCCACCTCGTCCAGGGCCACGTCGACGGCACCGGCACCATCCTCGAACGGGTGCCCGGCGAGCACTGGGAGATCGTGAAGATCGCCCTCCCCGCGGAGCTCGCCCGTTACGTCGTCGACAAGGGCTCCATCACCGTCGACGGCATCAGCCTCACCGTGGTCGAGGCGGGTGCGGACCACTTCACCGTCAGCCTCATCCCCACCACCCTCCAGCTCACCACCCTGGGCATCAAGCGGACCGGCGACCCCGTCAACCTCGAGGTCGACGTCCTGGCCAAGTACGTCGAGCGGCTGCTGGGCGACGGCCGCGACGGCCGCGACGACCGTACGGAGAAGACGGAGAAGGCACAGTGACCGCGCTGAACTGGCTCAACGGCGAGGCGTTCACCGTCTTCGGCCAGCACGTCATCTGGTCCGACATGATCGGCAACACGGTCGGCCTCGCCGCACTCGCCCTCGGCTGGCGGCGCTCCCTATGGACCTGGCCCGCCCAGCTCGCCTCCGGCGTGATCCTCGTGGCCGCCTACCTCTCCGCCCACCTCAGCGGCGGCGTCGGCAAGCAGCTCCTCGTCATCGGCGTCGCCGTGTGGGGCTGGCGGCAGTGGCGGCGCGGCAGGCAGGACGCCCAGGACGGCTCGATCGCCGTGCGCTTCGCCTCCTGGCGCGAGCGCGCCGCGCTGATCGCGGGCACCGCCGCGGGCACGCTCGCCGTGGGCGGCCTCTTCAGCGCCGTGCCCGGACTGTCCTGGAACCCCTGGCCGGACGCCTACATCTTCGTCGGCACGCTCACCGCGATGGTCTGCCAGGCCCGCGGCTTCGTCGAATTCTGGTTCGCCTGGCTGCTCGTGGACGTCGTCGGCGTGCCGCTCGCCTTCAGCAGCGGCCTCGCCTTCTCCGGCCTCGTCTACGTCGTCTACTTCGCGCTCGTCCTGTGGGGCATGCGCGACTGGTGGCTGCGCTCCCGCGTCCGTACGGGCGAGGGCACGCAGCCCGCACTGGAAGGAGCCCTCTCCTCATGACCGCCCTGCAGAGCTGGTACCCGGCCGAGGACCTCACCCTCGACCCGGTCGAGCGCGCCATCGCCGACATCGCGGCGGGCCGGCCCGTCGTCGTCGTGGACGACGAGAACCGCGAGAACGAGGGCGACCTCGTCGTCGCGGCCGAGAAGGTCACCACCGAGATCCTGGCCTTCATGATGAGCGAGTGCCGCGGCCTGATCTGCGTGCCCATGGAGGAGCCGGACCTCGCCCGGCTCGACCTGCCGCAGATGGTCGACGACAACACCGAGTCCATGCGCACGGCCTTCACCGTCTCCGTCGACGCGAGCCGCGCCCACGGCGTCACGACCGGGATCTCCGCCGCCGACCGCGCCACCACCATCCGGCTGCTCGCCGCCCCCGCGACCGCCCCCGGCGACCTCGTCCGGCCCGGCCACGTCTTCCCGCTGCGCGCCCGGCCCGGCGGCGTCCTGGTGCGCAACGGCCACACCGAGGCGGGCGTGGACCTCGCGCGCCTCGCCGGGCTGCGCCCCGCCGCCGCCATCGTGGAGATCGCGGGCGAGGACGGGGCCATGCTGCGGCTGCCCGAGCTGGTCCCGTTCGCCCGCAAGCACGGCCTGGCGATCATCTCCATCGAGGACCTCATCGCCCACCGGCGCGCCAGCGAACCCACCGTCCGCCGCGAGGCCGAGACCCGGCTGCCCACCGCCCACGGCGACTTCCGGGCCTTCGGCTACCGCTCCACCGTCGACGGCGTCGAGCACATCGCCCTCGTAGCGGGCGAGATCGGCGACGGCGAGGACGTCCTGGTACGCGTCCACTCCGAGTGCCTCACCGGTGACGTCTTCGGCTCGCTGCGCTGCGACTGCGGCCCGCAGCTGCACGCCGCCCTGGACCGGATCTCCGCCGAGGGCCGCGGCGTCGTCCTCTACCTGCGCGGGCACGAGGGGCGCGGCATCGGCCTGCTGCCCAAGCTGCGCGCCTACGAGCTCCAGGAGGACGGCCGCGACACGCTGGACGCCAACCTCGAACTCGGGCTCCCCGCCGACGGCCGCGACTACGCGGCGGGCGCCCGGATCCTCGCCGACCTGGGGGTGCGCTCGCTGCGGCTGCTGACCAACAACCCCGACAAGACGTCCGCCCTGGTCCGGCACGGCCTCAAGGTCACCGGCCGTGAGCCCATGCCCGTCCAGGCCGGTGAGCACAACCTCCGCTACCTGCGGACCAAGCGCGACCGCATGGGCCACGACCTGCCCTGGCTCGACGCCGACCCGGTGTCCGCCTGCGGCAACCAGTGACCCGCCCGGACATACGACCCATACCTTCACTTACCCCATCCGAGGAGCAACGTTGAGCGGCAAGGGCGCCCCCGAGCTGAGTGTGCGGAACTGTCAGGACCTGCGTGTGGCCGTGATCGCCGCGCAGTGGCACGAGAAGGTGATGGACGGACTCGTCGACGGCGCCCTGCGCGCCCTGCACGAGCTGGGCATCGACGAGCCGACGCTGCTGCGCGTCCCGGGCAGCTGGGAACTGCCCGTCGCCGCCAAGGTCCTGGCGGGCCGCCGCTACGACGCGATCGTCGCCCTCGGCGTCGTCGTCCGCGGCGGCACCCCCCACTTCGACTACGTGTGCCAGGGCGTCACCCAGGGCCTCGCCCAGGTCTCCGCCGACACCGGCGTCCCGGTCGGCTTCGGCGTCCTCACCTGCGACACCGAGGAACAGGCGCTGGACCGGGCCGGCCTGGACGGCTCGGCGGAGGACAAGGGCCACGAGGCGGTCACCGCGGCCGTCGCCACCGCCGCGACGCTGCGCTCGCTGTCCGAGCCCTGGCACTGAAGCGCGCGGGGACCGGCGTAGGGTAGGACCACCATGTCCAAGAAGACGTTCGAGGAGCTCTTCACCGAGCTCCAGCAGAAGGCCGCCACCGGCGACCCCGCCACCTCCCGCACCGCCGAACTGGTGGGCAAGGGCGTCCATGCCATCGGCAAGAAGGTGGTCGAGGAGGCCGCCGAGGTGTGGATGGCCGCCGAGTACGAGGGCGCCGACGCCACCGCCGAGGAGATCTCCCAGCTCCTCTACCACGTTCAGGTGATGATGGTCGCCCGGGGAATCTCCCTGGACGACGTATACGCTCACCTCTGACGGACACCGTTCACCCTGCTTCGGACCGTTCGTCACGTTGCTCCCGTAATCCCATTGGTTCCGTGAGCAGCACATCCCCCCAGCAATCCCCCGCACGAAGGAAAACGACCTCATGCTGCGCATCGCCGTTCCCAACAAGGGTTCTCTCTCCGAGCCTGCGTCGGCGATGCTCCATGAGGCCGGCTACCGGCAGCGCAAGGACCGCAGGGAACTGGTCCTGGTCGACTCCGCCAACGACGTCGAGTTCTTCTTCCTCCGCCCCCGCGACATCGCCGTCTACGTGGGCTCCGGCAGACTCGACATCGGCATCACCGGCCGGGACCTGCTGCTGGACTCGGGCTCGCAGGCCGAGGAGATCATGCAGCTCGGCTTCGCCGGGTCCACCTTCCGCTACGCCACCCGGCCGGGCACGGCCGAGGACGTCAGCGAGTTCGGCGGCATGACCGTGGCCACCTCCTTCTCCGGCCTGGTCACCAAGCACCTCGCCGACAACGGCGTCGACGCCTCCGTCGTCCACCTCGACGGCGCCGTCGAGACCGCCATCCAGCTCGGCGTCGCCGAGATCATCGCCGACGTCGTGGAGACCGGCACCACCCTGCGCAACGCGGGCCTGGAGATCATCGGCGAGCCGATCCTGGAGTCCGAGGCGGTCGTCATCCGCCGCGCGGGCGCCCCGGTGGACGACCCCAAGGTGCGTCAGTTCCTCCGCCGTATGCAGGGCGTTCTCGTCGCCCGCCGCTACGTGATGATGGACTACGACATCCGCGTGGAGCACGTCGAGCGCGCCGTCTCCCTCACCCCCGGCCTGGAGTCGCCCACCGTCTCCCCGCTGCACCACGAGGGCTGGGTCGCCGTCCGCTCCATGGTCCCGTCCCAGGACGCCCAGCGGATCATGGACGAGCTCTACGACCTCGGCGCCCGCGCCATCCTCACCACCAACATCCACGCCTGCCGCCTGTAGGACGGGCCCCGCCCCCGCACGCGAGTCCCGCCGACGCCGAGAGTGACGTACGCCGTGTCCACCCCCCTGCCGGAGCTTCCGGTCACCTTCCGCCCCACCGTGACCCGGGCCGTGCTGCTGAGCCTCGGCACCGCGCTGTTCGTCGTGATCACGGCGGGGGCCTGGCTGACCCACGGCTTCAGCGCGGGGGACCGGGCCACGTTCACCGGCGCCGGGCTCGTCGTGTTCGGCGTGATCTGGATGCTGGCCCGCCCCCGGATCGTCGCCACGGAGGACGGCGTCACCGTCGTCAATCTGGTCACGACCCGGCGGCTGGCCTGGGCCCAGATCGTCCGCGTGAACCTGCGCGCGGGCGACCCCTGGGTCCGCCTCGACCTCTCCGACGGCACCACCCTGCCCGCCATGGGCATCCAGCCGGGCATCGCCAAGGAGCGGGCCGTCGCCGACGCCCGCGCCCTGCGGGCCCTCACCGAGGCCCACGGCACCGCGCGACCCGCCGCCGACTGACGCGGACCGACACCGGCTGATACCGGGAAGGTACCGGGAACGCGCCGACGGGTGACCGACCTGACGGAAGACCGTCGTCCCCTGATCGCGCGTCCTTGATTACTCTGGTGCCACGGGTACACACCGTGCCCCGCCCCGCACACCGCACCACCGCCGCGCAGCCCGCGGCCCGCGGGGCACCTGCGAACCGAGGAGTGACTCCCTCCGGCAATGGACGGATCGTCCTGCAGTACCTGCGCCGCCGCCCACCCTGATCAGGAGGCGGCGGCATGAGCGTCACCCTGTCCCTGCTGCTGCTCATGGCAGCACTGCTCCTCATCCTCGCGAACGGCTTCTTCGTCGCCGCCGAGTTCGGCCTGGTGACCGTGGAGAAGCCGGAGGCCGAACGGGCCGCCGCCGACGGCGACCGCCGCGCCCGCACCGTCGTCGCCTCCCTGCGCGAGCTCTCCTTCCAGCTCTCGGGCACCCAACTCGGCATCACCATCACCTCCTTGGTGGTCGGCATGCTCGCCGAGCCCGCCCTGGGCACCCTGTTCACCGGACCGCTCACCGCCGCCGGGCTGCCCTCGGGCGCCGCGCCCGGCGTCGCCGTGGTCGTCGGCATGCTGGTGGCCTCCGCCGTCCAGATGGTGATCGGCGAACTCGTGCCCAAGAACTGGGCGGTCTCCCGGCCGCTCCAGGTCGCGCGGTTCGTCGCCGGGCCGCAGCACGCCTTCTCGCACCTCTTCCGGCCCGTGATCACCCTGCTCAACGCGGTCGCCAACCGGCTCGTACGGGCCATGGGCGTCGAGCCCGCCGAGGAGCTGGCCTCCGCCCGCACCCCGGGCGAACTCGTCTCCCTCGCACGCCACTCGGCCCGCGCGGGCGCCCTGGAGCAGGACACCGCCGACCTGTTCGTCCGCACCCTCTCGCTCGGCGACCTCACGGCCCAGCACGTCATGACCCCCCGGGTGAAGGTCAGCTTCCTCCAGTCCACCGCGACCGCCGAGGACGTCCTCAACCTCACCCGTGCCACCGGCCTCTCCCGCTTTCCCGTCTACCGGGAGCGCCTGGACGAGGTCGTCGGCATGGTCCACCTCAAGGACGCCCTCGCGGTCCCCGCGGACGACCGGCTGCGCACCCCGGTCGGCCGGATCGCCGTGCCGCCCCTGCTCGTGCCGGAGACCCTCCCCGTACAGCCGCTCCTGGAGCAGCTGCGCAGCGAGCAGCCCATAGCCGTCGTCGTCGACGAGTACGGCGGCACGGCGGGCGTGGTCACCCTGGAGGACATCGTCGAGGAGCTCGTCGGCGAGGTGCGCGACGAGCACGACGCCGAGGACGCCGACCGGCCCGAACTGGCGCCCGTCGCCTGCGAGGACGGCCGCTCGGCGTGGGACGCCGACGGCGCCTGCCGCGTCGACGCGCTGCGCCGCATCGGCCTGGAGGCGCCCGACGGCCCGTACGAGACGGTGGCCGGCCTGGTCGCCGGCCTCCTCGGCCGGATTCCCGCGCCCGGTGACACCACCGAACTGCCGGGCTGGCGGCTCTCCGTACGGCGGGTGGCGCACCACCGCGCCGAGCGGGTACGGCTCGTCCACACGGCCCCGGTGCTCGTCACCGTGCAGGGGGAGCAGCGATGAGCCTGCTGCAACTCCTGCTCGCCGTGGTGCTGGTGCTCGCCAACGGTTTCTTCGTGGGTGCCGAGTTCGCGCTCGTGTCCGTGCGCCGCAGCCAGATCGAGCCCAGGGCCGCCGAGGGCTCGGCGCGGGCCCGCACGGTGCTGACCGGCCTGGAGAACCTGCCGCAGATGATGGCCGCCGCGCAGTTCGGCATCACCGTCTGCTCGCTGACGCTCGGCGCGGTCGCCGAGCCCACGGTGGCCCGGCTGCTGGAGCCCGCTTTCCACGCGGTGGGGCTGCCCGAGGGGCTGATCCATCCGCTGGGCTATGTGATCGCCCTGGCCCTCGTGGTCTTCCTGCACCTGGTCATCGGCGAGATGGTGCCGAAGAACCTCGCCATGTCGGCCCCCGACCGCGCCGCGCTCTGGCTCGGGCCGGGGCTCGTCGCCTTCGCCCGGCTGTGCAGGCCGGTCACCGCCCTCCTCGGCGCCTGCGCGCACGGGGTGCTCCGGCTGTTCCGGGTCGAGCCCAAGGACGAGGTCGAGGCGGTGTTCACCAGCGAGCAGCTCAACCGCCTCGTCGAGGACTCCCGTCAGGCCGGTCTCCTCGAACCGGCCGAGCAGGAGCGGCTGGAGGACGCGCTGGAGCTGGGCAGCCGCCCGGTCACCGACGTCCTCCTCGACCCGGCGGCGCTGGTCACGGTGGCCCCGACCGTCACACCCCGGCAGATCGAGGAGCTGACCGTACGGACCGGCTACTCGCGCTTCCCGGTGGTCGGCCCCGGCGGTGCCTGCATGGGTTATCTGCACGTCAAGGACGTGCTGGACCTGGAGGACCGCGACCGCGCGGTGCCCCAGCGCGTCTGGCGGCGGGTCGAGACCCTGCGTGCCGAGCTCCGGCTGGACGACGCGCTCACCGTGATGCGGCGCGCCGCCGCACACCTGGCGGCCGTCGCCGACGCCTCCGGCAAGGTGCTCGGCCTGGTCGCGCTGGAGGACGTCCTGGAGATGCTCGTCGGCGAGGTGCGCGACCCCGCGCACCGGGACCAGGAGGTGCCCGAGGCGGCCGGAGCCGCCCGGAGCGCGGCGGACGGCCTCCGCGTCGAGACCCTGGTGCCCCGTGAGCCCCAGGAGGTGCTGACGGTCAGGGAGCGCAGCGTCATGACGGGCTGAGCTCCAGTGGCGGGCCGAGCTCTTTTGAGGGGCCCGGCCCGGCTCACGGAGGGTCCTGCGGGTCGCGTGACGTGCGCCGCGGTGACGACCACCCCGGCCCGGAGAGGACCTCGCCGTACGCCTGCATCAGATCCGGCAGGCGGAGCGTGGCGAGGTCGTCCCGGGTCGGGGTGCCCGCGTATCCGGACAGGCGCAGGTCGCGGTACGCGCAGCTCTTCTCGTACAGGGTGCGCAGGAAACGGCCGTTGCCCAGCTCGTCGATCCAGCCCTGCTCGACCACGTGGGCGCTGATGCTGCGCAGCTCGTCCAGCGCCTCCTCGTCCCACCGGTCGCCGCTGTCGGCGGCCAGCACCTCGCCGATCCTGGTCAGCTCGCCGGGACGGTAGCTGGGGAAGTCCACCCGGGTGGTGAAGCGCGAGCCCAGGCCGGGGTTGGTGGCGAGCAGCCGGTCCATGCCCTCGGGGTAGCCGGCGAGGATGACGACCAGGCGGTCGCGATTGTCCTCGGCACGCTTGAGCAGCACCTGGAGGGCCTCGTCGCCGTAGGCGTCGCCCTTGCTGTAGCCGGAGTTGGAGAGGCTGTACGCCTCGTCGACGAAGAGCACCCCGCCGAGGGCGGAGTCGATCAGCTCGTTGGCCTTGACCGCGGTCTGTCCCAGGAACTCGCCGACCAGGTCGGCGCGCTGCGCCTCCACCAGATGGTCGCCGCCGAGCAGCCCCAGCGCGTAGAAGACCCGGCCGAGGATGCGGGCGACCGTGGTCTTGCCGGTGCCCGAGGGGCCGGAGAAGACGAAGTGGCGCTTGGGCGGCTGCACGGGGAGCCCCTGCCCGGCCCGGAGCCGTGCCATGTGCAGCTGTGCCGACAGGGCCCGCACCTGCCGCTTGACCGGCTCCAGGCCCACCATCCGCTCCAGCTCGTCGAGCGCCCGCGCCAGCAGCGCGGGGTCCGGGGGGCCCGGC
>NZ_JAINFC010000222.1 GCF_020740835.1 Streptomyces sp. UNOC14_S4
GGGGCGGGCTCCTCGGGCGGCGGGGCCTCGTGCCCGTGGGAGATCATCGTCCGCTCGCCCTCGTAGGCCATGGAGACGGTGACCGGCGAGTGCCAGCCGGGCACGGTACGGGAGAGCCCCAGGTCGATGCCCTCACCTCGGGAGAGCGCCTCCCAGCAGTACTCGCCGTACATGTCGTCGCCGAACGCGGCGGCCAGCGAGGTGCGCAGCCCCAGCCGGGCGAGCGCGGTCGCCATGTTGGCGATGCCGCCGGGGCTGGAGCCCATGCCGCGGGCCCAGGACTCGGTGCCCCGGACGGGCGCGGAGTCCAGGCCGGTGAAGATGATGTCGAGGAAGACGGTGCCCGTCAGATAGACGTCGGTCTCCGGGTCGCCCTCGGCGCGCACCTCCGCGAGGGGGTCGAGGACGGGGGGCACCGTACGGCCGCCCGTACCCTCGGCGCCGCCCTGCGTGCACCCCTGCGTACACCCCGGCGAACGGTCCCGCGCGTGCTCCCGTGCGCGGCCGTCACCTCCCCGCGCGTCCTCGTCCGGAACGGTCGGGTCCGGTGCTGCATGAGGCGAAGTGATCGTCATGCTCGCGCTGCTCCTCTCGCGGGGTGCGGGTCCGGACAGTCTGCCCGATGCTGCGATACGTTCCGTTCCATGAGGCTGACGATTCTCGGCGGTGGCGGTTTCCGGGTGCCTTTGGTGCACCGGGCCCTCTTGGAGGACGCGCGGCGGGACACCCCCGGCCGTATGACCGAACTCGTGCTCTACGACACGGACTCCATGCGCCTGCGCGTCATCGAGTCGGTCCTGACCGCACAGGCGGAGGACGTGCCCGGCGCGCCGGAGGTGCGGATCGCCCGCGACCTCGACGAGGCGCTGCGCGGCGCGGACTTCGTCTTCTCCGCCATCCGGGTGGGCGGTACGGCCGGCCGGGTGCGGGACGAACGGATGGCTTTGGGCGAAGGCGTCTTGGGACAGGAGACCGTCGGCGCGGGCGGTGTGCTGTACGGGCTGCGGACGATCCCGGAGGCGCTGCGCATCGCCGAACGGGTGGCGGCGGTGGCCCCCGACGCCTGGGTCATCAACTTCACCAATCCGGCCGGGATGGTGACCCAGGCGATGGCGGAGGTGCTGGGTGAACGGGTCATCGGGATCTGCGATTCACCCGTGGGGCTGGTACGGCGCGCGGCCCGCGCCGCGGGGGCCGACCCCGAGCGGGTGACGTTCGACTACGTGGGGCTCAACCACCTGGGCTGGCTGCGGTCGTTGAGGATGGACGGCAGGGAACTCCTGCCCGAACTCCTGGCGAACGGGGACGCCCTCACCTCCTTCGAGGAGGGCAAGCTCTTCGGCCGGGAGCTGCTCCAGGTCCTGGGGGTGCTGCCGAACGAGTACCTGCACTACTACTACTTCCGCAGGGAGACCCTGCGGTCGGTGCTCGAAGCGGCCGAGACCCGGGGCGAGTTCCTCGACCAGCAGCAGGGCGGGTTCTTCGACGCGGCGAACGCGTCACCCGAGCAGGCGTACTCGCTGTGGGAGCGCACCCGGCTGCACCGCGAGGAGACCTATATGGCGGAGAGCCGTGCCGTGACCGGCGGCTGGCAGCGCGACTCGTGCGACCTCGACGGCGGCGGCTACGACCAGGTGGCGCTGGCCCTGATGCGGGCCATCGCCCGCGACGAGCGCACCCGGCTGATCCTCAACGTGCCCAACGGCACGACCGTCCCGGAGCTGGACCGGCAGGCCATCGTCGAGACGGTGTGCGAGGTGGGCGCCGACGGCGCCAGACCCCTGGCGTGCGCCCCCCTCAGCGAGCACCAGCTCGGACTGATGTTCCAGCTCAAGGCGGTGGAACGGGCCACGATCGACGCGGCCGTGCACCACGACCGCAAGGCGGCACTCCGCGCGCTGGCCCTGCACCCGCTGGTCGACTCCCCTGCGGCGGCGAGCCGCATCCTGGACCGCGCGGGCTTCAGCGGAAGCGGAAGCGGGGGCTCCGCGGCTCGCCGACAGGAGATCACGGCGGTGTGACGGCGTCGGGCCTCGGGTGCGCCCGGGCCCGGCGCTTTACCCATGGCAGGGTTCTCCGCGCGTAGACACGTAGAAAGGCACGGAAAAGGCACGGAAAACACACCGCCATACCCTTGACCGGACCCCGCCAAACCTTCTAGTTTCGCGCTGCACCCACCCTTGTTCTCCAGGAGTCCTTCCGTGCAGCCCTCGCTCTCGTTCAAGCGCAAGCGCGTCCGCATCGCCGCCGCCACGGCGGCCGTCGCCATCGGCGCCGGTCTCTACACGGCGGGCGCCGCCAGCGCCGACCACGCCACGCCGCGCACGGACAAGGAGATCCCGAACCTCACCAAGGTCGAGGACAAGATCAAGGCGTACTACGGCGACACCGTGGACAAGGCGGGCCAGCACTACGCGTCGCCGGACAGCAACTACGCCAAGCAGCTCGCGGACATCCAGAAGAAGGCCAAGGCGCAGATCGAGCGCGCGGTCAAGAACACCACGGGCAAGAAGGGCGCGGGCGCGGGCGCCAAGAAGCCCGCGATCGTCCTGGACGTGGACGACACCACGCTGCTCACCTACAACTACGAGCTCCAGCAGGGCTTCCACTTCACGCCGGAGTCCCAGGACGCGTACCTGAAGTCCACGGACATGGGTCCGGTCTTCGGCATGCCGCAGCTCGTCAACTGGGCGCAGTCCAAGGGTGTCACGGTCTTCTTCGTGACCGGCCGCGACGAGCACCAGCGCGACTGGAGCGTCCGCAACCTCAAGAACGCGGGCTACAAGCCGGCCGCCGACCGCGCGCACTTCTACCTGAAGAACAAGAAGACGCCCCCGGCGTACCTGTCGTGCGGCGCCTCCTGCACGACGGTCCAGTTCAAGTCCGGCACGCGCAAGCACATCGAGTCGCAGGGCTACCAGATCGTCGCCAACTTCGGCGACCAGTACAGCGACCTCCAGGGCGGCTACGCCACCCACACGTACAAGCTGCCGAACCCGATGTACTACCTGCCGTAACGGAGCGCCGGGGCTTTGCCCCGGCCCCTTTCTGTCGGACACGCCCCGGTGGTCTCTTCGCCTGCCGGGGCGCGGTATGTCACACGGGCGGCAGGTCGTCCGGTCCGATGACGTCGTCGCTGTCGTCGTCCGTGCACGGGGCGGACTGTTTGCAGAACAGACCCCGCCCGCGACAGTGCGGACAGCTGTGGGGCGTCGGCAGGCTCCCGGCCTCTCCGAAACGGTTCACGTACAGAGTGGGCATGACGCTGGTTCCCTCACCCCTGCACGCCTTGCAGATCTGATGCGGCCCGGGGCAGAGGGCGTCACTCATGATGGTGTTCCACCCTCGGCGTGACCGCTCCTGGCTCTGGCCGTCGCGTGTGGGGCGTGCCTGGCCGACCATCGGGGAAACCTCACATCGCTCATGCCGGTGATGATGCTCTTCCGGTCTGTACCTGTCCGCCGATCGCCGACAGCTCCTCCTTTCTCAGTAGGCGACTTGACCCGATCCGGTCGGGTCGTGACCGGTGACGGCCGGACGGGGCCCTGCCCCCGCGCGTCCGGCGGCGTCGCCGATCCGGTCGTGCGGGAGGAGCTCCTGGTGTCGCTCCAGGCCACGGCGGTACGCGGCGGCGCCGTAGCTGTTGCCGTTCTTCTCCGTGCGTTCGATACCGCGGCGGAAGGCGGCGCAGGTGAGGCACTCGCCGGGCGCCTCCTGCGCGAGGCCGACGATGGGTGGCAGGTTCTGGTAGATCATCGCGCCCTCTCCCACGGGTGGCGGAGGGCGGTCTTGACCGACAGTTCCTCGGCGACTGTGGCCCGGCGGAAGGCGGCCGTGTGCCGGGGCGTCTTCTCGCCGGGCGTGCACAGGATCGCTTCCGTGCCGTCCCATCCGACGACCTGACCCGCGACGGGTTCACCCGCCGAGGTGTCGACGGCGAAGTCACCGTGCTGCGGCTGCCACTCGGGCGTCCGCTCGTGTGCGTGCCGCTTGGCGCAGTGCGCCGTCAGGTCGGCGTCGATCCTGCGCATCCCTGCCTCGTCGTCGCGTGCCCGGCATCGTCCCCGCGCTTCGAGCAGGCTGACGCACTCGCCGCAGTCCACGTAGTGGATGGAGCCGATGGCCGACGACAGCGGCAGGGAGATCACCGGCGGGGACGGGACCGGCACGGACTCCACGACAGAAGGGCGACTGGGCACGCCCTGATCGATTCGCGCTCCGCTGTCCGTTCTGGGCTGCTCCTGCGTATGCTCTCGCATGGCTGCCTGCCTCTCTTTCGGGTGGTCCATGCCCCCGGGCCGACGCCACGGCCCCGGGGGTTCCCGGTCGCTCTCCCTCAAGATCGAGGGAGTCATGTTCAGTCAACGCCTCAGCGGGGCAAGTCGATAGATGCCAGGCTGTATGCCTCTTCCATGCCTCTCGTATGCCAGGAGAGCAAAGGGGTAGTTGTGGGCATCGGCGACACAATTCGTGAACTGCGCGCAAGGAAGCGGCTCACCCAGGCCGGATTGGCGCGGCAGCTGAACGTCACCAGGTGGGGGGACGAAGGGAAACGAACGGGCACCGCCACCGCGCACTACGTGTACCGCTGGGAAAAGGGCATCCGACACCCGGAAGACTGGCTTCCCTACCTGGAACAGGTGCTCGGTGCCGACCTGTCCGGCTACGGTGAATCACCCGTGCTGGATGCGGATGTTCTTGATATGGAAGGGCTGGTACCCCCTGTGGATCGTCGCGTCTTCCTTGGAGCCGGGGCCGTCGCCGGCATCGCGCTGTCCGCTCCTTCCGCCATGGCGAAGGGCCGTCGCATCGGCAGCTCCGACATCGTCCGTGCGGGTCAACGACTTGCCGCCCTGCGTCGCTTGGACGACTATTCGGGTGGTGTGAGCGTCTACCCGAAGGTGGTCGCGGAGATCGAGTCCCTTGCCGGGATGGCTGCACACGGCTCGTACTCCGATGCCGTGGCGCGTGACCTGCTGTCTGCCCTTGCCGAGCTCTATCAGTTCGCGTCGTGGACGGCTTTCGACGCTGGACGTATTCCTCAAGCCCGGCGATACGCCCAGGCGGCGGCCAGCGCTGCGAACCAGGCAGGGAATACCACCCTCGGCTCGACCGCCCTCTCGGAGCTGTCGTACCTGACAGCGTCCACGAGCAAGGGTCGCGAGGCCGTGGACATGGCTCGGGCATCCATCGCCAACGCTCCTCGCGATGCCCTGCCCGCCGTGTCCGTCGTCCTCTCGGACAGGCTTGCCTGGGCGTGCGCCAGGGTCGGTGACACCTCCGGGGTGGACAGGGCATTGGGCCTTTCCGAAGCGGCACACGACCGCCGTGACACCGCCCGGGTGGAAGAACCGGACAGTGTCTATTGGATCAACCGGGATGAGACGCAGATCATGGCGGGCCGGTGCTGGGCAGAGCTGCACCAGCCCAAGAAAGCTGTCCCCATCCTCGAAGGGCTGACCGCTCCGTACGACGACACGCACGCCCGCGAAGTGGGTCTGTACGCCTGCTGGCTCGCCGGGTCGTATCTCGACGCAGGAGCCCTGGACGAGGCCACCGATTCGGCGCAACGCGCCGCCACGCTCAGCTTTCACACCGCGTCCCCCCGCCTGAACGAATGGGTGGACGGGACGCTCACCCGGTTCCGGCCGCACCAGGACCACGCTGGAGTGCGTGAGCTCTTGGACGCCTACCAGTCCTGACGCACTCGCGGAAACAGCGAACCCCAGCCCGCTGCGAGCGGGCCGGGGCTTTCCGCCGCATGCTGCCGGTCAGAGGCGGGCGAGCATCACGACGGTGCCGGGCGGGCCCGGCGCCGTCACGCCGCGCGTCGCCGCAAGCCGAACGCCGTCAGCAGTGCCACCACCGCCACCACCGCCGCGTCCGCGCCCAGGCTCAGGTGGATGCCGCCGAGGGTGGCGGTGGCCGCGTCCGATCCGCCGTCGCGGAGAGTGGCGACCCGCGCCGAGGCGAGGGCGCTCAGGAGGGGGATGCCGATCGTCATGCCCACCTGCTGGGAGCTGGTGACCAGGCCCGTCGCCAGGCCCTGTTCGCCGTCGGGGAGGCCCGACGTGGCGGTGACGCCGTAGGCCACGATCGCCCACATGTGGCCGACGCAGGCGAGGGGTGTCACGGCCAGGGCCAGCCACGCGCCCGACGGGCCCTGGTCCAGGCCGAGGAGCCCGGCCGTGAGGGCCGCCTGGGCGAGCAGACCGGTCACCAGCGTGGTGCGCGTCCCCAGGCGGGTGATCACCTTCGGTGCGGTGATGCCGCCGAGCGCCGCGAAGAGCCCCTGCACGGCGAAGATCAGGCTTGAGCGGAACGCGGAGAGCTCCAGCACCTCCTGGAGGTAGAGCGTCAGCAGGAAGATGACGCTGGTCATCATCGCGAAGGTGGTCAGCCCGGCCAGATTGCCCCAGGCGACCGTGCGCCGCCGCAGCATCGGCAGCGAGACCAGCGGTTCGGCCGTCCGTGCCTCCACGGCCACGAACGCGACGAGCAGACCGACGCCCGCCACCAGGGAGACGATCACGTCCGTCCGGCCGAAGCCCTGCTGGGCGGCGGTCGAGAGCGCGTAGATCAGCGCCAGCAGGCCGCCGGTCACGGTCACCGCGCCCGGCATGTCGAGCCGTGGCCGTGCTGCGGGCCGGGACTCGGTCAGCAGGCCGGGCGCGATCGCCAGGACGCCCACGCCCGCCACGGCGAGCAGGCCCATCGTGGACCGCCAGCCCAGCGAGTCCGTGAGCACGCCGCCGAGCAGCATGCCGATGGTGAAGCCGAGCGACATCAGCGTGCCGCTGATGCCCAGTGCCCGCTCGCGCTGCGGCCCCTCGGCGAAGGTGGTGGTCAGCAGCGCCATGCCGGTCGGCACGACGACGGCCGCGCCCAGCCCCTGGAGGGCACGCCCGCCGAGGAAGACCGCCGGGTTCCAGGCGAGCGTCGCGAGCACGGACGCCAGCGTGAAGAGGACCAGACCGGCAAGGAAGAGCCTGCGCCGCCCGTAGCGGTCGGCGACCCGGCCGAAGAGCAGCAGGAAGCCGCCCGACGGCAGCGCGAACGCCGTCACGGCCCACTGGAGGTCGGCCTGGCCCATGCCCAGGTCGTCACCGAGCACGGGCAGCGCCACGTTCAGGATCGAGAAGTCGAGCGCGACGATGAACTGCGCGGCGCACAGGACGAGCAGGATCAGCTTCGAGCGGGTGGACATGCGCTCGGCGGGAGACGTGGGAGAGGTGGGAGACGCAGGAGCTGCGGAGGCCGTGGTGGGTGACGTGGTGGGTGAGGGGGACGTGTCGATCGCCATGCCGTCCACCCTCCGCCGTACGGAATAGCCGTGGGGAGACGGCGCTTATGCTGGTGGCCGCGCCACCAGGCTCGCGGCCTGGAGCACCAGGCCCAGGGGGAGCCGTTGACCATCAGCCAGCCCGAACCACGGACGACCGGCACCGCCAAGTCCCGCCTTCGTCAGGAACTCCGTGAATTCCTGATGAGCCGTCGGGCCAGGCTGAGCCCTGCCGACGTCGGCCTGCCGGACGGCGGCGCCCGCCGCCGCACCCCGGGTCTGCGCCGTGAGGAGGTCGCCGTTCTCGCCGGGGTCGGCGCCTCCTGGTACCAGTGGTTGGAGCAGGGCCGCGACATCACCGTCTCGCCGCAGGTGCTCGACGCGGTCGCGCGGGTGCTCAGGCTCGACGGCCCGGAGCGGCGCCACCTCTACGTCTTGGCCGGGCTCAACCCGCCGCTGCCGGAGAGCGACTACGGCACCGATTACCTCTGCGACGGCCTGCACCGGCTCATCGACGGCTGGATGCCCTACCCGGCGCACATCATGGACACGTACTGGAACATCGTCAGCTACAACGATGCGGCCTCCCTCGTCATGGGCTTCCGCCCGGAGTGCGTGAAGAACGGCCTGGCGATGTTCTTCACCGACACCGTCTACCGCTCGCGCTCCGCGAACTGGGAGGACAACGCCGGCCGCGTCGTCGCCCAGTTCCGCGCCGCCTGGTCGGAGCACCCGGACGACGAGGGCTTCCAGGTGGTCATCGACGAGCTCGCGGCGCAGAGCACGGAATTCACGGAGCTGTGGGCGCGCAGGGACGTGCTGAGCGGCGGGCAGCTCGTCAAGGAGATGGAGCACCCCCTGGTCGGCACGCTCTTCTTCGAGAGCACCCACCTGCGCGTCCCGGCCCGCCCGGACCTCACGATCGTGATGCACAACCCCGTGCCGGAGACGGGCACGGCCGCGAAGGTCGAGCGGCTCGTCTCGCCGGAGGGCCGCCGCGGCGGGATGTTCCTGGCGGGCTGATGAAGATCGTGTTCCAGGGGTTGATCCCGGTCGCGGGGGCCCGCATATGCTCGCGCTCATGACGGAGACGCTGGACCCCGAAGACCGCAAGCTCATCACCCTGGCCCGCTCCGCGCGCGCCCGCAACGCCGTCCGCGAGGGCGCCGCCGTCCGCGACGAGACCGGCCGTACGTACGTGGCCGGGACCGTCGCGCTCGACTCGCTCAAGCTCAGCGCCCTCCAGACCGCCGTCGCCATGGCCGTCGCCAGTGGCGCGAAGTCGCTGGAGGCCGCGGCCGTCGTCTCCGAGGTGAACGTCGTCTCCGCGGTGGACCGCGCGGCCGTACGGGACCTGGGCGGCGAGACGACGACCATCCTCCTGGCCGGCCCCGACGGCACCCTCCTCACGAAGGTCCTGGCGATCGGCTGAGCCCGGCCGGGCAGCGGCCGCCGGGCCCGGGCCGCTGGTCGGCGGCCGCCGGGGGATCAGGGAGAATATGCGGTATGGACCGTACCGCCTCCCCTTCCCAGGCCCCCCACCGCGCGGGCTTCGCGTGCTTCGTCGGCCGCCCCAACGCGGGCAAGTCGACCCTGACCAACGCACTGGTGGGGACGAAGGTCGCCATCACCTCCAACCGTCCGCAGACCACCCGGCACACCGTCCGCGGCATCGTCCACCGCCCGGACGCCCAGCTCGTGCTGGTGGACACGCCCGGTCTGCACAAGCCCCGCACGCTGCTGGGCGAGCGGCTCAACGACGTCGTGCGCACCACCTGGGCCGAGGTCGACGTGATCGGCTTCTGCCTCCCGGCGGACCAGAAGCTCGGCCCCGGCGACCGCTTCATCGCGAGCGAGCTGGCCGAGATCAAGAAGACCCCCAAGGTCGCGATCGTCACCAAGACCGACCTGGTGGACTCCAAGCGGCTCGCGGAGCAGCTGATCGCCATCCAGCAGCTGGGCCAGGAGCTCGGCATCGAGTGGGCGGAGATCATCCCGGTGTCGGCGGTCGGCGACAAGCAGGTCGGCCTGCTCGCCGATCTGATCGTCCCGCTGCTCCCGGAGGGCCCGGCGCTCTACCCCGAGGGCGACCTCACGGACGAGCCCGAGCAGGTCATGGTCGCCGAGCTGATCCGTGAGGCCGCGCTGGAGGGTGTACGGGACGAGCTGCCGCACTCCATCGCCGTCGTCGTCGAGGAGATGCTGCCGCGCGAGGACCGCCCGGCCGACAAGCCGCTGCTGGACATCCACGCGAACGTCTACATCGAGCGCCCCAGCCAGAAGGGCATCATCATCGGCCCCAAGGGCTCCCGGCTCAAGGAGGTCGGGATGAAGTCCCGCAAGCACATCGAGGCGCTCCTCGGTACCCCGGTCTTCCTGGACCTGCATGTGAAGGTTGCCAAGGATTGGCAGCGGGACCCCAAGCAGCTTCGGAAGCTCGGGTTCTAGCTTCTGTCCGGGGGCTTCGCCCCCGGGCTTCCGGTGCGCCTACCGGGGTGCTTCTTGCGCTCCGTGGGCGGCTGCGGGTCCGTTGTGGCTGGTCGCGCAGTTCCCCGCGCCCCTTACGGGGCCCCGACGTGCTGGTCGCGCCCACGCGGCGGAGCCGCATATCGAATGCAGCCCCGCGCCCCTTTCAGGGGCGCTTGCTCACGCCCCCTCCTTCAGCACCAGCTGGATCAGTTCTCGCTGGTCATGGGTGAGGTGCGGGTCCGCGCAGTGCACCGTGCGGCCGTCCACCGTGATCTCGTAGTGGAAGCCGTCCGGTACGCCGCGCGGGTCCGCCGGGGCCCCGCCCGCCAGGGCCCGGTGGGCCAGGGCCTTGATGTGGGTGGCGTCGGACCGGCCGGTCGTGTCCAGCTCGGCCCGGCGCTCGATGCCGGCGAAACCGCCGGTACGAATGATGGCAATCCGCATGCCGCCATCCTTACCCGCCACGCCCCGCGTGCCTAGGGCCGACAGGCCCAGGGCCCGGGCCTCACGAGGTCGGGACGCCCACCTGCGACCACGCCTTGAGCACCGCCTGCACCTCGTCGCCCTCGCCGAACAGGCTGCGGGCCGTCGCCGCCGTCAGCCGCGCGAACTCCGCGAAGTCCGCGTCGGAGGCCAGCTCGCCGCCGGTCAGCGTGGCGTACCAGATCTTCCCCGCCCGCTCCCAGGCGTGCCCGCCGAGCCCCGTGGCCACGAGGTAGAAGGCATGGTTGGGGATGCCCGAGTTGGTGTGCACGCCGCCGTTGTCGCGCGAGGTACGCACGTAGTCGTCCATCGTCGCGGGCTGCGGGTCCTTGCCGAGCTGCGGGTCGTCGTAGGCGGTGCCCGGCGCCTTCATCGAGCGCAGCGCCACGCCGTGGATGGTGGGCCCCAGCAGCCCCTGGCCGATCAGCCAGTCGGCCTGGTCAGCGGTCTGCCCGAGCGCGTACTGCTTGATCAGCGAGCCGAAGACGTCCGAGACGGACTCGTTGAGCGCGCCGGACTGGCCGTAGTACTCCAGGTTGGCGGTGTACTGCGTGACGCCGTGGGTGAGCTCGTGGCCGATGACATCCACCGAAATGGTGAAGTCCCCGAATAGCCGTCCGTCGCCGTCGCCGAACACCATCTGGGTGCCGTCCCAGAAGGCATTGTCGTAATTCTGTCCGTAATGCACGGTGGCATTCAGTGGCAGCCCGGCGTTGTCGACGGAATGCCGGCCGTATGCCTTCAGATAGAAGTCGAAGGTGGCGCCGAGCGCCGTGTTCGCCCGGTTGACGGTGGCGTCCTTGGACGGCCCGTCGGTCTCCGAGTGGACCTTGGTGCCCGGGGTCGTCTCCTGGTGGTGGGCGTCGAAGATCGTCCGCTGGGGCTTGTCCGACAGGGCCGCCGGGGCCGCCTCGGCGGCGGTGGTGCGGAGTGCCACGACGCGGCGGCGGGTGCGGTGGAGGGAGTCGTGTTCGAGTGTGCGCCGTGCCGGTTCGTGGACCGCCGGGTCCTCCGACTGGGCGAGGCGGTCCAGGATGTGGGGCGGCACGATCGTGCAGAAGACCGGTTTCATGGCGGCAATGTGGCACCGCCCCTCCGGCTTGTCACTGCTCCGTACGGACGATTAATGAAATCGAGTGGTTGTCTATCATTTGAGGGACAGCAATTCCGTTCCCCTCGTCAGCCCCTCCCGGCACCCGGGACACGCTGCCTCTCAGGACTGCTCTCCGGCTGATCGCGTCCCGCATGCTGATACGGGGGGTCCGCCGCGCGACAGGCTCGGTTATCGTGCTGAGCATCATGCGTCACGGGCTGCTTCTCCTTAGCTGCCGCGGTGAGGGTCTGCAGTAGGCCGACTCCCTCCCCGCGGAGTCCGGTGGTGCCGTTCACGCCTGCGGATCACCTGTCGACCGCCCCAGCGGACAGCATGAGGAGCCCCACCCAGATG